>NZ_JBCMFH010000004.1:0-400008 GCF_043848115.1 Salmonella sp. 2020_1395 | reverse complement strand
TCGACCTGCTCAACGACGGCTATTTTAAAGGATAGAGGATAATCGCGTTGGGTGCGTTTGAACTCAGTCATCATCACGTTCTCCGGATTTAAGTCTGGAACGTGTCAACGCTATTCAGGACGGGTCAAATATAAGCAAAAAGCCCGTACTTCTGTACGAGCTCTTTCTTGAATATGGCGGCGAGGGGGGCTGCCATATTTACGTTCATTATCAGTTGACGAACTTCTTTTGGGATTTTAGAAGATAAATAATAATACTCGTCTGGGGTATATGTTTTTGAATATTCTGGCTCCTCGCGTGAATATGATGAGTTGCACACAAAAAGTAAAAAGCATCACAGTAAACGGGTCATGATTATTTCATATCCTCTGTATAATTAGGAATATCAGCATGCATCAATTGTTCGGTTCTTTGTCTGTTTAGTTCAGCCATACAGGAATATATGCGAGTAAAACTCCCCACACCATTTCCCCATGATTCTGCAAACGAGCACTGAGCAAGACGATAACGAATAAACTCTTGATTAGATTTATCCAGTCTGTAAAGTTCAATCGGGATAGCATCATCCAGTGCTGCATTTTTGACTTCAGACCATTTGTTTATACGTAATCTGATATTTTCTTCGGCCTTTCTCAGCGTTATAGTGCTTTCAATGACTTCATTTCTCAGGCAGTCGACAAGTTCCGCCTCTTCTCCTGATTCACAGTTGTTCTTACTGAGATAATAAACATTATTTGCATATGTGCTATGGATTGAGGAAAAGCTAAATATCAACGTGGCTAATATTATAAAAATCCGTGCAATACTAATCATTGATTTTTATTTCCTGTTGCAGAGGTAAATAATGCATATACATAAGGCAATTTTTCTGCATACTTAGAATCTCCTCCGCCATTATAACTACATCCACTAGCTCATTAAATGATAGTCTCAAAATCACTCATTACTTTCATTTTTTATTCGCGTCTTTTTATACTCGTCATATATTATGATGGTATCATCATAGACCGTTAGTCTTGCTGAATAATCTTTGTTATTCTTGTATTTGTTTTTCATCGAGAGTAATTTATTTTCAATGTTTGAGCAGTCTCTTTTAATCGAATCCTCTACAAACTGATAAGTCGATTTTTCTTGACGAACATCAAAATCCCTTATCCATCCTTCACAGGAATCAGCGGTTTCAAAAAAATCCCGCAAGTCTTGCGGCATATCATAAATAACGATATGGTTAACATTTTCTGCAAATAAATAGTTACAGTAAAAAAATGCCATAATGAAATTAATTATAATAAGGAACTTCTTGCGCATAATAACCTCTATATATAATCGTTAAGCCATTTTATTTGTGAAATATTCATCTCGGTTTTACAATATAATGAAGATATTGGAACCCTATAACCGGAAAGCGATCCAATACTAAGTGATGCATAGCTGCATTGTTTTTCCCTGTAAATGATAAAATAACGATGAAGTTCGGGGAAGGTTATTCTTGCAGGGTGAATGTTAGAATCGTATGCAAGAGTCCCATCTTCATTAAGGCCTCTTTCCTTTCCTTCATTATTATCGAATCTTTCCAGCCTTTTTTGTGCATTAATTTCTTCTTTTTTTAAAGCGATAACACTTTGCTGGTATTTATCCATAAGGCACCAATAGACGTCATCCTGTTGTATCTCATTATTGCATTTCGCAGGATCGATGTTATGCGCATTGGCTGCACCACATATAAGAAAAAGACATAGAATTTTTTTTATGTTCATTGATTATTCCTTGTAAATGTTATTTACTCTCATCTGCAACAATGAGAGCGTATGTGAATCTGATTTTATCCGCATAGGTGTGATCCCCTCTATGACCAGGTTGTGCTTTTGTTGGGTCTATATTATATTGTTTTTGAATGTTTTCAGGTGTAAATAAAAGCCACCCTGGTATATACTGTTCCATATGCGCTTTCTTATACTTAAGTTTATCTCCGGGGTGAATGACTTTAACGCCATTCAGTTTAGTAAGAACACTCTGTGTTGTACCTATTTTCTTGGCTATGGAGCTATAACCACGATCGCCCTTATGTTGATTATGAACCGCCCATCCTCCTTTTATCGCTTTTTTAAAGTCATTAGATGTGTGGAATATCTCGTTATCAAGCTGTTCCAGGATAACTACAAATGTAATAGCTACAGCTATAACTATTATGTCAGAAATAATCACTGGTATAATAATAATTTTCAATATACCAGCAGCAACGGAAATGATAATGTCAGTAACAATAAATTTGGCAACATCCATCAGCATACCGGGATCCTCATATCCATACAGTTCATATCATACGGAACTAATGGCATGTTGCGCCACCTTTAACATAGTTTTTTCCGGAGTAAATTCCTGAACTGCCATCACACGGAGTATAATGACTGTGTACGTAAGAGGTGATAAAAAATGTTGAAATAAATCCAATAATGATACAGAGTAAACTGAGTGCGATGATTGGGCCAAGATATTTCATTATAATATTATGAGATTTTTTCTTGTTTTTTTTCACTAAAACATTTGTTTCGGAAATGATAAAGCTGATAACAAGATAGATATAAGTAAAAAAAAGGAAAGGTATACTATACAATCCAACAATACCTTTCCAGTCATAGTAGATACGATCAGAACCTTTTATTAACGAGTATGTGTCATTTCCAGCACTGATTATTAAGACAGAAATAATGCCAAAAAAAATAAAAAAGAGAAAAAAAAGAGACCATATTCGCTTTGCCTTATCTGAATGTCTCACTATAACTTACTCCATATTATTGATTATTTTAAGGATGACTCATGGTGCGTAACAGAATGAATTGTTTGGCAGGCATTGTTTTGGCATCATGCATGATTCTTTCAGCATACATGACATTACCACTCCTTATCGCTGTTTTTAGAATATTAGATAAGTTCAAGTATTTTTCTGAATCAAGTTTATTTAATCCCCATGCGATAAATAATCCTATTACAATAATAGCAGCAGTTGCAATAATTATCGGAGCGCCAGAAAGTCCAAAATACCAGCAACTGCTTTAAGAACAATTTGGGCAACCATAAGTTTGGCAACATCCATAGAGACATCAACGAAAAAGTCAGCAAAATCATATTCTGATTTAAATATAAATTCCAGTACATGAAATGCACCACTGAACAATACACTGTACCTGGTCCCCTTGACTATCCCTTCTGTCATGGCGGCTGCTCCGACACCGAACTTCATTATTTGCGGATTGTTAAAGAGATATCGGGTCCATTTAATATTTGGCGTAATCCAGCGTATCCAGTTATTTTTATATATGTATTCCCATTGAGTAATTTGCGGGCTGCTTTGCGCGCGGGTTTTCAGGATTTCATTCCACTGCGCTGTCGCCTGCTGCTGTTGCAGACTTTCCGGCCAGTGGCTGTCTGCTGTTCGCATCATCTGCATACCTGTTTCCAGCAGTTGCAGCGGCGAGGCGTCAGGAAGCTGTTGTAACCGCTGCCCGTAGCTGTCCAGTTCAGGCGAGGCCAGCCAGAGCGTTGCCGCGCCCTGCGCCGTGTCCCTGACCTGCGCCAGTTGCTGTTGCATCGGGTACACCTGCCACCACCAGAGGACGGCAGCGACAGCCGCAGCGCAGACGACACCGGCCATAAAGCCTTTTATAGTCCGGCCTGACGTGGCCCTGGCGACAGGCTCTGGATCCTCCACCGCGCCGTGGTGGACTTCCACCTTCATTTCCGGCAACTCAGGCAGGGGCGGAAGGTTTTCCTCCGTGACGGGCTGCGTGCTCTCCGGGGCGTAGATCAACGTTCTGACGGTGGTCTGCGGCGGAATGTCCACGCTGCTTTTCGGCGGCGGCTCAAGCCGCTTACGTGTGTTCTGCACAAAATAAAGCAGGTTCTCCACATGCGGCTGGCGTTTCAGTTCCACCTGCTGGAGTTTGTCGCAAATCAACTGTAACGCCCGTTCGGTGCGGTACAGCAACGGCAGGTCCGCGCCGGAGAAGGACAGCTGCTGGCGCAGAATATTGCCGGTGCGCGAATTAAGCCAGTCGAGCATCCCGGTGCGGGCTGACTCATCCTGTGGCCAGAATTTGTCCCAGTCGTGGCTTATCATGGCCGCCAGCAGCTCCACCCCTTCGCAAAATCCGGCCAGGCCGTGCGTGCGGGTGCGCGCCAGGGTGTAATAAGTGGCCGTGTGCAGATCCACGCCATGGGCTTTAAAAATGGCCAGCGCCAGCGATTCCACCAGTTTCCAGTTCAGCTCCGGCTGCGACGGGTGAGACGATTTGTTGATCTCTTCCCGCAGGGCGCTGAACTCCGGCAGGCCGCGCGGATCCTGGCCGGTAACAATAATGTGCGTGAGTGCGTCCTGACTTATTTCAGCCTCCTCAGTACAGGGTATCCGGCAGCCGGAACTGACTGAACAGCCCGCCGGTGAAGGGGTTATCTTCCGTATCGGTATGTACCCGGTACACCATCGCTCCGCCGTCCACGTTAAAGCGCACGCTGAATGTCCCCTCCTGAACGCCGGTAAGTTGCCCGGCGCCGAACAGCCTGAACTGTGCCCACGGCCCGCTGAAACTGATGCTGCGCGGCGCGCCGCCACTGACGCCTATCAGCGCCCGCTTACTTTCATTGCCTTCACGCATGTTGTTCGGCCAGACCAGATGGGCGGTGTAATTGCGGCCCTGGCTGTATGTGGAAAAATATATAAGTAAAAAATTACGTTACTATTTCATGTATAAGTGATACTGTGCTTTCTTATGTGGTGATTATATATGATGTTTATCTGACTGTCTTTAATTAATAGTTCGGATATGTTTTGGTTGTTCTCTCTGTATTAGGTCAGGATAGTCTTCAACATCAGATTTGTTTCAACTTCGTCCGTTTCCCAGGAACAAAATGCTTAAAGTCTCATCCAGCCATTTATTGATTTTTTCAAGTATCTATTATCGTTAGTCATTTTTTACAGGTTAAGTTTCTTGCCTGATGATATGGATTTTAGAACATGCAATTTATTAACTATCATTTTCAAAAAAGATGGATAGCAACCATATAATGAACCCAGCAATCAGTATTGATATAATGATGTAGACTATTCTTAGTGTCCATGTGTTTAAATAGAGCAACCAGTAAAGACACAGAATAAAGGTCCATCCACTGATTGCTGAAATTAGACCATATATGAGAAAATCAATGATTTTTCTTGACGCTTTTTTATTTTCTGATCTCATTTGCCATTAGCTCCATCATTTTTTCGAAAGCAATCTGACCATCATTTCGTCTTATTTTTATTGCGTCAACAACAGGTTCCATAATTGATTCAACAAGGAAGTATAATAAATCTAAATCGGTTGGTCTTAATCTGTTATAAATCTCAGGACAGTCTTCTTTCAATGCCCTGGATGTATAAATCGCTCTTTCTGCCATACCTCCTGTTAATAGTATATTACCAATTATCGCACCTGAAATGGAAGCGCTTATTGATATGATTTTGCTTAACTGTGCTGATGATACAGAACTTATTGCTTTCTTCATGGTTGCTTTAGCAATTTCTCCAGAAACAAAGGCATTAGCTATAGTTCTACCAAAGATAGCGCCACCAATATGGCTGAATATTTTATTTTGCGTTTTTTCTGGAACGTGAGAAAATAACTCATCGAATATTAAATTGATTAGTCTGGTAAATGTGTCTTCATCAGAAATCTCTCTTTTTATAAGTGTTGCTAATCGGTAGTGCTCAATTTCATTTCTATATCTATTCTCCGTGTCCAGAAAAGCCCGTCCAAGGTAAAATATATCTACTGGGACAGATAATATCCCATCTGGTATACCACCAGCAGATTCAGGAGATACCATTATTTTGATAAGCCTTCTAACAACATCATAGTACTCACTTAGACAATACGCATCGACGGGCAACGTGCTGTTACCCATATTTATGACGTAATGATTACTCATGGAGTATATATCTCCATCTGATGAGTATGTCTCATTACCACATAAGGTGGAACGCTTGTTACTCATTTTTTCATTGTTTTGCTCTCTGATCGAAGGCATTAAATATCCCTTTGTTGTTTTTTTTAAAAAAGACGCGTATTCCAGGTGCTGAATGCACTGGTCCCCGCAATACAATGTTCATGCGTAAATGTTTCATAAATAAATGATATATTTTCTTCCGGTTGCCCGTCACTGCTGCTTACCGTATGTGGAACTATTAAATGAATGCTTGCAATACGGGCTTTAAGCAACTGTATTTTGTAATACATCTCATTTATACCGAAGCGATTAGTCCGGTAAAACTCAATATCGCAGGTCAGAATTTCATTTTCTGTAATTGCTTTATTTAACAAAGGAGTAGCTTTATCCACTGGTTTTCGAATAGTCAGAGCAAGGTGGTTTACGTTTTGATTCCGCGTGACGCCATGTTCAAGGGCCAGGACTAAAATTTGATCGATGTGAGCGATTTGTGCCTTATTGCCAATGGATGCCATTGATGAACACCCCGCTGAAATCAGTCCCTGTTTTTCTCCATTAAGTGTCAAATAACTTAAATTCGCCATATTAATCTCCTTTCATTACTATCTCTTTCCGGCTTCCGTTTCGGTTGCCGTCGTCGTCAGTATATTGTTTTTCAGCAACAGCCAGCGGCTTAACACCCCATCCAGCCGTTCATTAATTTGTTTTTCCAGCGCCTCCGTATTCCGTCCCTGAGCGCGGGCATCCTGGTACTGCGTCAGCAGGGATTCCAGCGGCGTTTCCTGATTCAGCAGGCGTTCCGCCTGCCAGGTCACCGTTTTAATATAGGAGAGGGTAAAGCCCTGCTTCTCCGTTTCCCGCTGCATCATCAGGTCAGCAAAGTCACGCAGATTCTGGCGCGCCTGCTGCCAGCCGCGCATTTGCGGGCTGCTTTGCGCGCGGGTTTTCAGGATTTCATTCCACTGCGCTGTCGCCTGCTGCTGTTGCAGACTTTCCGGCCAGCGGCTGTCTGCGGTTCGCATCATCTGCATCCCCGCCTCCAGCAGTTGCAGCGGCGAGGCGTCGGGAAGCTGTTGTAACCGCTGCCCGTAGCTGTCCAGTTCAGGCGAGGCCAGCCAGAGCGTTGCCGCGCCCTGCGCCGTGTCCCTGACCTGCGCCAGTTGCTGTTGCATCGGGTACACCTGCCACCACCAGAGGACGGCAGCGACAGCCGCAGCGCAGACGACACCGGCCATAAAGCCTTTTATAGTCCGGCCTGACGTGGCCCTGGCGACAGGCTCTGGATCCTCCACCGCGCCGTGGTGGACTTCCACCTTCATTTCCGGCAACTCAGGCAGGGGCGGAAGGTTTTCCTCCGTGACGGGCTGCGTGCTCTCCGGGGCGTAGATCAACGTTCTGACGGTGGTCTGCGGCGGAATGTCCACGCTGCTTTTCGGCGGCGGCTCAAGCCGCTTACGTGTGTTCTGCACAAAATAAAGCAGGTTCTCCACATGCGGCTGGCGTTTCAGTTCCACCTGCTGGAGTTTGTCGCAAATCAACTGTAACGCCCGTTCGGTGCGGTACAGCAACGGCAGGTCCGCGCCGGAGAAGGACAGCTGCTGGCGCAGAATATTGCCGGTGCGCGAATTAAGCCAGTCGAGCATCCCGGTGCGGGCTGACTCATCCTGTGGCCAGAATTTGTCCCAGTCGTGGCTTATCATGGCCGCCAGCAGCTCCACCCCTTCGCAAAATCCGGCCAGGCCGTGCGTGCGGGTGCGCGCCAGGGTGTAATAAGTGGCCGTGTGCAGATCCACGCCATGGGCTTTAAAAATGGCCAGCGCCAGCGATTCCACCAGTTTCCAGTTCAGCTCCGGCTGCGACGGGTGAGACGATTTGTTGATCTCTTCCCGCAGGGCGCTGAACTCCGGCAGGCCGCGCGGATCCTGGCCGGTAACAATAATGTGCGTGAGTGCGTCCTGACTTATTTCAGCCTCCTCAGTACAGGGTATCCGGCAGCCGGAACTGACTGAACAGCCCGCCGGTGAAGGGGTTATCTTCCGTATCGGTATGTACCCGGTACACCATCGCTCCGCCGTCCACGTTAAAGCGCACGCTGAATGTCCCCTCCTGAACGCCGGTAAGTTGCCCGGCGCCGAACAGCCTGAACTGCGCCCACGGTCCGCTGAAACTGATGCTGCGCGGCGCGCCGCCACTGACGCCTATCAGCGTCAGCTTACTTTCATTGCCTTCACGCATGTTGTTCGGCCAGACCAGATGGGCGGTGTAATTGCGGCCCTGGCTGTAGTCCACTAACTGCCCGTCCAGGTTCAGCACGCTGCGCCGTTTGTTGCCGGAAAGCGACACGGTTTCCACGGCAAACTGCGCGCCCAGGCCGTTCTGTCTGCTGAAAAACGCCTCGCGGATTTCCTGTGCGGTATCCAGTTGCTCCCGGACATCCTCACGAATAATCACGTTGTTATCCCCGTCCTCCAGACTCAGATCGTTTTCCATAAACAGCCGCAGGTTCTGCTGATAAAAGGTATCCAGTACGCCATTCGGTTTAAAGAAGCGTTCAAACGCATCCAGCGACGCATCTGACTGTGAGCGCGGGTTAAACGGATAGTTGTTGGCAAGCTGTTCGTTAAACGGTTTCACCACGTTGTCACGCCAGTCAATCTCCATGTAATGGACCGCTTCCACCATCACCACGTGCCAGGCCTGATCCGCCAGCTTGCCCACCCAGCGGTTGAGCGGGGCAGGCAGGGTTTTCGCCATCTGGCGGGTGGCGAAAATAGGATCGCTGCTGTTCTGATCCAGCCGTAGCTGCACCGCTTTCAGCGCTGATTTTCCCGGCACCGGCGCGTTCTGAATAGCCAGCAGGTAACGGTGCAGCTCCGTCAGTTGCTGATAGACCGCCTGGAGGGTGTTTTCTTTGTCTTTCTGTATCGCCAGCGTGCTGTTTTCCGGGGCAAATTCATGCCCCAGGCGGGTCAGCAACTGGTAATCCGGCTCCGCCATCGCCTCCTGAAGCGCCTTGTCATCCAGTTTTTCAGAGAGAACGGCAGGCTGCGTGTTGTCGCGCAGTGCCGTCAGCGCCCGCTGGAGCGGCTGATCGCCGCTGATGATCTGCTCCAGCGCCCCGGTCAGTTGCGCAATGGATTCGTAATTGCGCACGTTAAGGTTGTCCATTCCGGCTCGCCAGGTGGCGGTGTAGTCGCTGAGATACTGTTCAGTGAGCTGGCGCTGGATTTCTGCCCGGTCGGCGTCGCTGTATTTCACGCTGCGGGTCAGGTTCAGCACCCAGGAATCCATCGCCGTCAGTTCGATCAGCGCGTCGCGCTGTTTGACAAAATAACTTTGCAGACCGTAACGGGTGAGGAACTGCGGAACAATGAGCTTATTATCATCCCCGGAGGTAAAGACCTGATCAAACGTGGCGCCCACCTGGTCGCGCAGGTTCAGGTCAGCGGGCAGCACGCCCATCGCCCGCGTTTTCAGACTCTGGTAAACGCGCTGGTAGACGGGCAGTTTGCTGAGCTCTTTCTGCGCCGCCACGACCGGACTGTCATACGGCGTCCAGCGGCTGATGGCGTCGCCGTCGCCTGCCTGACGCTCCGCGTGCCAGTCGGTGTGTTTCAGCGCGTAGTCCAGATGAGACATCAGCTGTGCCTGAATATCGCGCTGGCCGTGAAATTTATCACTCCAGCGTTTCGCCATATACTGCTTCACCACCTCGTCGCTGCGTCCGCTTTTATCTTCCAGCATTCTGATAACGCGCAATACCGCAAGCTTCTCCTCGCTCTCCGCAGGCGCGGCATTCATCTCTTTGACCAGGCCGTTAAACAGGGCGGGCAGGTAACGCTGCTCCAGCAGTTGCAGGTAGGTCTGCTCCACATATGGGCCGACACGCCTGCCCTGATATAATCCCATATCGGCCAGGCGGCTGCGATCGCCCCAGTCGCCGTAGGCCAGCGTGGCGTCACGCACCGGGTTAAGTAACGGCAGTTGCAGGTTGCCGTATTCGTCCATACCCTGCGGTGGCGGCACGGACATAAAGGCTTTGGCCTGCTCCAGTACGGTGATGCCGGAACGCCAGTTGTTATTGTAATAGTGATGCCAGCCGATAATCAGCAGCAGGGCGGCGATGCCGCCGGTGGCGGAAAACACGGACAACCGGCGGCGGGACTGCATCAGCCAGACGCGGCTTTCACTGGCGAGGTTAGGCTCAGCCAGTAAGGTCTGCGGAAACAGATTACGGGTGAAATACGGTAACGTGTCCACCAGCGGCCAGGCGGTCAGCGGGCTGCTGCCCAGCCGGAACTGACGGGCGGCGGACTGCATAAAAATATCGTCTATCTGGCCGCGTTGCAGGGAGGAGGTGAGGTACACGCCGCGCAGCATCACATCCATATTTTCCCCGTCCAGCAGCCCGTTCAGCAGGGCGATCAGCGGCTCGCGGCCCCCCTGGATCTGGCGGACAAAGCTGAACAGGGAACTGCGGGAGCCGGGGGCTAACATCCGCTCCGGCAGGGCGTTATTCAACCGTTCGCCCCATGCCTGCCAGAAGGCATTCAGTTCTGTACGCCAGTCGTCATTTTCATGGGCATGACGGGTAAAGGTGACGCCAAGAATGGCGTCGCGATCGTTGCGGTCCAGTGACTGAAACAGGGCGGCGAAACCGTGCAGTAGATCCAGCCGGGTCAGCACCACATAGACGGGGAGCTGGCAGTGAAGATGCTGGCGTATATCCTGCAAACGTCCGCGCAGGATCTGCAACAGGTGCTCACGGCGTGGCTTGTCGGCGGTCAGCAGATCGGGCAGATCCAGCGTCAGTATCAGACCGTTCAGCGGCTGCCGGGCGCGTTTTTGCGCCAGCCAGTCCAGCATATGGGTCCACAGGCGGCGATGCAGTATATCCGCATCCTGTTGCTCAAAGAGGAGACCGTCGGCGTCAAAAATCACCGCCTGTTTTCCCACATGCGGGATAACATACCGGCGCTGCTCCACGCCCCGCAGCGCCTCCGGGGCATAAATGATGTCGGACGGATACCCTTCGCGCAACAGCGTGGTTTTACCGCTTCCTGCCGGGCCAATGACCATATACCACGGTAGCTGCCACAGATAGCGGCGGCTGTCGAGATGGCGTTGCAGACGCAGTAACCAGTGATCGAGATAGCGTTGCTGGGTGTTCAGTTCCACGCTGAGCGGATCCTGCGCCTCGTCCCGTTGCTGGCGCTGCTGTTTTTCCAGCAGTTGCAGGCGCTTCATGACCCGGACGGTCAGCCACGCCAGCGCAATCAACCCCCAGGCGGCGGTGGCCAGCCAGCGGTTCGCCAGCGGGGCCAGCCAGCGCTGCTCGTAGAGCGTCCATGACGGACCTTTCCACCAGATCCATACCAGCAGCAAAATCCACGCCAGCGCCAGCAGCCAGGCGGCAGAAACCTTAAACCGGGGCATTGCCGGTCTGAGTGCCGATCTCAGTGTGCTGAATAATCGGGGTGTCGGTAATCTGAACACAAAAACTCCTGTTGTCTCTTACTGTTCTGCCGTGAGTTTGTTTTCCAGTTGTTCCAGCAGGGACGGCTCCCATTCAGCCAGCGTCATGCGCAGCCCTGCTTTAAACAACATCCGGTACTGTTGCTGTGCCAGTTGCGCCATCCCGGCTTCTTCTAACAGTTGCGCGCCAAGATACTGCCGGTGGAACCGATCGCGCGGATCGCCTTCCGGCAGGGTTTCCAGGTATCGCAGCGCGGCCTCCAGCCCCTGCTCGCTGAAACACTGGCGGACAGCCTCGGTGTCTTCACTGGTCCGCACCATCGGGGCTGTCTGACTACCCGGAGACGCCGCCAGCCACTGTTTTGTCTGTTCGCTGATAAACGGCGTGCGGTCATTAAACAGCAGGGTGGCAAGTTGCGGCAGGCGGGCGAGAAAACGGACCACCTCATCCCGGATGGCTTCTGCCGCGCTGGTGTAGCCCAGGCGTTGTGCGGCCTGCGCTGAAAGGTAATGACCATCGAGCCAGTACGGGGCCAGCAGCAGGCTTTTTTCCACCTGTTGCCAGAGCGCCAGATCGGCGTTGTTCAGCCGCGCCTGGTAATCGGCGGTCATGTCGGCAGGCACCGCCGCCAGCGGTGTGCGCCCGTCGCTTTCGGCTTGGGGGACGGATGTAATGGCCTGCCATAACGCATGGCGGCGCAGGCGGTAGCCCTGCGGTGAATCCGGCTGGCGCTCACAGAGAATGGCGGCCACTTTCAGCAGCGTGTCGCGCCAGGCTTTGTCGTCATGGCTGTCGATATCCACCGCTGGCGCCGTCGTCGCCGCAGGCGCAGACGGTGATACCGGGGCGGACGGCGTGGCCGAAACCGGAGCCGGATGCGTGGACGGGCCAGCCGCTGGCGGCACCGGGGCGGCCCCGCGAAATGCCCGGCGATACTGCGACGAGAGGTCATCGACGGCCTGTGTCAGCGCCGGGATATTCTGCTCCTGCCAGCGCTGCGCCAGTTTCGCCAGTTCAGCCAGCAGGCTGTCGCGCTGCGCGGTACGGGCTGTCTCTGCGAAACTCTCCACGCCGGTTTCAAAGCGTTTCAGCACCTGGGTGGCGAAACGCTGTTTATGTGCCGCATTTTGCGGTGCCGCCACAGTCCAGTAATGCTCCACGTACAGCGCCAGCAGACGCAGCGCCAGCAGCGGATCACCGGCATGTTGCAGGGTGCGCAGCAGATGGGCCAGCAGGCGAAAATCCTTGCTTTCCGAGGCCAGGATCACCAGCCCCCGGCGCTGAATTTCCGGGATATCCAGCTGGCTGTGCGCCAGCGAGCCGAGTTTAAGCATTTCGCCGTCGATATATTCCCAGCCGGGATTATCGTCTTTCAGCGCGCAGGCCAGTTTGTCATCCGGCAGATTTTCCAGCAGGTGCGAAATCCAGGTATTCGGGTCGCGTAAGTCCATATTATTCTCCCGCCCAGTGACAGGCTTCACGCAGCGGCGCGATGGTTTTTGCCAGTCCATCGATGTTAAACGTCAGTTTTCCGGCTGCGCTGTCGGTACCGGTATCAATGGTCAGCGTTTTTGCGCCGAAAAGTTGTTTTATTTCGGCGATGCCGGATAAGCCCCGGCTGGACTCCAGCAGGGTGCCGTTTTCGCGGATAAACCAGCGCGACCGAATCTGTCGGGTATCGGCGTTCAGCGTCACGTCGATGCTGTCCGGCGTCATGGCGTGGGTCAGCGCCACCTGCATCCGGGTGATGTTGTCCACGCAGCTGAACATCAGCACCGGGCGCGGCGGTACGTTGCCGATGGCGGGCGTGGTGATAATCACCGTTGGCCGCTCGCCGCCGCTCTGCGTCATTATCAGCGCGGTGGAGTTGTCCGGGCGCTGTTTTTCCTGGGCGAAGGCGCGTTTCCAGGCTTCCCCTTCGTATTTTGCCTTCACCAGCGCGCTGGCAAAACCGGGCTGCTCTGGGGTGAGGATTTTGTCGTAGCAGTCCAGACGCTCCAGTGCCGCAGGCTCCCGGCGACAGGCCGTCATGGCGCTGAGAGTCGCCTGTGCGTCTGTTTCCGGGACGCCCGGCACCACAATTCCCGGCAGCGCGGCAGCCGCCTGTTTGGCCGCGGTTTCCGCCTGTACTGCGCCGGGGAGCAATCCCGGGAGTAGCGCCATGATCAGGAGCATTGGCATTCTGCTCATAGAACGGCTTCGTCCTCTGTTTCCGCTACGGGCTGAGTATCCTCATCCGGCACATCCTCCACATCCGCGGTAAACGCGCCGTTTGCCACGCCCAGCGTGATACGGGCGATGGCGATATTCGCCGCCATTTTCTGCAACAGCAGCAGGGAGAGCGGCGGCAGCATCTCGCCGTCGATGACCGACTCCAGCATCCGCGCGCCGTTTTCGGCGCGGGTGACGCGCTGCATGATTTCGTCAGTCACGTCCGGCTCAATCACCACCTCCGCGCCGAAGCGGGCGCGCAGCACGTTGTCCAGCCGCGCCAGCTTCCCGGCGATAATGACGGCAAGCGTTTCTTTAGATAACGGCAGGTACGGCACCACTTCCATACGCGCCAGCAGCGCCGGTTTAAAGAAATCCGCCAGTACCGGGTACAGTGCTTCCTGCATGGCTTCCGGGTTGTCGGCATGTTCGACAATCACCTGATAACCGAGGTTGGAGGTGAGGAAGAACACCACATTTTTGCAGTCGATAAGACGGCCTTCGCCGTCGGCCATCTCGCCCTTGTCGAACGCCTGGTAGAACAGGTTGAGCACGTCCGGGTGGGCTTTCTCCACCTCGTCGAGCAGCACCACGGAGTACGGTTTCTGGCGAATCGCTTCGGTCAGCACGCCGCCTTCGCCGTAGCCGACATAGCCCGGCGGGGAACCAATCAGGCGTGAAACGGTGTGTTTTTCCTGAAACTCCGACATGTTGATGGTGGTCAGGTACTGGCGACCGCCGTAGAGCAGTTCGGCCAGTTGCAGCACGGTTTCGGTTTTGCCGACACCGCTGGGACCGGCCAGCAGGAACGCGCCGAGCGGACGTCCCGGACGGCGCAGATCGGCGCGGGCGGTCAGCAGGTGTTTATGCAGGTGCTTAATCGCCAGCGCTTGGCCTTTGATGGTGTCGCCCAGCCACTGCGGCAGGTCGGTGATGACCGACATTTCGTTTTGTGACAGGCGGTTAAGCGGCACGCCGGTCCATTCGGCAATCACGCTGGCTATCTGTTTTTTATCGACGTGCGGGGAGACCAGCAGTTGCGTGTGGTGCAGGGCGTCCAGTTCGGCGGTGAGCTGCGCGAGGCGGGCGGCGGGCGAAATTTCAGGTTCCGCTTCCGGCGGCGCTGTGACGGATTCATCGTCACTGCCCACAGCCTCTGTTTCAGGCGTTGCGGTTTCATCGTTGCCGGTAGCGTCCGTTTCGTCCAGCAGCCCCTTACGCAGCGCGATAATTTCCTGCACCAGCGTCTGCTGCTGGCGCCACGCGGCCTCCAGCGCATCCAGTTCGGTCAGCGTTTCGTCATACTGAACGATAACTTCAGTCAGCCGTGAAGTATCCGACCGCAGGCCGATGCGAATTTCGCGCTCAAGCTGGCGTATTTCAGCTTCACACTGGTGGCGCAGAGTCGTCAGCGCCGAAATTTGCTTCGGCGGCGACGAAAGGTTAATCGCCACGCGGGCGCAGGCGGTATCCAGCACATCAATGGCCTTATCCGGCAACTGGCGGCCTGACAGGTAGCGCTCGCTTAACGTCGCGGCGGCCTGTAACGCTTCATCGTCAATCAGCACGCCGTGGGACTGCTCATACACCGCCGACAGGCCGCGCAGGATAATGGTGGCTTCGGCAGCATTGGGTTCGCTGACTTTCACTAACTGGAAACGGCGCGACAGGGCGGCGTCTTTCTCGAAGTATTTTTTGTATTCGCTCCAGGTGGTGGCGGCGATGGTTTTCAGTTCGCCGCGCGCCAGCGCTGGTTTCAGCAGGTTGGAGATATCCAGCCCGCCCTGCTGGTTGCCCGCGCCAATCAGCGTGTGGGCTTCGTCGATAAACAGGATGACGGGTTTCGGCGACTGAATGACTTCCGCCATCAGCCCCTTAAAGCGCTTCTCAAACTCGCCTTTTACCGACGCGCCCGCCTGCAAGGCGCCGAGATCCAGCGTCATAATATCGGTATCGCGCAGCTTGTCCGGCACCTGACCGGCAATAATGCGCAGCGCCAGCCCTTCAATCAGCGCGCTTTTGCCCACGCCCGCTTCGCCCACCACCACCGGGTTATTTTTACGGCGGCGGCAGAGGATATCGATCATCAGGTCAATTTCGTTATCGCGGCACAGCACCGGATCAAGCCGTCCCTGGCGGGCATCGTCGGTCATGTTTTTGGCATAGCGGGCCAGCAGGGTGTCGCCGGTATCGGCTATGGCGCTGGCGGCCTGCCCGTCCGCATTCAGGATCACCGATTCGGCGGACTCCTTCGTCCACCCGGCAAAATCCTGCCGGAGCAGGTCGCGGTTGATGGCGGTGAGCAGCCGGGCGGCGGCGGGCGGCAGGTAGCGCAACGGCGAATGCAGCAGGGCGAGCAGCAGCACGCCGCCGCGCAGTTCGGTCTGCTGCATTTCCGCGGAGGCCAGCAGCCAGGCCTCTTTCAGCCATTCAACCAGCATCGGGGAAAACGACGGGTAGCTGTCAGATGAACGGGCGGCAGCGTAATTTTCCACCGTCAGCGCCTGGCGTAAATCATCGGCGCCGATCTCCGCACGTTCGGCAATCACCCGAAAGTCGCTGCGCGGGGTCGCCAGCATCTGTAGCAGCACATGCGCGACGGTAATTTCTGCCGCCTGCTGGCTCATACACTCCGACGCCGCCGCTTCCAGCGCCTGTTTCGCGAAGGGAGCAAGCCGTTTTACCAGGGTGGCTAAGTCAATCTGGATCATGGGATGAAATCCTTACCTGGCAAGCAGCCGGTTTAACTGATGAAGAATGTCCTGCGTCTGACTGTCCAGACGCAGCAGATAAAACAGATAAAACAGCGCCAGCACGACGATGCCGCCGCACAGAACATGCCGGATGGTCAGCCGCTTAATCAGCTGATAGCGCCCGCCCTGGGTTTTTTTATCCTGGTGCAGCAGCGGAAAGGGTGCGTCGCCGCGCAGCTTATGCAGGACGTGATACAGGCGGCGGTATATCTGCTCAAACTCCCCCTGGTCCTGGACGGCGACTTTGTAACGCCCGCGAAAGCCCAGCGAAAAGCAGATGTACAAAAATTCCAGCAGATCCTGGTAGCGTTTGGGTTCGCGCATCAGGCGCTCCAGCAGGATAAAAACCTTTTCACCGCCCCAGGCTTCGTTATGGAAATGCACCAGCAGCGACTGCTTGATCCACTCGTTTTTGTTCGACCAGCCATTCCCCAGCGCCGCCTCGTCAATAAAGGTACACAGGATGTAACGAAACGAGATAATCACCCCAGGCTCATAACCCTGCTCCTGGAGTAACTGCTCCACCGCCTGCACATCCGTCACCACCTGGGTGAACAGGTGTTCAGGCATGGCATGACTGTTCATGCCCGAAACGCGCATCACCATCCCCAGCAGCGGGGTGGCGGCATCGATCATCGGGTTCAGGCTGTTGCCGCGCAGCGCCAGCTGATACTGGCGCTGGCCTTCTCTCTCGTATCCGGGTAAAGGGGGCAGTGACAGCTCATCCATCGCCTTATCCTCTTATGGCCCACAGTTGCATGTTCAGATCCGGGAACGTACCGGAAACATGCAGGGCGACAGCGCCGGTGGCCGCCACATCCGCCCAGGCGGCCCCGCTCTTGTCCAGTTCGAAATAGCTGAAACCGGCATGGTACGGAAGCTGGCGGGGGGCCACCATCAGCGTATGCAGCGGGATGCCGGGGATTTGCACGCTGACCATATTGCGGATTTTTTCCGGCGAGGAAATTTTTGACTGCTGGATAAACTGGCGCTGGAGTTGCAGCGTCTCCATTTTCGCCGCCACCGCCAGCACGAAGGTGGCCGACTGCAACAGCGTGGAGTCATGTACGTCAGCCTGCCAGATGCCATCGCGCAGATGCAGCGGCAGGTTAACCGCCCTGGGCGACAGGACGGTATGTAATGCCCGTTTCACTTCCGGCAACAGCGTTTTGAAGGTGTCCGTCAGGTTACGGTGATCGTAGACATCCAGCGGACAGGGCAGGCGGGATGGCTCGGTAAATGTCATCAGCTCGCCCAGCAGCCCGGCCAGATCGAGATAAAAATCTTCCGGATGGAGGTGCGGCCTGCGGGCGCGGTGGGTGAACCGCGTCTGGTTACGGTTGAGCAGTTGCAGCATCATAAATTCCGCAACGTCGGCAATACCGCTTTGCGCCGGAGAGCCAATGCGGTTAGCCAGGTCATTGGCCCGGCCGCCAACCGCTTCCTGGACTTCCCGGAGAAATTCACGCAGCCGTGCGCTGACATAGACGTTCTGGCAGGTGGGGATAAAGTTTTCATCCAGCATCAGGGAGCCGTCCGCACGCCTGTCTTTGATACGGCACAGCGGCAACGTGACATACGCGCTCATATCGTCCGCTCCGCTCATAATGCGGGGGGTCAACTGGCCCAGCGTCAGCGTCCGGGCATCGCCATTCTCGGAATGCAGATCCCGGACACTGGCATCGTTCAGCCGGTAACGCCCAACCTGCTGCCCGTAACTGACTTCGCCTCTCACATCGCTGGCAACGGGTAAGGCCAGATAGACATTGCGGCTTTCCTCATCAGGAAAACTGTCCGGATGCAGCGGATCGGGGAGCGCATCCTGGTCCGGAAGGGAAAACACGGTGCCGTCCGGCAGGGTGCCCGACGCGCTGTCGATCATAATTTTGCCCTGTCCCAGCAGCTCATCATTGAGGGAAAGCTCGGTAAATCCCCAGGACAAATCATGAATGGCCCGGAAACGCAGATTATTCACATAATCGTTATAACGTTGTTGCTGCTGGAGATGGTGCGGACGCATCAGCGTTCCTTCCCGCCACATCACCTTGTTTCGCGTGGTTGCCATCGTTAATCATCCTCTTTTTTCATTTCAATACTGCTCTGCCGGATATGCACCAGCAGGCGGTAGTTGTGTCCTGTCCCTTCTACCGGTTCGATTTGCTTCCATTCCGTGGTCTGGTCGTCGGAAAAATAGGCAATCACGCCGATAAACTGCGTTTTCTCATCCAGCTTCACCTGCGGCAGGGTTTTCATGGTGTCGGGCAGCAGGCTGAAATCCTGGTGATCGATATAGTTTTTCCCCAGCGCGTCGGGCAGTGCGGTGGTGGCTATCTGGTCGTAGTCGGCCGCCTGAAATTTTGAGTCATCGCTCAGATAAACCAGCTGCACGTCCACCGCAGCCGCTTCACCGTCCGCGTTGATATTGGCATCCGGCTCCGTCAGCAGCGTAATCGTCACCTGCGAAGACTGGTCTGCCAGCTTACCGACCTGAATATCCGGGTTTTTGATCACCTCGCCGATTTTTTTTACCGTTTCACAACCGCATAAGGCGAGGGTGAACAACGCCACCATCGCCCAGGCGAGGAAACCACGGCCTGTCATGCTTCCGGCTCCCGCTGCTTTTCACGCAACACCCGGTCATACACCTGGGCATACACTTCGTTAAACAGCATCTCAAAACCCTGCTGGCGGCTGGAGGCCAGCTCATCGTAATAATCGCAGTACATCTGCCACGCACCGGCATCATCCAGCGGTTTACGCAGTTCGTGGCTGCGGCGGTACTGCACAAAACGGCGCATCAGACTCTGTGGCGAGAAGGCGTCCAGCAGCACGCGCAGCGATTCCACAATCGCGGCGCGGTTGGCTTCTTCGTGATGACGAATATTGCGCAGGCTCTCGCTGACGGCGGCGGGCGCGGCCAGATGTACCGGGCTTTTCCCTTCGGCAAACAGCACGTCCAGCGCCGTGGCGTAGTCCATATTCAGGCGCAGCGGGTTATCTTCCAGCGGGCGCAGATGCTTGTCTGACAGGCTGTTGCGGCGCTGCTGTAGCTCAAGCAACCCCTGAATCGCCGCCTGCAATGTCCTTCCGGCCTCTTCCAGAAAATCGTCGGCGTCCTGGGTGTTATGCACGGCAAGCGATCCCCCCAGCCCGCGCAGTAACGGCGTGACGGCGAGATGGCGCTGCGCCGCGTCTGCTGGTGACATGCCCTCTTCATTATCATGTGGATCGGCATACATGGACGGCAGATCCATAAACGGCGTGTTGATCCCGCCGTTTATCGCCGGATCGGATAACGGGGCGGAGGGCCGGGCCGGGGTGATACCCGCAAGCGGATTGTCCCTGGTGGTCAGACTTTCAGCCTGGAGCACCTGCAACGGATCGGTGGAAAAGCCATTAACAACGGTATCCGCGAGCTGATGGCGGGACGGCATTCCCGGATATTCCGGCGCGCCGTCCGTGGACAGCAGCGTGTCCGACAGGAGGTCGTGGTTAGAAACGATAGTTTCAGGCGTCGCCATCTCCTCATCGTAATGCCGCATCCCGCCTTGGTTCAGATAAACCCGGAGTATCAGATGCCCGGTCTGGATCTCATCGCCCTGGCGTAACTGCACCTGGTCTGAGGCCGCCGTGACTTTAGCCTGGTTCAGCCATAATGGCGAAGCCAGCGGATGCAGGCAGAATGCGCCATCATGCAGGCTGATGCTGAACGCCTTCGCCGGAACGTTCTGGTGCCGGTCCTGAACAGGCCAGTGGCATTCGCTGCCGTGGCCCACATCGCCGTCTCCGGTGAACAGACACCGTGCGGTACGTCCGCTCTCCAGCTCGTTACCGTTAACGACATGCAGTGAAAGCGTCTGTTGCCGCGCTTTTTCTTCCGCCATATTCTGCTCCATGATAGTGATATTTTACTCCCTGACCCTGATGGTGACTGAGGGATGCTCTCCCGGCTCGCCGAGAAATGACGTCCAGCCCAGCAGCGCGCTCTTGTTATCGCCCAGCCGCATAATCCCCACCTGATCCGGGGCCAGCCCCAGGTGTAAATCCCAGGCAAGCTGATCGCGCAGGACGAAGGAGACAAACATCGCCAGCGGCAGAAAATTTTCTCCTGACGGCAGGAACGAGAGAAACTGCTTGCGGCTCAGGTGGTTAATACTTAACTGAAATTTACCGCTGAGATCGGGAACCCGCGTACCGAGGACAAAATTGCCCAGCACCGATCGCCCAGCCAGTTTTTCGCCATTTTTAATCGTGTAACATCCAAGACTGTTCTGCTGATCCGGCTCGATATCCACCATCCGCCGCTGCCAGTTTTGCAGCGTCACGTCCGATAAATTTAAATCGAAACAGTGCGCAACCAGTGTGCAGACGATCTCCGGCGAACGTCCCGGATTTGCCAGTATCCCGGCATAGGCCAGCATCTTACTGTGGTTAACGGGCAGGCTGTCGCGAAGCTGCCGGTGGCCCAGCCCCACCAGGGAATACATCCGCTGCGAGAACGCATCCACGCCGCCGTTACGGAACGCTACGTGGTAACGGTACTTACGCCAGATATGCCAGACAAACTGCGTCAGGCGATGGCTGAACATATCCAGAAAATCGCTGACCGGACTCTGCTCGTGCGCGGATTTCCAGGCCAGGTGATCAAGGTAATAGCCGGGGAGGGGCGACTGGCTGCCCTGCAATCCCATAAAGGTGGTGGTCATCCGGAACAATCCGGAAGCATCCTGCTCCAGCGCGCTGACATCGCTTACCGGAAATCCCAGGCTGGCGTCCGCATGGAAACGAATGGTTTCCTGCGCCGGAGGGGTATCCAGGGATAACACTGGCGTTTCGCCGCCTTCTGATGCCAGCCGGTGCAGCAGCTCAGAGAGCGCGAAAAAATTACAGGCGCAGGCATCCTGAAACAACGGCTCCCGCAGCGTGCGTTGTTCATCCTGCGCCGGAGTCTCGTCCGGACTCAGATGAGCGGGTGTTGCCCGGTTCTTTCCGCCCATTTCCATGACTCCTGGCTTTCCGTATTAACGACGGTCAGCATGTGGAACGAATTGACGCTGGCGTACAGCGACAGAAAATGCGACAGCACCGCGCCCAGCAGATACATTTCACCCTCGCAGACAAACGGCTCCGGATGAATGGACAGGGTGGACGCCAGCCCGCGCACCGGTATGCCGGTAAACAGGCGATCAACAGGCGTAGTTTCCAGCCGTTCAATGGCGTCCAGCTTCTGTTGTGACAGACGGGCCATCTGCGGATGATGAATGGCGTGGCGATCAAAATTGGCGATAACCTGTTTGAGCGCATCAGCATCCAGCAACGACAGATAATTCAGGTTCATGGCAGACAGCAACGACCAGTGCAGGCTGCCGTCAATCACCGGCCAGAGCGGTCTGGTGGGGCGGGTGATATTGCGAAATGACGCCACTGACGCGTTTTTACCTGTCGTACCGGTGATATCGCCGGGCCGTAGCTGTACCGGCAACTCCCGGTTGGTGCAGGTCAGCGATACCGAAACCACTTCATTATTAAGCAGTGAGGCATCCGGGAGGCTGCCATCGGCATGAATAAAAGCCAGGGTATGATCAAAGCCCCGGTGAAACAGCGAGGTCCTGGTCCGGTGCTGCCAGTAGACCACTTCCCGCTTACGGCTGTACTCCATCTGGTGGCGGAAACTCTCAAAAGCAGGCCAGTGGCGCGCGGCCTCTGTGATCACTGGCCGTCCAAGATCCGCTTTTCTGTGCTTCCCCTGTGTCTGACTCACCACGCTGTTAACCGAAAAAATATCGTAATGATCCGGAAAATGACGGCTGGGAACCAGAGCGTAATCCTGCCGCTGATGATCCAGCGTGATGGCTTCGGCATGGTGGGCAAACAGATTAATGGCGGGCGCACAATATAAGCGCAGGGAATCATCCCGCAGCCGGATATCTGCCGGTAAGGGGCGTGAAAACCGTAGCCGCAGAGTGAAACGGTTCTCCTTCAACCGGTCTGGCAATGCCGGAATGCCACAGGCATCGAAAAACAGAAAACTGTCGGCGTAGCAGAAAAACTCCTGGAGAACACGGTAGCCGCTGTGGACATTACCGGGCCAGGGCAGCATGGCGTCCTCTGACTCAAAACCCACCGCTTTCAGCATAAATTCAGGCATCGGGATCGACTGCCCGCCCGCCATCAACTCTGCGCCCTGTAAATATTCACAAAACCACAGATAAAGCTGGTAGCGGGTATAGTTATCATCGTTGCCCAGCCAGAAGCGCAGCCTGTTCAGATCCAGCGTGGCAAAATCAGTGCCCGGTGCGACGGCAAACGTAATATCAATAATGCCGTGGCGGGGCGTACTGCGATTTTCAACCTGATCCAGTTGAACGGGTAACAGCCAGATATCCCGGCAAAGAGTGAACGTACAGGGCGGGGCTACATCGTGCTCATTGCCGGAATACGCAGACAATACCGCGTTTCCCTGAGTCCCCTTCGCCCCGGTTGTGAACTGCTCATTACGGGGGATCAGTACCGGCACGGAGGTTTTATCCATATCCGGCGCATATTCAATCAGCGTCATCGACGGCACCGGGCGCAGATAATTGGGCCACAGCATCCGGATCAGTCCGTGCGTCAGCTCCGGAAACTCATCCTCGATTTTCTGGCGCAGATTGCCGGTCAGAAAGGCCACGCCCTCCAGCAAACGCTCGATATCCGGATCGGCCTCTTTTTCTGCCAGAAACCGGGCCAGATGCGGCTTTTCGGTCGCCAGCAGCTTGCTCAACTGCCGCAGGTGATCCAACTCCTGCCTGTAATAGCGTTCTTCGAATTCCATTCTGCTACTCCACCCGATAATGCTGACTGCCGTCCGGTGCCATATCAAACTCCAGCACATCGTCGATATCGTTAAATGTCACCCAGGCGGTGATACGAAAAATTATCTCCTGTGGGCTGGCGGCCTGTGGCAGGATTGCCCGGACCTCCGCGTGCGAAATCCGGGGTTCATAACGCTCAATACACTGCACGATGGCCTGGCTCATGGCGCTGCGGTAATTATCCGACCCTTCCGGCTCTTCAATACCCAGCCCCGGCGTTCCCCGACAACTGCCGGAACGGGTGTTCAGGATATTGCGCAGACTATGGCGAATGGACTGCCTGAACGCCTCTATATTACTGCCCTCCCGCCAGTTTCTGACGGGAGGGTTTTCCAGACGCTCAAACAGCGATCCGGCAGGCCTTTCGCGCGCCGGTATCACTTATCTAACCGTCCGACTAAAGACAATTCAAACGACGCGCCCATATATTTAAAGTGGGGCCGTGCGGAAATCGCCACCTGATACCAGCCCGGCTCGCCGTCCACATCCAGCACCTCCACTTTAGCGCCACGCAGCGGCTTACGGCTGCGGACATCAGCAGGCGGATTCTCCTGGTCGGCGACATACTGGCGCACCCAAATATTCAGCTCCCGCTCCAGATCGCTTCTCTCTTTCCACGACCCAAGCTGCTCGCGTTGCAGCACCTTAATGTAGTGCGCGAGGCGGTTAATAATGAACAGATAAGGCAACTGCGTACCCAGCTTGTAGTTGGTCTCGGCGTCTTTGCCCGGAAAATGCTTGGGTTTCTGAACGCTGTTAGCCGAGAAAAACGCCGCATTATCGCTGTTTTTACGCATGGTCAGGGTGATGAACCCCTCTTCGGCCAGCTCGAACTCACGGCGGTCGGTGATCAACACCTCCGTCGGGATCTTGGCCTGAATCTGCCCCATTGACTCATATAAATGTACCGGCAGATCTTTTACTGCGCCGCCGCTCTGCGGCCCGATAATATTGGGCGCCCACCGGTATTTCGCGAACGAATCGGCTATATTACTGGCCAGCATCCAGGCGGTATTGCCCCACAAATAATGCTCGTGGCTGTGGCTGACATTTTCGGCGTAGTTGAAGCTTTTAATCGGGTTTTCGGTCGCGGAATAGGGCTGGCGAAGCAGAAAACGCGGCGCGGTCAGTCCCAGGTAGCGGGAATCTTCGGAATCACGCAGGGCGCGCCATTTTGTATAGGCCGGGCCTTCAAAAATGGCGTAGAGATCCTTGATATTGGGCAGCTCGGTCCATGATTTCAGGCCCATAAACTCCGGCGACACGGAAGAAAGGAACGGCGCGTGAGCCATTGCGCCGACGGCGCTGACATAGTTCAGCAGCTTCATATCCGGCGTGGTATTTTTGAACTCATATGCGCCCAGCACCGCCGCAATGGGTTCGCCGCCAAACTGCCCAAACCCGCTGGAATAAACATGCTTATAGAAGCCGGACTGGGTAATCTCCGGCGCGAACTCGAAATCTTCCAGCAATTCCGCTTTGGTGACATGGAGGACATGCACCTTAATATTCTCACGAAAATCAACGCGATCGACCAGCGCTTTCATTGAACGCCAGAACGACTCCAGTTGCTGAAACTGAGGGGCGTGAATAATAGCATCCATCTGACGGCTGATACGGGCGTCGATGTCCGCAATCATGCTGTCCACGGCCAGTTTGTTTACGGGTTCTGCAGGTGAAGTGGATTGCAGGAGGCTGGCAACAAAAGCCGTTACGCCCTGACGGGCAATAT
Organism: Salmonella sp. 2020_1395; assembly: GCF_043848115.1. Classification (NCBI taxonomy): domain Bacteria; kingdom Pseudomonadati; phylum Pseudomonadota; class Gammaproteobacteria; order Enterobacterales; family Enterobacteriaceae; genus Salmonella; species Salmonella sp. 2020_1395. Next base: position 375,000 of record NZ_JBCMFH010000004.1, on the reverse strand, counting down.
CATAACCGTCAGCGCCGGGCTGGATACGGGTTTGTGCCATGATTTCATCAAGCAACGACGGGGCATGGCTTCCCTGTTCAGTGCGGGTGGAAACAAGTTCTTCTTCCTGTAAAGACATACTGAAAATCCTTGTGTTGATCTGTATTTCTGGAACCAGGTTTCACTGTCAGTGGAACACCTTTCGCCAGTGTGGCTTCATCTGCTGGTACCCGTTGATATGGATGATTTCATCCATTAGACATCCGATCCTCTGGTCAAGCGCCGCGACCAATACCTCCAGTGTTTCTGTGTTGATGTCGCCTGTCTGACTGATAAATAACCGGATCACTGCCTGCGTTATTGCGTCATCGGTTCTGGAGGTCTCTTCCCGCAAGCCCATACCAGGATAATCTCCCTGAAAAACAGAGGTTACTGGTTTTCTGCCTGGCTGATCTCCCGCAGTAACTGTTCGCGGGATTCTTCATTTTCCAGCAATGCCTGAAGCTGGGCGCGAAATGCAGGCAGATTACCCAGCGGCCCTTTTAATGCTGTCAGCGCTTCGCGTAGTTCCAGCAATTTGTTCAACTCCGGCACCTGTTTTGCCACACTGTCCGGAGAAAAATCGTTCAGGGATTTGATTTCCAGCGAGATATTCATCTCATCGCCATCTTTTGCGTCGTCCTTCAATGATGCCGGAACTGCAAAATTCAGGCTAATGGACGCTTCTGCCATCACTGAATTGAATGAATGTTTGTCGATAGAAACCATCTGGCGTTCATCAAGTGGCGCTGTTTCCTGTGAGTTTCCGGTATCCCCCACTATCAACATATTAAGGGGTAATTCCACCTCAGAAGGCTCACCGTCCGTTTTTGGAATATAAGAAATATTAATGCGTTCTTTGGGTGCCACGCTGCCGTTATAATCTTTGCTCATAGAGATCATCCATCAGGTTACGTTATGTTTTTTTGCATCTCCGTACAGACTATGGAATGCCGTGTAATAAAAATCCTGGTAATCATTTTACGCACAGAAAATTTTTTGAGAAGCACTTTTTCAAAATGGAATACAGGAGTATTCTTCTTTTGTGGCTATTTCTGGATGACGTTGTTTTTATAAGGAATATCTTAAAAGATATTTTAATGAATGGTGTTTTGTTTTTTAGTTGATTGATATATATGTATTTTTTATTTAATCATGTATTGGGGAAATGCTATCTATATTTATTTGTACACTTTTTGTTCATCATTAATAAAATGGCATGGTGAATGAGGTTTACGAAGATGGTGATGGTGAAAAAAAAGAATGGATATAATATTTATTCATGAGTAAGTATCGCCCTTATTTTATAGAAATAAATGCTGATATATTATCATGTGAATATGTTGGCATGTAATTTAGTCATCATGTGAATGCTTTTTAGTCTCAGATTGTACGATTCAGCTTGCTATATGAAGAGAGCTTAAGCTACAGGATTTTTAATGTAATCCACATATTTTTATCTGTCGGATATCTTTCTGCAGATGTATGTAAGTGTCATTAATCGTTAACAAGGAGTTTATAAATGCCAACACCGTGTTACATCTCAATTACGGGGCAAACCCAGGGCAATATCACCGCTGGTGCATTCACCGCAGATTCTGTCGGCAATATCTACGTGCAGGGTCACGAGGATGAAATGCTGGTACAGGAATTCCTGCATAACGTGACCGTACCCACCGATCCACAGTCCGGGCAGCCGAGCGGCCAGCGTTCGCACAAGCCGTTCATTTTTACCGTGGCGCTGAACAAAGCCGTACCGCTGCTGTACAACGCGCTGGCGTCCGGTGAAATGCTGCCGAAAACCGAACTGCACTGGTGGCGTACTTCCGTTGAAGGCAAGCAGGAGCATTACTTCACCACCCGCCTGACGGACTCAACGATTGTGGATATGAAACTGCATATGCCGCACTGTCAGGACCCGGCAAAGCGCGAATTCACGCAGTTGCTCGAAGTCTCGCTGGCCTACCGCAAAATCGAGTGGGAACACGTCAAATCCGGCACCTCTGGCGCGGATGACTGGCGCGCGCCGCTGGAAGCGTAAAACGGAATCAACAGCATCCCGCCCTGACGGGCAGGGTGCTGTTTTGCCTGAAGACGGAGGTAAAAAAAGTAGTGCCAGTAAGGGGTTACGTTTTTATTACGGGAGATGGCGGACGCCGGATACTTCGGCGGTAGCGTGCCCGGAGGCAGGCGTAACACTGTACTGTCATTCGCCGCAGTCCGGCAGGCGGTTTATTTTCCCCGTTAATTCATGAGGTTATTCATGTCAACAGGATTACGTTTCACACTGGAGGTGGACGGCCTGCCACCGGATGCGCTGGTCGTGGAGTCCTTTCACCTGAGCCAGTCCCTTTCCACGTTATTTTCCCTCGATATCTCGCTGGTCAGCCAGCAGCTGCTTAATATTGACTTCTCCCAGGTACTGGAACAACCGGCGCACCTGAAAATCTGGCAGGGCACGGAGATACAGCGCCGGGTGAACGGCATCGTGACCTGGTTTGAGCAGGGGGAAAACGACGGACACCAGATGCTGTACAGCATGAAAGTTCGCCCGCCGGTGTGGCGCGCCGCGCTGCGCCAGAACTCGCGTATTTTCCAGAACGAAGACATAAAAAGCATTCTCGGGACGATACTGCAGGAAAACGGCGTGACGGACTGGAGCCCGCTGTTCAGCGAGCCGCATCCGGCGCGGGAGTTCTGCGTGCAGTACAGCGAAACGGATTACGACTTTCTGGCGCGGATGGCGGCGGAGGAAGGTATTTTCTTTTACGAGGAACATGCGCAGACCAGCGACGACCAGAGCCTGGTGCTGTGCGACACGGTGCGTTTTCTGCCGGAAGCCTTTGAAATCCCATGGAACCCGAACACCCGCACCGAGGTGAGCACGCCGTGCGTCAGCCAGTTCCGCCACAGCGCGCAAATCCGCCCCTCCTCCGTCATCGGCAAGGACTACACCTTCAAACGCCCCGGCTGGGCAGGCCGCTTTGAGCATCAGGGTGAACATCAGGATTACCAGCGCACGCAGTACGAGGTGTTTGACTATCCGGGGCGCTTCAAGGACGGCCACGGTCAGAACTTCACCCGCTGGCAGATGGAGGGCTGGCGTAATAATGCCGAAGTGGCGCAGGGGAAAAGCCGTTCGCCGGCGATATGGCCGGGACGGCGTATTCAGCTGACGGAACACCCACAGGCGAGCCTGAACCGGGAATGGCAGGTGGTGAGCAGTGATTTACACGGCAGCCAGCCGCAGGCGGCGGCGGGGCGTTCAGGCTCCGGGACGAGCCTTGAAAACCATTTTACGGTCATTCCGGCGGACAGGACATGGCGGCCACGCCCGCTGCCCAAACCGTCAGTGGACGGCCCGCAGTCGGCAGTGGTCACCGGCCCGGAAGGGGAAGAAATCTTCTGCGACGAACATGGGCGGGTACGGGTGAAATTTAACTGGGACCGGTATAACCCGGCGAACCAGGACAGCTCGTGCTGGATACGGGTGGTACAGGCGTGGGCGGGGCCGGGGTTCGGCAACCTGGCGATACCGCGGGTGGGGCAGGAAGTGATAGTGGACTTCCTCAACGGCGACCCGGACCAGCCCATCATCATGGGGCGCACCTACCACCAGGAAAACCGCTCGCCGGGCAGCCTGCCGGGCACTAAAACGCAGATGACCATCCGCTCGAAAACCTATAAAGGCAGCGGGTTTAACGAACTCATGTTCGATGATGCGACAGGGAAGGAGCGGGTGTATATCCACGCGCAGAAGAACATGAATACCGAGGTGCTGCACAACCGCACCACCGATGTGACGAATAACCATGCTGAAACCATTGGCAATAACCAGGTGATCGCTGTCACCAATAACCAGATACAGACCATCGGCGTCAACCAGATCCAGAACGTTGGCGTCAACCAGGTGGAGAAAGTGGGCAGCAATCAGGTGATCAAGGTGGGGACAAACCAGATTGAAACGGTGGGACTCCTCCGCGCCCTGAATGTGGGCGTGGTGTACCAGACTACGGTGGGCGCCATTATGAACACCTCAGTGGCCATGATGCAGTCTTCACAGGTGGGCCTGCATAAATCGCTGATGGTGGGGATGGGGTACAGCGTTAATGTGGGGAACAAAGTCACCTTCTCGGTGGGGAAAACAAGGTCAGACAATGCCGGGCAGACAGCGATTTATTCTGCGGGTGAACATCTGGAGCTTCGCTGCGGTAAAGCCCGGCTGGTAATGACGAAGGACGGAAAAATTTTCCTTAACGGAACGAAAATTGATCTGGAAGGTGCGGAAAGCGTCAATGGTGATGCGCTGACGATCAACTGGAACTGCGGCGCAACAGAAACCGTGCCGGATGCGCCGAAGGATGACTCGCCGGAGCCGAAGATGCCGGATATGAGGAAGTTCTGATCGGTGAGCGATCAACCAGGCAGTGGTATGACGGGATAAAAAAGAAGAAGGACATTAAGGAGTAAGGTATGAGCGGAAAACCGGCGGCCCGGATGGGCGATATGACGAAATACGGAGGCCCGATTGTCCAGGGGTCGGCAGGGGTGCTGATAGGCGCGCCGACGGGCGTGTCGTGCTCGGTGTGTCCTAACAGCCCGATAGAAGAGGTGAAAGGTCATCCGGTAAACCCGCTGCTGGGAGCAAAGGTACTACCCGGTGAGACGGATTTTGCGCTGCCCGGCCCGCTGGCGTTCATCCTTAGCCGCGCCTACAGCAGTTACCGGACGAAGACGCCCGCGCCATCGGGGCTGTTCGGTCCTGGCTGGAAGATGGCTGCCGATATGCGCTTACAGATTTGTGAGCGGGCGCTGATACTGAACGACAACGGAGGCCGGAGCATTCACTTTGAGCCACTGTCGCCGGGTGAGTCGTCATACAGTCGCAGCGAGTCGTTCTGGCTGGCGCGGTGCGGGGTGCTTATGCCGGATAAAAGCAACCCGCTGCATGACCTCTGGCAGGCACTGCCGGAAGAGATACGGTTAAGCCCGAACACGTACCTGGCAACAAACAGTATGCAGGGGCCGTGGTGGGTGCTGGGGTGGCCTGAGCGGGTGCCGGGCGCGGATGAGGCGTTGCCCGCGCCGCTGCCGCCGTACCGTGTGCTGACGGGGCTGGCGGACAGCTATGGACGGACGCTGACGTATCACCGCGCCGCAGAGGGTGAACTGTCCGGGAATGTCACCGGGGTGACGGACGGTGCGGGACGGCGCTTTCAGCTGGTGCTGACCACGCAGGCGCAGCGTGCGGAGGCGGCACGCGGGGCGGGTTCCGCCGCACCGGCATACCCTGAGACGCTGCCCGCCACGGAGTACGGCACGGATAACGGTATTCGCCTCTCGCAGGTATGGCTGACGCATGAGCCGGACGCTGAGGGCGACCAGGAGCCGGCAATGCTGTCGCGCTATGAGTACACGCCGGGCGGAGAGCTTGCCGCCGTGTACGACCGTGGGGGCATGGAGGTGCGCCGCTTCCTGTATGACGCGGACCATCCGGGGCGGATGACGGGCCACCGGTATGCAGGCAGGCCGCAGATGCGCTACCGCTATAACCGTGATGGTCAGGTGGAAGAGCAGCTTAACCCGGAAGGCTTAAGCTACCGCTATGCGTATGAGAAAAACCGCGTCACCATCACGGACAGCCTGGGGCGGCGTGAGGTGCTGCACACGGAAGGTGAAGGCGGGCTGAAACGGGTGGTGATGAAGGAATCCGCCGACGGCAGCGTGACGCGCAGCGAGTACGACCCGGCGGGGAGGCTGAAAGCGCAGACGGACGCGGCGGGGAGAAGGACGGAGTACAGCCTGCACATGGCGTCGGGGATGGTGACGTCGGTGACGGGGCCGGACGGGAGGACAGTACGCTATGGCCATAACAGCCAGCGGCAGTTAACGTCCACGACGTACCCGGACGGGCTGCGAAGCACGCAGGAGTATGATAATAAAGGCAGGCTGACGGCGGAGACATCGCGTACCGGTGAGACGACGCGGTACAGCTATGATAATCCGCAGAGTGAATTACCGACAGGGATACAGGACGCCACCGGCAGCAGTAAGTCAGTGGCCTGGAATCGCTACGGGCAGATGGTGGCGTTCACGGACTGTTCGGGGTATGAGACGAAGTATGAATATGACCGGTTCGGCCAGATGACGGCGGTACACCGGGAGGAAGGGCAGAGCATCTACCGCAGCTATAACCGCCGTGGCCTTCTGGTCTCGCAGAAAGATGGTCAGGGCCGCGAAACGCAATACGATTATAACGATGCAGGCGACCTTATCACTGTGACCGGCCCGGACGGAAACCGCACTGAAACGCAGTACGACGGGTGGGGAAAGGCTGTTGCCACCACGCAGGGCGGGCTGACGCGGCGGATGGAATATGATGCTGCTGGCCGTGTGACGCAACTGACCAACGAGAACGGCAGCCACAGCGCATTTACCTGGGATACGCTGGACCGCCTCACACAACAGACGGGCTTTGACGGACGGGTACAGCGGTACGGTTATGACGTGACGGGAAAACTCACACAGAGTGAAGATGAGGACCTGGTCACGCACTGGCACTACGATGACTCAGATCGCCTGACGCACCGCACCATCAACGGAGAGGAAGCCGAGCGGTGGCAGTATAACGAACAGGGCTGGCTGACGGAGCTGAGTCATCTCAGCGAAGGGCAGCGGGTGGCGGTGCATTACGGCTACGATAATAAAGGCCGTCTTATCCGCGAGCGGCAGACGGTGAATGACCCGGAAACGGGGACATTGCTGTGGGAGCATGAGACGTTACAGGGGTACAGTGAGCAGGGGCTGGCAAACCGGTTTAAGCCGGATAACCTGCCGCCGGTGGAGTGGCTGACGTACGGGAGCGGTTATCTGGCGGGAATGAAGCTGGGGGACATGCCGCTGGTGGAGTACACGCGTGACAGGCTGCACCGCGAGGTGTTGCGGCGGTTCGGTTCAGACACCCTCCCGGAGAGTTATGAACTGACGACCACATACACACCGGGCGGTCAGTTTCATAGCCAGCACCTGACGCTGCCGCAACTTGACCGGGAGTACGGTTACGATGAGGGCGGCAGACTGGTGCGCATCAGCGGACCGCAGCAGACGAGGGAGTACCGCTACAGCGAGAGCGGACGCCTGACCGGGGTGCATACCAGCGCCGAGAATCTGGACATTACCCTTCCGTATGCCACGGACCCGGCGGGAAACCGGCTGCCGGACCCGGAGTTTTATCCCGACAGCGCCAGTACGGTATGGGCGGATAACCGCATCACGGAAGATATGCAGTACCTGTACCGCTACGACAAATACGGCAGGCTGACGGAGAAAACGGACCGTATCCCGGAAGGAGTGGTTATCCGGATGAACGACGAACGTACACACCGGTACGAATACGATAACCAGCACCGTCTGGTGCATTATGTGCGGACACAGCACGGAGAAACGCAGGCGGAGGGGCGGTATGTGTATGACCCGCTGGGCCGCCGTGTGGGTAAGGGGGTGTGGAGGCGGGAGCTGGTTCACTGGAGCGACACGAGGATGGAGCTGTCGCGCAGGCCGTATGTGACGTGGTACGGCTGGGAGGGGGACAGGCTGACGACCATCCAGACCGGACAGAGCCGTGTCCAGACGGTGTATGCGCCGGGGAGTTTCACGCCGCTGGTGCGTATCGAAACGGATAATGCGGAGCTTGAGAAAACGCAGCACCGCAGCCTGGCGGAGAAGCTGTCACAGGAGGGAAGTGAGGACGGCCAGGCGGTACAGCTTCCGGCGGCGCTGACGGCGATGCTGGACAGGCTGGAGGGTGAGCTGAGGCGTAACGCGGTAAGTGAAGAGAGCCGGGCGTGGCTGGCGGGATGCGGGCTGACGCCGGAGCAGATGGCGGGACAACTGGAGCCGGAGTACACCCCTCAAAGGAAAATCCATCTTTACCACTGCGACCAGCGTGGCCTGCCGCTGGCGCTGATTACCCCGGACAACACGGTGGCATGGCGTGCGGAGTATGATGAATGGGGAAACCTGTCGGGCGAGGAAAATCCGGCGGACCTGGAGCAGGTGATACGGCTGCCGGGGCAGCAATATGATGAGGAATCGGGGCTGTATTATAACAGGCACCGGTATTACAATCCGGGACAGGGAAGGTATATCACGCAGGATCCGATTGGGCTGAAAGGGGGGCTGAACCTGTATCAGTATCCGCTGAATCCGATTTTGAATATAGATCCTTTAGGATTATCAGGTTGGGATTCTCTTGGATATGGAGGATTTAGGGAAATATGCCAGCAAGCTGGTTCGGCAGTACATTATCTAACACCACAAGAAGCAGCAGGAGTGATACATAATATGGAAACTATGCATAACGTATACAATCCGTTATCTAAATATGTTTTCGGGATATCAGTAGGTTCAACTATAACTGGTATAGCTGGTACGAGTTTCGGAGTGGCAACTGTTGCAGAAAAAGGTTCTGCATGTATTAAGGATGTAGTTAAGTCCGTGATAAAAGACGGAGAAAGAGATCCAACAAATTTGGCATTAACTTGCGGAAAAAGCTTTATAAATGAAGGTGGTTCCAGTTTTCAGGGTAAGGTATCCGATTACCTTATTGACGCTCTTTTTTCCTATAAGGCGAAACAGTAATCACTGTTATGGATAACGTAACAGTAAGAAATCCATCTATTTTAACAATAGTAAGCTGAAGGATAACATGAAGAAAAACATATTAATGATGGTTTTTACAGTAATTGTTTTATTTGGAGGAGTTATTGCTTGGCTTTATCATTCAAATGATAGTTTGGAAAATGTGAGTGCGAATAGTGATATAGCACATCTAACCAAGTTAGCAGAACAGGGGGATATGAAAGCACAAACAGATCTGGGGCTTGCTTATGGGAGTGGTAACAGTATCCCACAGGATTACACAAAAGCAATGTATTGGTATAATCAGGCTGCAAAACAAGGTTACGCACCAGCACAATTTAATCTCGGTCTTTTCTATGAAAATGGTTGGGGTGGAAGCAGAGATCTTCAATTAGCAAAAGAATTTTACCGTAAGGCGGCAAATCAAGGCTTTACCAATGCTCAAATAAATTTAGGCATTCTATTTATGGATGGCAAAGGGGGAGAGATTGATTATGTTCAAGCCAGAAAATTATTTATAAAGGCTGCTGAATCCAATAATCCAGTTGCTATTTATAATCTGGGACACATCTATAATTATGGATTGGGCATTCCAAGAGATGATGTTCAGGCTGCAACATGGTATAGCAAAGCGGAAGATCTTGGTTCAATGAGCGCAAGAAATTCACTTGCTCTATTTTATGCAAAAGGATTGGGTAATCTGCCTGTTGACAGAAACAAGGCATTAAAATTATTGAATATTTCTGCTTGTCAGGGATATGCGGTAGCTCAAAATAATCTTGGAATATTATATTCTGATGGTACAGATGAATTATCTAAAGATTATCAGCAATCCTACGCCTGGTTCTCAGTGGCATTTTATAATGGTTTTAAAGAGGCTGATACCTCACGAAACGTAATCATGGGAAAATTAGAAACTAAAGAAATTGAAAAAGCTAAAGCACTTTCCACTGAATATATTGAAAAATACCATACTAATCTCAATGGAGATGACACAGATAGAGATAAAGAGTGTAAGCATTTATACCCGTGATTATTGAAGATGCTTGATTTTTCAGCGACAGAAGATCATTCTACTCGCTAAGAAAATGTTCATTACTGACCAAGAAAAAGTTGAACTTGAACGCCTTCACAATTCCAGTCGTGACGGGCGAGGCAGAGTGATCTTACCCAGAATAGTGGACACGCGACTAAGTGAGTAAACTCTCAAGTAAGAGGTGACTCACATGACAAAACCAGCATCAACCACCAAAAAGCCACGCAAGCAGCACACGCCTGAATTTCGTCAGGAAGCCCTGAAACTGGCTGAACGCATTGAGGTGGCCGCTGCCGCCCGCGAACTTAACCTGTATGAATCACAGCTCCACAACTGGCGAAGCAAACAGCAAAATCAGCTCTCTTCTTCTGAACGCGAGCAGGAGATGTCCGCTGAGATCACCCGTCTGAAACGTCAACTGGCAGAACGGGATGAGGAACTGGCCATTCTCCAGAAGGCCCCGACATACTTCGCGAAGCGCCTGAAATGAAGTATGTCTTCATCGAAAAACATCAGGCTGAGTTCAATATCAAAGCCATGTGCCGTGTACTTCAGATTGCCCGTAGCGGCTGGTACGTCTGGCATCAGCGTCGTCATCAGATAAACCGGCGTCAGCGGTTCCGCCTTGTCTGTGATAACGTCATCCGGGAAGCATTCAGTGACGCAAAACAACGCTATGGTGCGCCACGCCTGACGGATGAGCTTCGTGCTCAGGGTTACCAGTTCAACGTGAAAACCGTGGCGGCCAGCCTGCGTCGGCAGGGGCTGCGGGCGAAAGCCTCGCGCCGGTTCCGTCCGGTCAGTTACCGCGAACATGGTCTGCCAGTCTCAGAGAATCTGCTGAAGCAGGACTTTTGCGCCAGCGGCCCGAAGCAGAAGTGGGTGGATAACATCACGTATCTTCGCACCGGTGAAGGCTGGCTTGATCTGGCCGTGGTTATCGAACTGTGGTCGCGGTCAGTCATTGGCTGGTCGATGTCCTCGCGGATGACAGCACAGCTTGCCTGCGATGCGTTACAGATGGCGCTGTGGCGGCGTAAATGTCCGGAAAATGTCATCGTGCATACAGACAGAGGCGGTCAGTACTGTTCAACGGATTACCAGAGCTTACTGAAACGCCATAATCGGCGGGGAAGCATGAGCGCCAGAGATTGTTGTTACGACAATGCCTGTGCGGAAAGCTTCTTCCATACGCTGAAGGTGGAATGTATCCACGGAGAGGACTTTGTCAGCCGGGAAATAATGCGGACAGCAGTGTTTAATCATAGTGAGTGTGATTACAATCGGTGGCGTCGTCACAGTGCCTGTGGCGGTCTCAGTCCGGAACAATTTGAAAACCAGAACCTCGCTTAGGGTTGTGCCCATATTACGCGGGTAGGATCAGAAACCCCGCTGACAGTGTTGAATCCAAAGACTTAAAAAGCGGAGCGACAGCTCCTCTGGATTTATGTCAGCGGAGAGTCCACCGGCTCCGTATTTGGCACTGTTCGTTTACTGGTAGCGGTTCACCAGATCTTTCACCATTGACGCATAGGTTCTTTGCCTGAGCTGCGAAATCTGCTGTTCTGTAGTTGCCTCTGCGGAATCTTTTTTCCCCGGCTGCGGTGGAAGTACTGTATTCTCATAGTTGAGTGGCGACCAGGTGGCCCATTCGCCCGTAGCCACGTCCACTAAGGTGAAACGCACCAGATAACGCAACGATACGCTGTCGGTCAGTTTTTCATTTTTAAAATCTGACCAGACGGTGTTTTTTGTCATGGCGTCATATTTGCCAGACTGCAACGTATCCTGATAAACGATAATGGCTTTCTGATGTCCTTTCGCGGCAACATAGCGCAGCGCCTGCATCCAGTTCATATTTTCGGCAGTAGCAATGTCCTGATTTCCGTCTTTAATTTTGTCTTTACTGCAGGTCACAGTCTTTTGTCTGTCCGGGATGCCAGAGAACGTCGCAACAGTATAATACTTGCTCATTTCCTGCTGCATAATAGCTTCCGGTGCGCGATTACCAGACTGAACCAGAATGACGGCAGAATTCAGCGGTACGCTGAATTTCTCACCTTCCAGTGCGGCCTGGATATCTTCTTCTGAAACGGCAAGTGTGGTCTCGTTACCAAAGATATCTTTATCTGTTAACTGACTGGCCGTATTTTTACTGATACTGCTTTCCGTTCTGGAGATGTCCTTTTTCTTTGCGTCAATGGGGGAACGCACACAGGCGCTCAATAAAAATATTGTTGTGCATAAATAAATCACTGAACAGATTTTCATATGTTTTCCTGAAGTGTGTATTGGATGGCGATGTAATTAAAAGACTCTGATTATTGTTTTTATTATATCCTGTTATTGATAATTTCAGGAGAATTGTTTTGTATTCATAAATCAAATGAAATGTTCTATTTTGATATTTCCTGATTATTGTTAATGTGTCTGGTATCAATTTTAGTATTTGATTTTTATTTGCCAGTGGTGTTTCTGTTTGTAATAACTGACGATGATATTGAGTCCCTCTGGAAGATAAATAAAGGAGAATGTGATATGAGTTCGGTTCCTTATCACAGTAACCATTCCGTCATGCCGGTCCGGGTAACGATTTATGAAGCCGTTAATATTATAAAAAAGCAAGCTAATGAAGAGTTTACAGCCAGTGAAATATGGCGTTATGCGCTCTATGGGCACCTTACGCTATCCATCTATTTTCAGTCTCCGGTGATCTTTCGGCGGATTAAAACCAGAAAAAATAAAATATTTTTAATGAAGGGGAAGGATGATCCAGTTAATCGACTCTGTTACCTGAACAGTGATATCATTTTATGAGCAATAGCTGGAGGGTGAAAACTGAAGGTGATTACATCTCTCCACCCAGTCATATAATGGATACACCATTACTGGGCTATGAATATGTTATGCTGCAACGATTACTGGCGCATTCACTGAATCTACCGCTACCAGAGAGCGGGCAGTGTAATATCTATTGTGGCGTTCTTGTCAGTGATGGAAGTAATATTTTTCAGGTTTTTGAATATCAGTATCTGGAGCAAAGGATTTTTCAGCAGTTACAATTAATTCCGGTAGATAAAGCAAGCCTTTGCCATGACGAAATCAATAAAATACAGTTCGACAGAACAAAGAAAGATTACTTTCCTGTCTATCATTTTCCAGGAGATGCCTGTTTCGTTGTAAAAATGTAGCATCTTGAGTCATTCATCAGTCGGTTTTATTCCTCTCAGACTAAGCCATCAACACAGATTTCAACGCCGCTGTCGCGGTTATTATGGCTTGCCTGTAAACATAATGAACACACTAATTCTCTGCTTGACCACCCTTATAAACTGGTCACACAAGATCACAGGAACCTCTCACGATGAGGCGCATGTATCCTGGTTTACGACATCAGGAAATGTGGCGCGTTTATTGCCAGGTAGGCGTTGTGAGACGTCACTTATTTACGCCAGGTTTCAGCCGTAGCGATGGGCATGGATAAAAAGAGTATGGCAATCAGCGTGATAATGCTAAAAAACAATTAATACTTTTTTAACAAAACTAAAGCTTGCTATGTTCAGTTAACCATGCGTTAATGGTTGTGCGGTTTGATACAAACTTATCTGAAGTAGTGATTGTAATATTTCTCATCATTTGTTCCTCTTGAGATCTCCTTTAGGTTTTTTTCTCTCTGATAATTTTCTTCAGGCCATTTTGCCCAAGGGCTCATTCAAAAGGTAACAATATTATGACGACGAAAATCACTGGTTTAGTAAAATGGTTTAACCCTGAAAAGGGCTTTGGTTTCATTATGCCTAAAGATGGCAGCAAAGATGTGTTTGTGCATTTTTCCGCCATTCAAAGTAATGAATTCCGCACTCTGAATGAAAATCAGGAAGTGGAGTTTTCAGTAGAGCAGGGACCAAAAGGTCCATCAGCGGTCAACGTTGTGGCGCTTTAAGGCAACTGATATTACTAATAAAATTCACTTCCGGTGTCCATGTTGCCATGGTTCACAATACAGAACATCGACATTCGATGTTACTGAGCAAAACCCGTTTGGCGCGAAATGTATTTTTTGTAAGTCAACCATGATCACTTTTGATAATGTTGGATTATACATTCGCTCAGGACAGGTTCCGCCAGATTTTAGAAAATAATTCATATTAGCTCCGTACAGGAGCTTTTTTATGCCCGGATGATTATCATCTATAGACGCTGACATCCATCATCTATAGTGGCTTACCTTTCCCCAAAGGTGTTATTTCTCTTGCAGACAGCGCCTGAAAAAAGCGATGTTGTCTTCATCTATCCGATGAAACCAGGTCAACCTGTCTTTGTGCCGTTATCCGTTATTTAATTCTTGCCCTATAATAACAAGCCCGCGCTAAGCACGGGCTTGAATAACATAAAGCGTCTTAGAACTGGTAGACCAGACCAACACCTACGATATCATCGGTTGCAATACCGTTGTTTGCGTAGAAGTCATCATCTTCGTCCAGCAGGTTGATTTTATAATCAACGTAGGTGGACATATTTTTGTTGAAGTAGTAAGTCATACCAACGTCAACATATTTAACCAGATCTTTGTCGGTGTAACGATAGTTACCATGGCTATCCATATCCTGGCCGCCTAAATCTTTGCCCTTAGACTGCAAGTAGGCGATGGACGGACGCAGACCGAAATCGAACTGATACTGTGCAACCACTTCAAAGTTCTGGGTTTTGTTAGCGATACCGCCGCCACCCAACTTACCGTCTGCAGAGTGATAGTCGCTGTCTCCATAAGAGGTCATATTGCGGGTTTCAGAGTACATCGCCGCCAGGTATACGTCATAGGCGTCATATTTGACACCTACGGTCCAGGCTTCGGCAGTTTCACCGCCGGCATCATTGTTGCCATAGTAACGATGACCATCACCATATCCATTACCTACTTGGGCATCGGTACGGTCAGAATTTGAATAAGCAGCTCCCAGGCTTAACCCGAAGTCAAAGTCATAAGAGGTAGAGAGGCCGAAACCGTCACCGTTTTCTTTATTTGTACCGCGGTTAGTTCCATTACCGGAGCCTTCCTGGCCAAATCCGTTATTGCCACTTTCGTTATTACCCTGGTATTGCAGCGCGAAGTTCCAGCCTTCCACCAGGCCGAAGAAGTCGGTGTTACGATAGGTGGCCAGGCCGTTAGCACGCTGAAGCATATATACATCTGTCTGGGTGTAAGAGTCGCCGCCGAATTCCGGCAGCACATCGGTCCAGGCTTCAACGTCGTAGATAACACCATAGTTACGGCCATAATCGAAAGAGCCGTACTCGCCGAATTTCAGACCGGCAAAGCCCAGACGAGTCCAGGACGTATCCCTGTTACCTTCAGTGCCACTCGCCTGCATGTTGTATTCCCACTGACCATAGCCGGTCAGCATATCGTTGATCTGCGTTTCGCCTTTAAAGCCAATACGGGCGTAGGACTGGTCGCCGTCGCTGCCTGCATCGTCAGAGAAGTAACGCAGACCATCAACTTTGCCGTACAGGTCGAGTTTGTTGCCATTTTTATTATAAACTTCAGCCGCATTTGCTGCGCCTGCCACTAATAACGCCGGGACAAGCAGTGCCAGAACTTTTCTGTTCATTATGTATTCCCTTATGATAATAATTTATATGAATATGTAGCCACTTCAACAAAACTACAAATTGATACTATTCTATGAAGTTCATGGAATTTAAAAAATAACATGTAACAAAGGTATTTAAAATATTTCAATTTGTTTCTGTTTGGTTTTTTATAATACAGGCTATATAAGTAACTAAGAATATATATTCTATAATTATCATTTTTTATCAATGAGTTATGTGTTTTGATTTGATGGTTGCTGGTGTGAATATAATTTGTTTTTTATATGTATTTGAAGCTTTGATTATGAAAAAGCATAAAAAAAACCGGCATAAATGCCGGTAATGTGGGTAATGATAAAATAAATGATAAAAGGCTAATAACCGAATCATTCTGACACTTAATGCTGATAAAATAAAACGCTATCGCGGTGCGTAAAAATAAGTTGTTCTGGTGATGGGTTATTCTGCATCAGAGTGCGATTCAATCACCATTCCCTTATTTAACAGCAGGTTCAGCGCCAGACGCAACATTAACTGAGAATAAACTATTTGTGGAATGAATAACCAGAACAGGTGGATAAGGTATTCTATGGTCGAAATGTGACTAATATCACATTATAATGTAATTAATGTCATATGACTTACATCACAAAAGCGGAGTAAAGTTTGAGTACCAGGGAGGACAACGCCACCCGTAGCATGGGCGGTAAATTAGCGTTATGGGTTTTTTATACCTTTTGCGGCTACTTCATCTGGGCGATGGCGCGTTGCGTGTGGCTGATGTCCGCCATACAAACCGAGCCGGTTCTCGGCCCAATCAGCACTCCTGGCAGCGCAACGGAAAAATGGCTTAACGCGCTTTCGCTGGGCGTCGTCTGGCTTATTCTGGGGAGTATTGCCTGGTACACCCGGCCTCGCAAAAACAGGGGGTATCCCGCCGACACTCAGCCAGAAACGCGCAAGCACGCAAGGATGTAAAGTGGTGGCGGATATGTCAGGATAGCGAACCCTGTGCTCAGGCATGTAATAAAAATGGTCTGCTATAAAGAGAGGGCGTATGGACTCAGGATACTGGCAATCGCAGTTTGAAGACTGGCTACGTCACCACCACCAGGAACAGGATGCCGCCCATGACATCTCCCATTTTCGTCGTGTTTGGGCAACCGCGCAAACGCTGGGGGAAAACAGTCCTGTCGACTGGCTGGTGGTGCTATCGGCATGTTATTTCCATGACATCGTCAGCCTGGCGAAAAATCATCCGCAGCGGCATCGTTCTTCCATTCTGGCGGCGGCAGAAACCCGGCGTATTTTTCTGCGGGATTTTCCTGACTTTCCGGCAGAAAAACTGGCGGGCATTTGTCATGCTATCGAAGCGCATAGCTTCAGCGCAAAAATTGCGCCTATCACGCCAGAGGCAAAAATCGTACAGGATGCAGACAGGCTGGAGGCGTTGGGCGCCATTGGTCTGGCGCGGGTCTTCGCGGTCTCCGGCGCGCTGGGCGTCGCGCTGTTTGATGCCGACGATCCCTTTGCCGACAGACGGCCTCTTAACGATAAGCAATTCGCGCTCGACCATTTTCAAACCAAACTGCTGAAACTGCCGCTGACGATGCAGACCGAACGGGGCAAGTCCCTGGCGCAGCGTAATGCGGATTTTCTGGTGTCGTACATGGCGAAACTGAGCGCTGAGCTGAAAGGCGACTATGAAACACGGGATGAGGCGGTCATCCAGATGTTTGCTACGCATCAGTAACCCCTGCCGCTGAAACGTAAACCGCGTCATTTTATGTTAGTCTGTCGGCAATTATTTTTGGCCGGTTAAATGTATGCAGGAAAATATTTCAGTAACACACGCCCGGAACCTCATCGCCGACGACGCCGGAAGCGAGATCCAGGCGATGCTGAGTCAATTGCTGGAAATCTACGATGTTAAAACGCTGGTGGCGCACCTTAACGGCCTGGGCGAGCAGCACTGGAGCCCGGCCATCTTCAAGCGCGTAATGATGAACGCGGCATGGCATCGCTTGAGCGACAATGAACTCACCTGTCTTAAAACAGAGTTGCCGACGCCGCCAGCGCATCATCCACATTACGCCTTTCGTTTTATCGATCTCTTCGCGGGCATCGGCGGCATTCGCCGCGGATTTGAAGCGATAGGCGGACAGTGCGTGTTTACCAGCGAATGGAATAAGCACGCGGTACGGACATATAAAGCGAACTATTTTTGCGATCCGCTGCAACATCGCTTTAATGAAGATATCCGCGATATCACGTTGAGCCACCGGGAAGGGGTCAGCGATGATGAGGCGGCGGAACACATTCGCCAGCATATTCCGCAACATGATGTCCTGTTGGCGGGCTTTCCCTGTCAGCCATTTTCTCTGGCGGGCGTTTCCAAGAAAAATGCGCTGGGCCGCGCCCACGGCTTTGCCTGCGAGACTCAGGGGACGTTATTTTTTGATGTCGTAAGAATTATCGACGCTCGCCGCCCCGCGCTGTTTGTGCTGGAAAACGTGAAAAACCTTAAAAGTCACGACCAGGGCAACACTTTCCGCATTATTATGCAAACGCTCGATGAACTGGGATATGACGTGGCGGATGCCGCTGACAATGGCCCGGACGATCCGAAAATTATCGACGGGCAGCACTTTCTTCCTCAGCATCGGGAACGTATTGTGTTGGTGGGATTCCGTCGCGATTTAAACCTGAAAACCGATTTTACGTTACGCAATATCGCCCGCTGTTATCCACCGCGCCGTCCGACGCTGGCAGAACTGCTGGAGCCCGTCGTCGAAGCCAAATATATCCTGACGCCGGTGCTGTGGAAATATTTATATCGCTACGCGAAAAAGCACCAGGCGCGGGGAAACGGTTTTGGCTATGGCATGGTTTACCCTGACAATCCGGAAAGTGTGGCGCGCACGTTATCTGCTCGCTACTACAAAGATGGCGCCGAAATTCTGATCGATCGTGGTTGGGATATGGCGAAAGGCGAAGTGAATTTCGACGATGCTGGCAACCAACAACATCGTCCCCGCCGACTCACGCCGAGAGAGTGCGCGCGTTTAATGGGATTTGAGGCGCCGCAAACGTACCAGTTCAGGATACCTGTCTCGGATACGCAGGCCTATCGCCAGTTTGGCAACTCCGTGGTGGTGCCGGTATTTGCCGCGGTAGCAAAGCTGCTGGAACCCAAAATTCACCAGGCGGTGATGCTGCGTCAGAGAGAGACGGTAGATGGCGGACGTTCACGATAAAGCCACGCGCAGTAAAAATATGCGCGCGATAGCGACCCGCGATACGGCTATTGAAAAACGTCTTGCCGGCCTGCTAAGCGCGCAGGGGATTACATTTCATACTCAGGACGCGACATTACCGGGCAAGCCGGACTTTGTGGTGAATGACTATGATTGTGTGATTTTTACTCACGGCTGCTTTTGGCATCATCACCACTGTTATCTGTTCAAAGTACCGGCCACGCGAACGGCTTTCTGGCTGGAAAAAATCGGTAAGAACGTTGAGCGCGATGAGCGCGATATTCAGCGTTTACAGGCGCTTGGCTGGCGGGTACTGATCGTCTGGGAGTGCGCCTTGCGCGGACGAGCGAAATTGAGCGACGCGGCGTTGGCGGAGCGCCTGGAAGAGTGGATCTGCGGCGGCGGCGCCAGCGCGCAGATCGACACCCAGGGGATTCATCTACTGGCGTGAATCTTCCGTTTTACACGGCGTGACCACCGCCCTGGCGGGAAACAGGTACTTACCCAGAGTCACCAGCACTACGGCAAACACAATCACACCCAGCGCGGCCCATTCAACGGGCGATAACCTCTCGCCGCCCAGGCCAGTGCCAAGCAACACGGCGACAACCGGGTTCACATAGGCGTAGCTGGTCGCCAGCGCCGGACTGACGTTGCGAATCAGGTACATATAGGCATTAATGGCGATAATAGAACCGAATAACGCCAGGTAGCCGACGGCCATAAACCCCGATAAACCAGGCAGCGTGGCGAGCTTTTCGCCGGAAAGAAACGCCGCGCAAAGCAATACCACGCCCGCCGCCAGCATTTCAATCGCGCCCGCCATCATGCCCACAGGCAGGGCGATGCGCGAGCCGTAAACGGAACCAAATGCCCAGCTCATCGAACCTATCAGGATCAAAATCGCGCCCCACGGATTGCCGCTTAAATTACCGCCGCTGTTCAGCAGAATAATCCCGGCAAGTCCAATGGCAATCCCCACCCATTCTAATTTGCGCGTTTTAATACCAAAAAAGTAGCTAAAGCACAGCGTAAATAGCGGGACAGTGGCGACCACGACGGCAGCAATGCCCGATGGCACGTTTTGATGCTCCGCCACCGTCACCAGACCGTTACCCACCGCCAGCAGCAGTAGACCAATCAGCGCGGCGTTGATGGTCTGGCGCAGCGGCGGAAGTTTTTCGCCGCGCAACAGCAAAAACGCCATGAGCAACATCCCCGCCGAGAGAAAACGTACGCCAGCCATCATCAGCGGCGGCCAGCTTTCAACGCCTATGCGGATAACAAAATAGGTAGACCCCCAAATGATATACAAGGCAAAAAGCGCGCCAAAAAGAGGTAATAACTGCCGGAAACGCATAATCACTCACGGTGAAATAAAAAGGGTGAATATAGTAAACGTCAAAATTATTATGCTGGCGAGCATTATAATTGTCCTTTTGGAATAAAAAGGCGTTGACCCGCGCCGCCGGTTTCGGCATTACGCATTTTGCTACATACTTAACGTCTTAGAAGAAAAGACCGAGGAAATCATTTTGGCAGGAAGTAGCTTACTGACATTACTCGACGATATCGCCACGCTGCTGGACGATATTTCGGTAATGGGCAAATTGGCCGCGAAAAAAACCGCGGGCGTACTGGGGGATGACCTGTCGCTCAATGCGCAGCAGGTGACCGGCGTTCGCGCTAATCGCGAGCTGCCAGTGGTATGGAGCGTGGCGAAAGGATCATTAATCAACAAGGTTATTCTGGTGCCGTTGGCGCTGTTGATAAGCGCATTTATCCCGTGGGCCATTACGCCTTTATTAATGTTAGGCGGCGCGTTTCTCTGCTTTGAAGGGGTAGAAAAAGTCCTGCATACCTTTGAGGCGCGAAAACACAAAGAAGACCCGGCGGAGCGGCAAAAACGTCTTGAGGCGCTGGCTGCGCAAGATCCTTTGGCCTTTGAAAAAGATAAAGTAAAAGGGGCGGTCCGTACCGATTTCATTCTGTCCGCTGAAATTGTGGCCATTACCCTGGGGATTGTCGCGCAGGCGCCGCTGCTTAATCAGGTGTTGGTGCTGGCGGGGATTGCTTTGGTTGTGACTATTGGCGTATATGGCCTGGTGGGTATTATTGTCAAACTGGATGATATGGGGTACTGGCTGGCGGAAAAGCGTAGCGTGCTGGCGCAGGGCGTCGGTAAAGGATTACTGATTATCGCGCCCTGGTTAATGAAAGCATTATCCATTGTCGGTACGCTGGCGATGTTTCTGGTCGGCGGCGGGATTGTCGTACACGGTATTGCGCCGCTACACCATGCCATTGAACATTTTGCGCAGCAGCAGGGGGCTTTCATGGCGCATACGATCCCTGCGGGGCTGAATCTGGTGCTCGGCTTTATTATCGGCGCCATTGTGGTGGCGCTGGTGAAAGGTGTGGCGAAAATTCGCGGTGTTTCGCACTGATTTTCTAGAATGAATTATGCAAAATTGTCCATCCTCGTCTAAGGTGAAAACGTTTCATCTGATACAGGAGGCAGGTATGGTCTTTTCTGTCAGTGAGGAAGTTACCGTGAAAGAGGGTGGGCCCCGGATGATCGTCACCGGTTATTCCAGCGGAATGGTAGAGTGTCGCTGGTATGATGGTTTTGGCGTAAAGCGGGAGGCATTCCATGAGAATGAGCTCGTGCCAGGCAAGGAAAGGCGCGTGCGGGACGAAGCCCGATGACAAAACGCCCGGTTAATGCCGGGCGTTTTGCTGTGGAGAAAAAGAGTCGTCGCGCTGCGACATGCTGCTACCTGGTTATGCCAGGATTGAGTGGTATCCCTTGATGAGGTCTGGCTACCGTAAGCCATCAGGGGGAGTTGTATCAATAACCAGGAGTTACCAGGGTGCCGCACGAAACACTGTTAGACAATCAAGGCTGGTTTAAAAAGCTGGCGCGGCGTTTTGGTCCCGGTCATGTCGTCAACACCTGTTTTCTGATCGTGATGCTGTTCTCGACGCTACTTACCTGGCGGGAAGTGATGATACTGAAAGACGCGTATGTCGCCAGTCAGCGCAATCATCTGGGGAGCGTCGCGAATGTCCTTGACCGCCAACTGCAATTCAACATGGACAGGTTGATCTTTTTACGCAACGGTATGCATGAAGCGCTGGTGGCGCCGCTGGCTTTTTCCGCATTGCAAAGCGCGGTGACGCAGTTTGAGCAACGACGCGTCAGACATTTCTGGCAACTGGAGTTGGATAAGCGGCGGACATTGCCGTTATATGGCGTTTCCGATCAATTTGTCGCCCGGACGACGCTTCTTTCGCGGGAGAGTCGTGACCTGGCAAATGAATTAACCGCCACGCTGGAGTTAGGGTATCTGGCGCGTCTGGCGCGCTCATCCGCCATGCTGACGCTGGAGACGATGTATGTTTCTCGCTCAGGGTTTTACCTCTCAACTCTCCCTACGGCGTACGGTAGCGATATTGTCTCCCGTTACTATCAGTACGTGACCCAGCCCTGGTTTATCGAGCAAAGCCAACGGCGTAACCCACAGCGTGGCGTGCGGTGGTTTACCTCCGCACAGCCCTATGTTGCTGACGAGCAGAAAAAAGTGACAGCCAGTCTACCGCTGGATCACGATAATTACTGGTATGGCGTACTGGCAATGGATATTCCCGTCGCGTCATTACAGCGGTTCCTGCGCGATGCGGCCGAAAAGGATATTGAAGGGGAATATCAGCTATACGATAACCATCTCCGTTTGTTGACGGACTCCGCGCCGGAACAACAAACCGCGAATACGTTAAATGACCGTGAGCGCGCCTTACTGGCGCGTGAAATAGAAAAAGATACCCTGGGCGGGCTGCGTTTAGGAACGCATTATGTAAGCTGGGAGCGGCTGGATCATTTTGATGGCGTCCTGCTGCGCGTGCATACATTACGTGAAGGCATACAAGGGAATTTTGGCAGTATTAGTATCGCGCTGACGCTGTTATGGGTGCTTTTTACGGCGATGCTGTTGATCTCCTGGGGCGTTATTCGACATATGGTCAAAAACATGTTTGTTCTGCAAAATTCGCTGCAATGGCAGGCATGGCACGATCCGCTGACCCGGCTGTATAACCGTGGCGCGCTGTTTGAAAAAGCGTCCAGGCTGGCAAAGCGTTACCGGGAAGCCCGCCAGCCATTTTCTGTGATACAGCTGGACTTAGATTATTTTAAAAGCGTTAACGATCGCTTTGGTCATCAGGCAGGCGATCGCGTGTTGTCCCATGCCGCTGGGCTCATTGGCAGCACCATTCGGGCGCACGACATCGCCGGACGGGTAGGGGGCGAAGAGTTTTGTATCGTGCTGCCCGGCGCGACGAAAGCTCAGGCGCTGCAGATTGCCGAACGCATACGCCAGCGCATTAATGACAAAGAGATTCTGGTGACGAAAAGCACGACGCTTCGTATCAGCGCGTCAATGGGGATCAGTAGCGCGGAGGAATACGGCGACTATGATTTTGAGCAGTTGCAGTCACTGGCCGACAAACGGCTTTATTACGCCAAACAGTCCGGACGTAACCGTATTTGCGCCAGCGACGCGACTCAGGAGCGGGAAAAGAAATAGTCCATTCCTTCGCGCCAGCCATCCGGCCCTTCGGTCTGGCTACGGTAGACGCGCTGAGGATCGTCGTTACGCAAATGTACGCCCTCCCGGTTTAGCCCTTTAACGACAACCGCATAATCCATCACATCCAGTAAAGGCGCATCATTGGGACCGTCTCCCAGTCCCAACGTCAGAGGACGCGCGCGCCACTGCCGACGATATGCTTCTATCAGCCAGTTAGCAGCCTGATCTTTACCGGCGGAGGCGTCCAGCACATGCCAGAAACGGGCGCCATGGACAAATTGCAGTCCCAGGTCATTTAAACGGGCGACAAACTGCGCCATGCGTTCATCGCTATCGCGCCAGATCAGCGACACCGACGCTTCATGCAGACGGGTTAGGGCAGACTGTGCCCGGTTTAGGCCCGTCCATTCGCTTATCACCTGATCGTCAACGTCATCAAACGTGGTGAACTTAAACTGTTCCTTTTCACGCAATTTATGCAGGACGAGGCGGATTTCGTTGTGAGAAATACCGGCTATCAGGCGGGGATAGTTGGGATGGTCTTCCCAATGAACGTCCAGTTGGATCACCGCGCCGTTTTCCGCAATCAGCGGCAGTCCCTGTAGATTTAACGTCGTCTGGAGCTGGAGCATTTCAGCCGCGGTTTTACTGCTACAGAGGATCACGGGCACGCCGCTTTCATGCAGGCGTGTAAGCCAGGGAGCCGCGGGCTGCCACTCAAACGTGTGGCTGTTCAGCAATGTGCCGTCCAGATCGGTAAAAATCAGCAAGGGGTCATGGATTGAGAGCATTTTTTCCTCATTTTCCGTTGCAACGGCGGGCTTATTTCCAGGAAAAGTCCTAAAGCACACCCGAAAGAAGTCGAACGCTAACTGGAACCGATCCCGTCGCTTCCAGGCAGCACATGCGTTGTCACACTTTTGCTACCGAACTATTAGCGCGCTTAATCATTCATGTAAAAAATATTTACTTGTCATGCAAAAAAATTGCAGATAAGGTAAATCTCACATCAGATTTCCTGGTGTAACGAATTTTCAAGTGCTTCTTGCATAAGCAAGTTTGATCCCGACCCGTAGGGCCGGGATTTTTTTCGGCCATTTTTAACGGTTTACTTCTGTTACACTAAAATCATGAATATCCAGCTCGAATGCTTCAGCTAATTCATGCCATGTATGATATTCCCGTCCGTCTACGCTCACCCGCTCAGGATCTTCCTGGCTACGGTGAACCTCGCTTTCGCTGATTTCATTGATGGCCGCCAGTAGCGCATCTACATCGACGCTCACTTCGCGCTTGGCCGTATCACTGTACTCTTTTGCCGTTTTCATCTTCACTACCTCACGGGTTCCTGACAGCCTAAGTATAGACCGTTGAGAAAACCAGCAAACACGCCAGCAAGGCGCTGTCAGACGCAGAAAATTGTTCTACACTGGCACAAAGCGACAGGAGGAAAATGATGAAGGTGAATGATCGGGTAACCGTTAAAACGGACGGCGGTCCCCGCCGACCAGGCGTGGTACTGGCAGTGGAAGAATTTAGTGAAGGCACAATGTACCTGGTTTCGCTGGAGGATTACCCGCTCGGCATCTGGTTCTTCAATGAGTCAGGTCACCAGGATGGTATTTTTGTCGAGAAGGCGGAGCAGGACTAATTGAGCCGGACTGGAGGTACATTGCCAGTCCGGATGTCTCAGCGCATGTTAACAAAAATGCCGTTAGTGACGTTATCTGTCAGCCGCACTACGTGATAGATCACTTGTTTATTATGCGTTTTTATCTTTCTTTTTATATTCCCCTTATGGGAGGATACTGTTTTTGCTTTAATATTCATTCTGTCAGAAATCTGAATGGTTCCCTGACCTTCCATCCACATTCGCAACATGCTGGATTCAGTTCGACTTAACGATAATGTTGGTAAATTTATGGTTCCTGAAATACCCGACTCTTTTTTCAGAATATCGCCAAGAATGGTATCCAGCGAGTCAGGTTTAATCGATTTCGAGCTAATCAATAAGTTTTTTCTTACTAATAAATATTCATCAAAATGCACATTAGCAATTGCCATAAAAACAATAAATAACGTGTCAGGATGTTGATTAATGATTTGCTTTATTTGTTGACTGTCTGAAGGCGTATGAATGAAACAGTCCTCATTAATAAACACCACCGAAGGCTGATGCGCGCCACAAGCGATAGCGAGTTCGTCAACGGTTTCGATGTCGTTGATTTCCCTTTTTTTCACCCCTCTGCTGACCAGATACCCGCTTAACCCTAGCCGGGTGTAACTGCATAAATCCATAATAATCGTTGACATGGCATACCCTCACTCAATGCGTAACGATAATTCCCCTTACCTGAATAACTCACCATAATCAGACGGAACACGAATAGTCACCTTAGACAACGCTTACGCGGTTTTTCAGGCGAACTTACTATCCCGTAAAGTTACATATAATTTGCCAGGAATCATCTTAAAGTAAAGTGAATGTTGCGTTATGTGAGTGAAGTAAAAACAAATAAGGGGCAGCGGATATATCCTGGTGAATGTTTTTTAAAATTTATTTTCGGATAAACCTTAGTAAAACAGGATAAAAATTATGGGTTATTATTTATCGGCATCTCGCTAACAATATCAGCAAGCAAATTGAAAATTTCGCTGAATAAATGTTCGCAAAACGGCGCAATTAATGGCATTAGCGCGGCCATCAGCATAATGCCGACGGTGAGGGTAAGCGGGAAACCGATAACAAATATCGAGAGCTGCGGCGCCATGCGGTTTAATAGCCCCAGCGCCAGGTTGAGCGTAAGCAGGAGGGTAATGACCGGCAATGCCAGCATCAGTCCGTTTAAGAAAATGAGCCCACCGGCCCTGGCGAGCGCCATAAATGCATTACTGTTCACCGGGTTACTACCGATGGGCAGAGTATGGAAGGTATCGACCAGCAGCGAAATAAGCCACAAATGGCCATTAAAGGTGAGAAACAGTAGCATGGCGAGCATATCCATAATACGCGCCAGAACCGGCATATTCAGGTGGCTGCCCGGGTCGACGAAGGTGGCAAAGGAAAGCCCCATTTGCAGACCGATAAACTCACCTGCGGTACGCACCGCCGCAAAGGCGAATTGCATGGTAAATCCCAGCGCAATACCGATCAGAATTTGTTGCATCGCCAGCCATAAGGCGGCAATAGAAAAAAGCGGCGTATCGTTTGCCGGTAGCGACGGCGCGATAACAAGGGTAATCATTATTCCCAACCCCAGTTTTACCCGCTTGGGAATAGCGCGCTCGCTGAGAATGGGCGCCGTTGAAATCAGCGCCAGTATGCGCAGCAAAGGCCAGAAATAGAGATGCAGCCAGTATAGCCATTGCTCGCTTGTAACCTGGATCATCGTTCTGTTTATCCGATGATATAAGGTAAATTGCTGAACAGAGTGCGTACGTAGTCCAGCAGCAGGTTGAGCATCCACGGGCCGGCAACGATAATTGCGATGAATACCGCGACGATTTTAGGGATAAACGACAGCGTCATTTCATTAATCTGAGTCGCGGCCTGCAAGATGCTGATAATGAGGCCGGTAATCAGCGCGACGAGTAACAGCGGCGCAGCCAGGGCGAGAGCGACTTTCATCGCCTCGGTGCCCATCATCATGACGGATTCAGGAGTCATTTTGCGCCTCTAACTGTAAAAGCTTTGGGCCAGCGACCCTACAAGCAATTGCCAACCATCGACCAGCACAAACAGCATCAGCTTAAACGGCAGGGCGATTGTCGCTGGCGGCACCATCATCATCCCTAACGCCATCAATACGCTGGCGATCACCAGGTCGATAATCAAAAAAGGGATAAAAATCGTAAAACCGATCTGAAACGCCGTCTTTAATTCGCTGGTGACATAAGCGGGCAGGAGGATACGCATCGGTACTGCTTCCGGTCCCTGTAACGGACCGCTATTGGCCAGACGGGCAAACAGTGCCAGATCGGCTTCGCGGGTTTGGCGCAGCATGAACGCGCGTAACGGTTGCGCGCCTTTATCCAGCGCTTCCTGCATAGAAATTTTCTGCTCGCTAAACGGCTGGTAAGCATCCACGTAAATCTTGTCAATGACGGGCGACATAATAAAAAAGGTCAAAAACAACGCCAGCCCGAGTAACACCTGATTTGGCGGTGCCGAGGGCGTGCCCAGCGCGTTACGCAACAGGCCAAAAACAATGATGATACGCGTGAAGCTCGTCATCATCAGTAAAATCGCCGGCAGAAACGTCAGCGAGGTGATGAAAACCAGCGTCTGGACGGATAATGACCAGCTTTGGCCTCCGCCCGCTAATGGTTGGCTGATAAGCCCCGGCAGTTGCGCAGCGGCGGCGGGACTAAAAAGCCACAGACCCGCCAGAGAAAGGAATAACAAACGGCGCATCAGGATCTCCCGGAACGCTTGAGTAAGCTCTTCATCATGTTCTGGAAATCCGCCGGTGGGGCAACGGGTGCTTCCGTGTCATTCTCCGCGGGCGGCAGGGTGTGCAGCAGGTTGATCTGCGAGGCGGTCACGCCCAGTACCAGGCGCGCATTTTCGACCTCGACAATCACCACGCGTTCGCGCGGGCCAAGCGAGGCGCTGGCTGACACCTTGAGCCCCCGGACGCTATTTCCTTTTGGCGCGAATCCCATACGCTTAATCACCCAGGCCGCCGCCAGAATGAGCGCAATAATGCCAATTAATGCGCCGCTCACCTGCATGAGCGGCGATCCGGCTGGCGCGGTGGGCTGAGAAACCGTGGCCTCTGTCTTCATCATTAACGACTCAAACGACGCATACGCTCGGATGGCGTAATAATATCGGTGATACGTACGCCGTATTTATCCGCCACGACGACCACTTCACCCTGGGCAATCAGGTAGCCATTAATCAGGATATCCAGCGGCTCGCCCGCCAGCCCGTCCAGCGCGACGACCGACCCCTGCGTCAGACGCAGCAGTTCTTTAATGGTCATTCGCGTGCGGCCCAGCTCTACGGTCAGTTTGACCGGGATATCCATAATCAGATCGATATCCTGCATAGCACCGCTGACATCGCCGCCGCCAAGCTGTTGGAAAACCGCGTCGGCGGCGCTTTTATTGGTGGTCGCTTTTTGCTCGTTTAACGCGTCAGCCCACAGATCATCCAATGCGCCAGTATTCTCATCGGACGGATTATTCATGTCACTCATTTGGGCTGTTCCTCATTCAGCGAATTCAAAATTGGGTTGATCAAATGTTCTACGCGTAGCGCATACTGTCCGTTTACGGTGCCATATTGGCTGGTGAGTACCGGAACGCCGTCCACATGAGCAATAATGCGGTCGGGTTTTTCAATCGGCAGTACATCGCCGGGTTTCAGCTTCAAAATCTGGGAAAGACGTAACGGAATATCGGCAAAATTGGCCACCAGCTCCAGTTCAGAGTGCTGAACCTGGCGTACCAGGTTATCACGCCAGTTCTGATCTTCATGGCGCGAGTTTTCCAGCGGCGGATTCACCAGCAGCTCACGCAGCGGCTCGATCATGCTAAATGGCAGACAGATGTTAAATTCACCGGTCAGATTGCCGATCTCCACATGAAACGGCGTATTGACGACGATATCGTTCGGCGAGGTGGTGATATTGGTAAATTTCACCTGCATTTCGGAACGCACATACTCCACTTCCAGCGGATTAATGGCTTTCCATGCGTCGCTATAGCCTTCCAGCGCCAGTTTCAGCATACGGTTGATGACACGCTGTTCCGTATGGGTAAACTCGCGGCCCTCGACTTTGGTCGGAAAACGACCGTCGCCGCCGAACAGGTTATCGACGGCAATAAACACCAGACTCGGCGAGAACACCACCAACCCGGTGCCGCGTAGCGGCTTCAGGTGGATCAGGTTCAGGTTGGTCGGTACCGGCAGGTTACGCGCAAATTCGTGATACGGCTGAATACGTATGGCACCCACGGTAATATCCGGGCTGCGGCGCAGCAGGTTAAATAATCCCATCCGGAACTGGCGTGCGAAACGCTCGTTAATAATCTCCAGCGCCTGCAAGCGTTCACGCACGACGCGACGCTGAGTATTGGGATCGTAAGGGCGAATATCGCTATCGCTTGCGATACCGGGAGTGGGTTCGTCTTTGGTGTCGCTGTCGCCGTTCAACAGCGCGTCGATTTCAGCCTGAGAAAGAATACTATCGCCCATATCGTTACCGCAGAATAAAAGCTGTATAAAGCACGTCAGTGACGACCTGTTTTGGTTGTCCGGCAACGAGCGGCGCGGCCAGCGTCTCTTTAATGGCGGCAATCAGTTTTTGTTTGCCAGCTTCTGTTGAGAGCTCGGCGGCATTCTGGCGGGAAAACAACAACAGCAGACGGCTGCGTACTTCCGGCAGATATTCATTTAATCGCGCGCGTGTCGCTTCGTCTTTCAGACGCAGGGTCACGCCGATATACAACACGCGATCCGCATCGCCCAGATTGACGGTAAACGTATCCAGCGCAAAAAATACCGGCGCGGGCGGCGGAGCCGGTTCCGCTTTAGCGTTCGTGGTCGGTTGCTGCTGCATACGCCAGTAGCTATAACCGGCGGTCGCGCAGGCGGCGAGGGTAATCAACACCAGCAAAGGTATCCAAATCGAGCGTTTGCTCTTTTTGTTAATCGCGGAGTCAGTCATCTGATACGGGCTTCCTGTTTCGGTACTGCTTATTGGCTGATTATCCCGTGTCCTGTCCACGACAAAGCGTGGAAAAGACGCGGATAATCATGCTACCTCTGGCGTTAGGCGAAGATATCCACTGCGCCATTGCCGCGCGCGGCGGCCTGAAGCGAGGCCGGCGCCGCTAACGCTATGTCATCTTCAGCGCCAAACGCGTCCGTGTGTTGGGCGCGGGCAGACTGTTGTTGCGATGAAGACTGCTGCTGTCCGGCAAAGCTTTCGCTACTGATGCTGCTTTGTCCCAACTGAATGCCGCTTTCCGCCAACTGAGTGCGCAACATGGGCAGGGCGGCTTCCAGCGCGGCGCGGACATGGCTGTGCGGCGATACCATCTGGAGCTGCGCCTGATTGTCATCCAGCTTGAGCGAAATATGCACCTGACCTAACTCTTCCGGATGCAATCGAAGCTGCGCGCTTTGCTGTCCCTGACGCGTAAATAACATGACCTGCTGACTGAACGTTTGCTGCCATTCATGGCTGCCTAACGGCGCGCTGAGTACCGGGGCTGAGGCGACAGGTAGCGGTTGCGGTTGCGCCGTGGCGCTGCTGAGCGTCGGCATTGCCGCGCCATGCGTTACTGGCGCGGGCGGGCTATCCACCTCCACTTTCGCGCTGGTCGCGGCGGCAGCGACCACCAGCGGCGTCAGTGATGGCCCCGTGGCGCGATCGTCGCTGGCGCGCGCAAGCGACGCCTCGGTTTTCCCTTTTTCATGCTCGCTAAAAGAGAGCGTATGTGTCTCTTCCTGCGGCGCCGATGGCATGTCGCCGCGCAACAGTGACGGCAAGGCGATGTGATTTTCAGCCAGCGTCTCTCCGGCGACAGGCGTCGCGACAGGTTGTCCGGGCAGCATGGCGAATAAGGCGCTCAGACTGGCAAGATCCTCATCGCTCAGCGCGGGCGTTTTCTCATCATGCTGCGCCGTCTTACTCAGTGCGGCCAGAGCGCTGGTTTTCAACGATGGCGTTAGCGTAGACAGTAGATGCTGCGCTTGTGTCAGATCGGTAAGCGTTTCATCCGTCGCATTCGCTTTTTGCGCCAGCAGGTCGGCAAGCTTCACCGCCTGGCCCGGCTCGCCATGTTGGGTCAGTAGCTCTTTCGATAACTTGCCGCCTGCCGCCTGTAAATCGGCCAGCGTGATGCGGGCGTCTTTGCCCTGTGCGCCGTCTGCGCCTAACGCGCCCGCCAGGAGCGCCAGAAAGTCCTCGGCTGAACCGGTGGTTTTTCCTGACGTCAGACCCGCGGTCATGTCGGTATCGGTGGTGATCAGTTGGGGCAGGGTGATCATTCGGGTTTCCTCATTGCTGCACGCTGAGCAAATTCATCCATCTTTTTCTGATCCATGCGGTTTTCAGCTAACAGCGCTGCCGCGGTTTGTCGGTCCTGTAAGGTTTGCCAGGCCTGAAGTCGCTGCTTTTTCTCACGCCAGCTCTTCAGCGCCAGGTCGACTTTTTGCGTCCACTGCGTAAGCTGGAGGCGATGCTGCTCTATCGCCTTTTCCAGTGTCTGAATAAACTGCTGATAGTTGATCCAGCGATTACTGGCGATGCCGTTGCCCATATCGGTGTTCAAATTACTGCGATACTCATTCTGATAATCGATCAGCATTTTGAGCTGTTCTTCTGCCTGTTGGCAGCCGCGACGCATTTCGCCCAGTAAACGCGCCGCGTCATCTACCTCTTTTTCGGCCAGATCTTTGAGTGTTTCCAGAGCGCCATGTTGTGCCATGATCGTCGCCCTCCTGCTTTATCACACCGTCGGGAAAATTAAATCGAGCGCCTGCAGAGAGTCCTCCCAGTCGGCCCGTTCAAAAATGCCTTGCTGCAAAAACGCTTCCAGTTGCGGCCATAAGGTAATGGCTTTATCGAGCATCGGATCGCTACCTTTGGCATAAGCGCCGACGCTGACCAGATCGCGGTTACGCTGGAAACTGGAAAGCAACTGTTTAAATAGCCGTACCCGCGCATAGTGCTGCTCGGTAATGAGCGCGGTCATCGCCCGGCTGATTGACGCCTCGATATCAATGGCCGGATAGTGCCCGGCCTCCGCCAGACGGCGGGACAAGACAATGTGCCCGTCGAGGATTGCGCGTGCCGAGTCGGCAATGGGATCTTGTTGGTCGTCCCCCTCGGTCAACACGGTATAAAACGCGGTGATAGAGCCGCCGCCGTGGATGCCATTACCGGCACGTTCGACCAGCGCCGGCAGCTTTGCGAACACCGAGGGCGGATAACCTTTGGTGGCTGGCGGTTCGCCGATTGCCAGCGCAATTTCACGCTGTGCCATCGCATAGCGCGTCAGCGAATCCATAATCAGCAACACATGCTGTCCGCGATCGCGAAAGTCTTCGGCGATGCGGGTGGCATAGGCGGCGCCCTGCATTCGCAGCAGTGGCGAAACATCCGCCGGGGCGGCAATCACCACCGAACGCGCGCGACCGTCGGGGCCGAGAATATTTTCGATAAAATCTTTAACTTCGCGGCCACGTTCGCCGATAAGTCCCACGACAATCACGTCCGCCCGCGTGTAGCGCGCCATCATGCCAAGCAGAACCGATTTACCAACGCCGGAACCGGCAAAGAGTCCCATACGCTGGCCGCGCCCTACGGTTAACAACGCGTTGATAGCGCGTACGCCGGTATCCAACACATGTTCGATTGGCGTTCGCTGTAGCGGGTTAAACGGCGGCGTGATTAACGCGCCAGTTTCCAGCGTATCCGGCGCAGGCAGTCCGTCGAGCGGTTTACCGCCGCCATCCAGCACCCGACCAAGCAGGGCCGGGCCGAGCGGTAGCTGTTTGCCGCTTTGCAGACCGTCGCCATGCCCGTTACGGGCGTAAACGCGGGCACCGGGCAGAATGCCTTCGACCTCTTCCAGCGGCATTAAAAACAGACGCTGGCCGTTAAAACCGACGACTTCCGATTCCACCTCTTTGGTTTCAGGGCCGTCCTGGCGCTCAATAATGCAGGTGGCGCCCAGCGGAAGCTGGAGACCGGTGGCCTCCAGTACCAGGCCCGTGGCGCGGGTTAAACGTCCATAACGACGCACCGCCGGCAATAACGCCATTTTTGCTTCAAAGTTGTCGAGCGCGGTAAGCCAGCGGGTCAGACGCGTGGTCATCAGAGCACTCCCGGCGCCGCCAGGCGACACAACTCTTGCCAGCGAGTGGCGACGCTGGCGTCCAGATCGCCCTCATCGGCAGAGACTTTACACCCGCCGTGATGCAACGTTGGATCGCCGCGTAACCGCCATCCGTGAAGACTGAGCGTGGCGCCCAGCATCTCTTCCACCCGCTGTAAGTCGTCCGGATGCACGCGCAACTGCGGCTTGCCGCTAAAGAGCGGCTCTTGCTGCAACAGTTGTTGAATCTGTTTAATCAGCGCCGAGTTGTCCACCGCCGGCGTTTGGCCGATGACCTGACGCGCAGCCTCCAGGGCCATTTGCATCAGCCGTGAGGCGATAACGCTATCGAGCGCGTCAAGCGTGTTCTGAAACTCGCTCACTAACTGCTGCATACGGGCATGAATCGGTGCCTGCTGCGTCTGCGCCTGGGCTTGTCCTTGCTCCAGCCCCTGCGCTAACCCTTCCTGGTATCCCTGCGCGTGTCCTTTTTGCCGTCCCTCCGCCAGCCCGGCGTTATAACCTTGTTCATGGGCCTGTATTTTTAGCTGCGCCAGCTCCTGCTCCAGCTGCTGTTCGGCAGTGAGTTCGGGCTCCGGCGTATCGTCTGTCAAGGTCACGTTATCAGCCTCAACCGGCACAAACGTCTCCGGCGGCGGGGCGAGATCGTCGGGGGTCCAGACTTGCCACGGCAATTCATTAGACATAGGTATCCTCGCCGCTGCCAATCACCATTTCGCCGGTTTCCGCCAGACGACGCACAATAAGCAGAATCGCTTTCTGCTCGTTTTCCACCTGAGACAGACGAACCGGGCCACGGTTGGCAAGGTCGTCGCGCAGGATATCGGCGGCGCGCTGGGACATATTGCGCAGGAACTTCTCGCGTAATGGCGGTTCGGCGCCTTTCAGAGCGATCAGTAGCGATTCGGAATCCACTTCCTGCAGCAGACGCTGGATACTGCGATCGTCCACATCCACCAGATTTTCGAACAGGAACATCTCGTCGATGATTTTCTGCGCCAGTTCGCCGTCGAATTCGCGCACAGCGGTAATAACCGCTTCTTCCTGCTGCGTTTTCATCAGGTTGATAATTTCCGCCGCGGTTCTTACGCCGCCCATTTTGCTGCGTTTCAGGTTCTGACCGTCGAGCAGGCCATTCAGCACTTCGGTCAACTCCGCCAGCGCCGCCGGCTGTACGCCGCCAAATGTCGCGATACGCAGCATCACATCATGACGCAGACGCTCGTCAAACAGCGCCAGAATATCGGCGGCCTGACTGCGTTTGAGGTGGACCAGAATGGTGGCGATAATCTGCGGGTGTTCGTCGCGAATCAGGTCGGCGGCACTCTGCGGTTCCATAAAGTTGAGCGTTTCGATACCGCTGGTGGTATCGCGCGTTTCCAGAATATCTTCCAGCAGGCTGGAGGCGCGTTCTTCGCCCAGCGCTTTAACCAGTACGGAGCGCAGGTATTCGTTGGCGTTAATATTCAGCGCGGCGAACTGCTCCGCTTCTTGCTCAAACTCTGATAGTACGTCCGTCAGTTGTTTGTTGGAGATCTGACGCACGTTAGCCATCGCCGTACTTAACGCCTGCACTTCGCGAGTGGAGAGGTGTTTAAACACCTCTGCCGCCCGGTCTTCGCCAATGGTCATCAACAAAATGACGCTTTTATCGGTACCGCTAAGATTACTCATGATCGTTACTCATCCACTGGCGAATGACCAGCGCCACCACGCGCGGATCGTTGTCTGACATTTCGCGAATACGCTGGCTCATCACCTCGGCGCCCAGACGCTGATTAGCCCGGCGTTGCTGGAGCTGCTCGTCTTTGCTAAGGCGTACTTCCACGGCTTCTTCGGTTTCCTGGCGAACCTGCGCCTGTTCCTGCGCCGCTTTCGCTTCTTCAACGCGGCGCGTCAACTGCGGACGTACCGCTTTGCGCCACAGAATCCAGGCCACCACCAGCACCAGTAACCAGCGACCTGCCGCGAGCAACTGATCGATAAAGGACTGCTGTTGCCAGAAGGGCAGTTCGCCGCCGGTGTTATCCACTGCGCTAAACGGTGAATTCACCACGTTTAGCGTATCGCCGCGTTTATCAGAAAAACCCATCGCCTCACGGGTTAGATCCTCGATCTGTTTCATCTGATCGGCGGTTAATGGCAGCGGTTTGCCATCCGCCAGCGTTTTGTAATTCACCACGACGGCCACGGAGAGACGCTCAATATCGCCCACATTCATTTTGGTGTGACGAATGGTGCGGTCCACTTCGTAGTTACTGGTTTCATTACGCTGCGTATTGCGCGGGCCAGCGTTGTTACTGTTGGTACTGGTGCTGGTTTGTGGCGTATTCTGCGCGTTTTGTTGATTGGTCGGCGGCGTGGCGATCGGCGCCTCGTTAGGCGGCGCTGGTTGGTTCGACAGCGCGCCAGGCACGCCGCCGGGATATCCCGCGCCTACCTGTTCGCTAATATTCAACTGACGTGAACGCAGGGTGGCCTTCGACGCATCGCCGTTCGGGCTGTAGTGCTCTTCCGTCTGTTCTTTATTGGCAAAATCCAACTGGGCGGTTACCTGAGCGTGAACATTACCGTTCCCGACGATAGGCGACAGAATGGCTTCGATACGGCGTTGGATGCGGCTTTCCACATCATTAGCGAATTTTAATTGCGCGTCATTAAGGTCGCGACCGCTGGTATTGGATTGCGTGAGCAGATGACCGGATTGATCGACCAGAGTGACGTTTCCTGGCGGCAAACCAGCGACAGCGCTGGAAACCAGATGTACCACGGCGCTAATTTGTCCTTCATCCAGCGCCCGTCCCGGTTCAAGTGTGACGGTGACGGAGGCGGAAGGGGATTTTTGTTCCCGCACAAATAGCGACGGCTTTGGCATCGCCAGGTGAACGCGGGCGCTTTTTACCGGACCCAGCGTCTCGATCGTCCGGGCCAGTTCACCTTCCAGCGCGCGCTGATAATTCACCTGCTCGCTGAACTGGCTGATACCGAATTTTTCCTGATCAAGCAGTTCAAAGCCTACCGCGCCGCCTTTAGGCAGTCCCTGCTGCGCCAGACGCAGACGCAGTTCATGCACTTTGTCGGCGGGCACTTCAATCGCGCCGCTGCCATTGGCAAAGCGATAGGGGATATTCATCTGGGTCAACTGCGCGACGATCGCGCCGCCGTCCTGATCGGAAAGGTTGCTAAATAACGTGCGGTAATCGGGCGTTTTGGCCCACAGCACCATCGCAACGACGATCGCCACGGCAGCGGAACCCGCCACAATTAACGGAATTCGGGGATTCGCGCGTAGGCGATTAAGCCACTCGAGAGGTTTAGGTTGGGTTGCAGTCGATGCAGTCGCACTCATCTCGCACCTCGTGACTGATCGTGGACGGCGTTTTTTGCAAAGTGGAACAAGACTCACTCCCGGGTCAGCAAACTCGAAAAATTGACGGTCTCATTATTTGTGGTTTCGAATTTTTCTATGCGCTAAAAACCGAGGTTTTTTATCGTTATTTAACGCCTTTATCTTATTGACAAACTGGTAATCTCTGCTGCGTAAAAAATCATCCAGGGGAATAGCATGGCAGCAATACAGGGGATTGAAGGGGTTATTAGCCAGTTACAGGCGACGGCGATGGCCGCGCGCGGGCAAGACACGCACTCGCAGTCGACGGTGAGTTTTGCCGGCCAGCTACATGCTGCGCTGGATCGTATTAGCGACAGACAAACGGCGGCGCGCGTTCAGGCGGAAAAATTCACTCTGGGTGAGCCGGGCATTGCGCTTAATGACGTGATGGCTGATATGCAAAAAGCGTCCGTCTCTATGCAAATGGGGATTCAGGTGCGCAACAAGCTGGTCGCCGCGTATCAGGAAGTCATGTCCATGCAGGTTTAAGCCAGGGCTGACAACACATCCGCAGCGAACTCCCGGGCGCTTACCTACGTCAGCGGCGGGGGACGCGACGCCCATGCAACCAGTGCGTGATTATGTGGGCTTATTTTTGCGAGGCGCGCTCATTTTATTGATAAGCGGGTTGCACATTGTTGCAGGGACTTATTAAAAATAGGGTACGCCTGTTTACTGACGCCATTCATTCCTACTATTCGTTCTGAGGCTATTGTCATTGAGTTTGCAATCCAGAATGTTCCTGCAATATATGCGCCGTTGCGATAATACACGGTAAATTCTTTATTAATGCCTGGAATATCTGTTTCATGGAGATCCAGTATATACCCATACGGGGACAGATTATCAGCGAGACAGCGGGCAATGACGCTCGGATGTGCATTGACCACTGTGACGGGTGAGTAACGGGCAGCGGCAAGACAGACGACTCCAATAATGGAGATGAAAATAATTTTTATCATTTTTTTGGCTTCTGCTGTGCATAAATAAATCATCACCTGATGATGTCAGTGAGTAAAAATATAAATACCTGATAGTCTTTTATGGCGTAGACGGAAAATAATAATTATTTTATGTTTTGCTTAAAATAGTCATGGATTTTTCATCGGCTCAACCAAAATTAAAACGGTATACGTTATATAATAGATTTATGCCACGGCGCACAAGACGACCTTGTCTGATTTCTTTTATGCGTTTTAGATTTTTGCCGGTTATGCCGTAAAAAGGTCTCCCGCCGTAACGTACAGCGGGAGTATGCGCTTATTTTTGAATCAGATAACGAATTGTTGGGCCATCCTGCTGAATATCCAGCACCGTATAGCCGTGATTGCGCGCATCCAGTGGAATATTATTAATGGACTGCGGACAGTCGCTCACCACTTCCAGGATCTCCCCTTTTTTTAGCTGCGGCATCGCTTCCAGAGTGGCGACCGCCGGGTACGGGCAAGGTTCGCCAACCATATCCAGACGGTAATCAGGGACGATATTTTTCATACAGATTCCTTAGCAGGCGTCAGCCCCGCACGGCGGAAAAAACGTTTTTCCCAGCCGATGATTAACATCAGCGCGGTAAATAATAACAGGTAGGTGACCAGCAGACCGCCCAGCGGACCAAAAGTATTCAGCAGGTTAACTTTATCCCAACTGGTCGCCAGCGCGGGTGCGAAATCATCCCAGTAGTAAGCCAGGATGGTCGAACCGATGACATTGCCGAGGCCCACCCACCAGTAATGCACCTGGCCTTCTACGGCGCGGTACATCCAGCCGGTTTCGCAGCCGCCCGCCAGCACGATGCCAAAACCGAACAGCAGTCCGCCAATGACCGCATTCGGGCCAGCCCACATAATTTTAGGTGCAACGCCCAACTGCACGTAGCTGAAAATACCAATGGCGCTGACCGCCATGCCAAAAATAATCGCTTTCGCCATATGGGCGCGTCCGGAGATCCACAGGTCGCGAAAGGCCGAAGTAAAGCAGATTTGCGCGCGCTCGATCAGCAGCCCAAATCCGACGCCGAACAGCATCGCCAGCCCCAGTTTCGGCTGATGCATTGCCGTTAATAACGCCCAGCCAATCATGCCGATAAAGACCAGCATACCGAGCCTGAAACGCCGTCTTGCCTGATCCGGTTTCTGCGTCAGTGGCGAAGCCGCGGAGACCTTTTGCATTTTCACCGGTATGCGAAATATCGGCAGCAACGTAAAGCGGGCGCCGAACCAGGAGCCGATAGCGGTCGCCAGCGCAAAGAACCACGCGTGTAGGGAGAACTGCGGGATTCCGGTAAAAAAGGCGGCCAGGTTACACCCCATCGCCAGACGCGCGCCGAAGCCAGCGATCATGCCTCCGACCACCGCCTGTACGATACGGATTCGGCTGCGCGGCATACGCAGTTTTACGTTGTTGGCCCACAGCGCCGCGGCGAAACAGCCGCCGAACATGCCGAGGATCATCATGCCGTCGATACGCGTCAGCGGCGTACCTTCCAGATGAATCAGCTTGTAGTAGCCCCACTGTTCGGCATGAACGCCAAAAAGCTGCAAAATTTGCCCGCCCCAGCGGGTAAATTCGCCCGTCACGGCCCAGAACGTGCCGGTGATGCCAAAATAGTAGGTAGAGAGAATACCGGCTGCGATCACCGCAGGGGCCGGCGCCCAGAATTTAATTAACCAGGTTTGCTTGAAGTGTTGCCATGACATGTGTTTAGCCTCTGAACTCAGAAGGTGTGAAACAAGAAGTGCGCATACTACACCGATCACAGAATTTGCCTACACCTAATAAGCGGTAATACCGACTGGATCAAATTGCGGCCAGCGCCTGGAAAGGCTGGCGGCGTCAGGGCTTTAATGCCACAATTCCTCTTTCTTCTGATGCAGGATGAATGATGAAAAAAGTAGCGATCGTTGGCGCATTGCTGGTTCTGGCCGGATGCGCCGAGGTGGAAAACTATAATGATGTGGTGAAAACGCCCGCGCCGGCCGGTCTGGAAGGGTACTGGCAGTCAAAAGGCCCGCAACGTAAGCTGGTGAGCCCTGAAGCTATCGCCAGCCTGGTAGTGACTAAAGAAGGCGATACGCTGGACTGCCGCCAGTGGCAGCGCGTTATTGCTCTGCCGGGCAAGCTGACCATGCTCTCCGATGACTTAACCAATGTTACGGTTAAGCGTGAGCTCTATGAGATTGAGCGCGACGGGAATACCCTGGAATATGATGGCATGACGCTGCAACGGGTCGCTCGTCCGACGCCGGAGTGCGCCGCCGCGTTAGAAAAAACGCCGCTGCCGACGCCGCTGCCGTAATTTCGCTTCCCGGCAGCGCTCTGCCGCCGGGAACGCTCATCACACGTCCTCAATGACCCACACGCTGACGCTGCCTGCGTTGCAGAAGAACGTCGCTTCGCCTTGATCATTAGTTACAACATGCTCACTGCGGTTTCCCAGAAAATCACGCCAGGTCTTGTTAGCGTAATTGTCGCCGAGCAGGAGGGTTTTTTCACCGTCGTCGCCATTGGAAAGTACAACCACACAGCCTGGATTCTCTTCAGTACCGCTGCGACTAAAGGCGATACAGTTAGGATGATCGAAAAAGAGAGTTTGTATACCGTGCGCAAAACGCTGACGAGCAAGGATCAGCCGATCCAGTTGGTTAATCACCGGCATGTCGACCCGACAGGTCTCGCCATTTTCGCCGCTATCCTCATAGCTGGCGCCGTATAAATCGGGATAAAACACTGACGGTACGCCGTTTTCACGAAGCAAGATCAGCGCATAGGCCAATGGTTTGAACCAGGGTTCTACCGGCGCTTCCAGCGCCTGTAACGGTTGTGTATCATGGTTAGCGACCAGCGTCACCGCATGAAAAGGGTCGGCTTCTACCAGCGTGCCGGTGAAAATGTGGCGCATGTCATACTCCGCGCCCTGGCGCGAGGCCTCGTGAAATTTCATCTGCAACGGCGCGTCGAACAGCATGGTTTTCCCGTCGACCTGATCGATGTACGTTTGCAGTTTATCCACTTCATGCGACCAGTATTCTGCGACAATAAACAGCGGTTTTGGCGCAACCGCCTGTACATGATCAATCCATTCTTTATAAAACCAGGCGGGTATATGTTTTACCGCGTCCAGGCGAAAGCCGTCACAGTGGGTTTGTTCCATGACCCAACGAGCCCAATATTTAATCTCTTCCGTAACCGCGTGATTGCGAAAATCGATATTTTCACCCATCAGATAGTCGAAATTACCCATCTCATCATCAACCTGATCGTTCCAGCCATCGCCGGTATAGTCATTGACGATCTTAAAAATGCCGTCTTCGTCGGGATTCTCGATGTGATCAATGCCGCTGAAACAGTGATAGTCCCAAATAAAGTTGGAATACTGGCCCGCGCGGGCAGGGAAGGTGTAGCGCGTCCAGCCTTCGCATTCAATGATGTTGTCATCGATTTGCGTGCGGTCATCCTGATTCACGCGCTGAACGCGAATACGTTCTTTTTCGTCTGCGCCCATTTTGTGGTTCACGACGACGTCGAGCAGCACCGCAATATTATTTTTTTTGAGCGCGTCTATCGCCGTCAGTAACTGGCGTTTATCGCCGTACTTTGTCGCGATAGTTCCTTTTTGGTCAAATTCGCCGAGGTCAAACAGGTCGTAGGTATCATAGCCTACGGAATAGCCGCCGGAGGCGCCTTTACAGGCGGGCGGTAGCCAGACCATATTGATACCGATATCATTCAGCCCATCAGCACGTTCCGCCAGCTCAGACCAGAGTTTACCGCCGTCGGGATAATACCAGTGGAAGTACTGCAATAACGTGGGGTTTTTCATCTTCCGTGCTCCAGAAGTCGTTTAGCCGACCTCTGGAGTATGGAAGAATTTTCATACGAGACGGGAAAATATTATGAGGCGCCAGGCGCGTCTGGCACGAGTAACATACCGGAAAGACGGCCATAAGCGTTGTTGAGTGATTTTTGGCGGGTGGATTGTCCGATCAAACTACTGAGTTCATCCAGTCGCTGTTGCAGCAGCCCTTTCAGGAGCTGCTCATTATCCAGCGTTTGTTTGATGTATCCGGCGACCATATCCTGAATACTTCGCGTAATGCCCGGTGGAGTTTGCTTTTCCATCACCGTTTCAATACTTTGCAGATAGGAGACCTCTTGTTGCAGTAAGAGATCCCATTCACCTCGCTGCGCAAGTTCAAGCAGCGATTGACTGAGCAGCGCAATACGCTGCCAACGGTTGATAAACTCCACGGTTGAGGTCATTAACGAGACTCCTGGAAAGATGCTTTCGGTGAAATCTGCTTCCAGGCTTCTGCAATATTGCTGAGTAACCCTTCCACTTCTTCGATGGCCTGAGCGTCGTTACGCAAATTAGCCTGCAGTAAACGGCGAATCATATAGTCGTATAGCTCGGAAAGATTCGTCGCAATCTCACCGCCTTTTTCCTGATCGAGGCCGGCTTTCAGCCCGTTATCGATAATATTGATGGCTTTGCTTAACGCTTCACCTTTCGCGACAACATCGCCTTGTTCTAAAAACAGGCGAGCGCGCACCAGAGCGCTATTCGCGCCATCAAACAACATTTCAATCAACTGATGCGGGCTGGCGCTCATCACGGCGCTTTCCACGCTGATTTGCGCATAAGCTTTGATACCGCTCGCGGTGTACATGGTAACCTCTGTTATCAGGACTTGTTCATAGCATTAAATTGCTGGGTCAAATAAGTACTGGTGTTATTCAGCTTACTCATCATGGTATCCAGTTGGGTAAACTGGGCCTTGTAACGGGCAACGGTGTCGTCAATGCTACTGCTGACGGTCAGATATTGCTTAGTCAGTTTTTTCAGCGTGGCGTTAATACTGTCCTGGGCGCTGTCAATAATGCCGTCATCGGCCAGATAACCTTTCACTTCGGTGGCAATTTTGGTGGTGATCCCCGTTTCTTTACCATCACCTACCAGCAGCTCACGTACAGAAGCGGTATTTTCATCCAGCGCTTTTTTAAGCTTGGTATCATCAATTTTTAGTTTTCCGGTGGTACCATCAGAAGTAATACCAATTTCATTCAGGGTCTTAAATGTACCTGTACTTGCACCATTAGCGAACTGAGCGCGGATTCCAGTTTGAATCGTTCGCACCACGGTATCTCCAAGTAGTGCACCGTTGTTTTTGTCCTGTTCTTCAGCCCCTGGATCAACCTCTGTATATTTTGTTAATGAACTAAAGGTATCAAGCAGCGAGTTGTAGGCATCAACCCAACCTTTGACGGCTTCGGTCGCCTTTTCATTATCTTTTGTGACAGTAATACGGGCGTCTTTTACTTCTTTGGTTAGTTCAAGCGTCACACCTTGTGGAGCGTCAGTGATTTTATTACTCGGTCGCTCAATATCAATGCCGTTAACGGTTAACAAAGCATTATCTGCAGCAACCAGTTGCTTCATTTTGC
Organism: Salmonella sp. 2020_1395; assembly: GCF_043848115.1. Taxonomy (NCBI): domain Bacteria; kingdom Pseudomonadati; phylum Pseudomonadota; class Gammaproteobacteria; order Enterobacterales; family Enterobacteriaceae; genus Salmonella; species Salmonella sp. 2020_1395. The sequence goes on along the minus strand of NZ_JBCMFH010000004.1, from coordinate 332,175 downwards.
CCGTGCCAGTACTACTATCATAGGACAACAGATCGCTGAGTTTGCTATCGCCTTCCACAGAGATAGTCATTTGATTATCCGTGCCACTATCTGCGGTCAGTACAAGCTGATAATCGCCTTCTTTAACTTTAACGATACTGGCGGAAATACCACTGTCAGCATCATTAATGGCGTCACGGATACCCTCTAAAGAGGTTTGATCTTTAGTGAGCTTGATTTCAAGTGGTTCTTTACGGCCTTTCTGTTCAATTTTTATGGTACGGCTGTCAGATGTGGTATCTCCCAGCACTTCTTTGGTAGATGTAATTTTGGTTGCTGTACTCAAAGATTGTGCTTGTGCTAACTGAGTTACGCTAACCACATAAGTTCCAGGTGCGGCCCCAGCTTCCGTCGAGACTTTCAGGTCTTCTGTACTGCTGGTGACATTCGTACTTTTAAACAGATCGGCTTTATTTAACGCCGTGTTTGCTGTTTGAAACTTCTCCAGTGCACTTTTTAAAGTACCGTATGCCGTTAGACGGGCCGTATTAGCACTCTGCTGCTGTGTGATCGGCGTTAAGCGTCCTTTTTCAGCGTTGGTCAGTTTAGTCAGCAGTGAATCCAGAGGTAAGTTTGACCCTACACCTAATGATGAAATTGAAGCCATGCCATCTTCCTTTCGATTGCAAACAGTAGTTAAACGCGTTATCGGCAATCTGGAAGCAAAGTTTAATGATAATTTTGCAAAAATAATGCGTGGAATAATGATGCATAAAGCGGCTATTTCGCAGGCTAAGAAAAAGATCGGGGGAAGTGAAAAATTTTCTAAAGTTCGAAATTCAGGTGCCGATACAAGGGTTACGGTGAGAAACCGTGGGCAACAGCCCAATAACATCAAGTTGTAATTGATAAGGAAAAGATCATGGCACAAGTCATTAATACAAACAGCCTGTCGCTGTTGACCCAGAATAACCTGAACAAATCTCAGTCCTCACTGAGTTCCGCTATTGAGCGTCTGTCCTCTGGTCTGCGTATCAACAGCGCGAAAGACGATGCGGCAGGTCAGGCGATTGCTAACCGCTTCACTTCTAATATCAAAGGTCTGACTCAGGCTTCCCGTAACGCTAACGACGGCATTTCTATTGCGCAGACCACTGAAGGTGCGCTGAATGAAATCAACAACAACCTGCAGCGTGTGCGTGAGTTGTCTGTTCAGGCCACTAACGGGACTAACTCTGATTCCGATCTGAAATCTATCCAGGATGAAATTCAGCAACGTCTGGAAGAAATCGATCGCGTTTCTAATCAGACTCAATTTAACGGTGTTAAAGTCCTGTCTCAGGACAACCAGATGAAAATCCAGGTTGGTGCTAACGATGGTGAAACCATTACCATCGATCTGCAAAAAATTGATGTGAAAAGCCTTGGCCTTGATGGGTTCAATGTTAATGGGCCAAAAGAAGCGACAGTGGGTGATCTGAAATCCAGCTTCAAGAATGTTACGGGTTACGACACCTATGCAGCGGGTGCCGATAAATATCGTGTAGATATTAATTCAGGTGCTGTAGTAACTGATGATGCAGCACCGGATAAAGTATATGTAAATGCAGCAAACGGTCAGTTGACAACTGACGATGCGGAGAACAACACTGCGGTTAACCTATTCAAGACGACTAAATCTACTGCTGGTACCGATGAAGCCAAAGCGATAGCTGGTGCCATTAAGGGTGGTAAGGAAGGAGATACCTTTGATTATAAAGGCGTGACTTTTACTATTGATACAAAAACTGGTAATGACGGTAATGGTAAGGTTTCTACTACCATCAATGGTGAAAAAGTTACGTTAACTGTCGCTGATATTACCGGTGGTGCGGCGAATGTTGATGCTGCTACCTTACAATCAAGCAAAAATGTTTATACATCTGTAGTGAACGGTCAGTTTACTTTTGATGATAAAACCAAAAACGAGAGTGCGAAACTTTCTGATTTGGAAGCAAACAATGCTGTTAAAGGCGAAAGTAAAATTACAGTAAACGGGGCTGAATATACTGCTAACGCCACGGGTGATAAGGTCACCTTAGCAGGCAAAACCATGTTTATTGACAAAACAGCTTCTGGCGTTAGTACATTAATCAATGAAGACGCTGCCGCTGCCAAGAAAAGTACCGCTAACCCACTGGCTTCAATTGATTCTGCATTGTCAAAAGTGGACGCAGTTCGTTCTTCTCTGGGGGCAATTCAAAACCGTTTTGATTCAGCCATTACCAACCTTGGCAATACGGTAACCAATCTGAACTCCGCGCGTAGCCGTATCGAAGATGCTGACTATGCAACGGAAGTTTCTAATATGTCTAAAGCGCAGATTCTGCAGCAGGCTGGTACTTCCGTTCTGGCGCAGGCGAACCAGGTTCCGCAAAACGTCCTCTCTTTACTGCGTTAATCCGGCGATTGATTCACCGACACGTGGTACACAATCAAGGCAGCGAAAGCTGCCTTTTTTAATTCCGGAGCCTGTGTAATGAAAGAAATCACCGTCACTGAACCTGCCTTTGTCACCCGCTTTTCCTGTTCTGGCTCGGCCTGCCGCGATCACTGTTGTAAGGGCTGGAAAATCACGCTGGATAAGACGACGGTCAAAAAGTACCTTACCAGCAAGGATGTAACCATCAGAGAGATTGCCAAAAATAGTATTATTCTTTTAAAGAAAGACCCAAATAACTGGGGGGAGATTAAATTACCATCTGGGACAGGAAGCTGCCCTTATCTGGATGACGATCGTCTGTGCAAGGTACAAAAAACACTGGGGGCTAAAGCATTAAGTTATACCTGCACTACGTTTCCGCGAGTGTTCCATACTTATAAAAACGAGGTTCGACATTCTCTAAGCCTTGCCTGCCCGGAAGTGACTGCGCATATTTTAAACGATGCTGATGCGGTAGCACTCAATGAAAAGGCGATCATTCAGCAGAAGTACAATACCGCGCCGCTATTCTCCCCACAGCAAAAACTACTTAACTTGTTTTGCCTGAGTTTGATTAACCATGCTGCCAGCAATCCGGATGCGGCATTATACGCGTTGATCAAGTTTGTAATGTATGTGCAGAAGTTTCCCCGGATTGATGACGCTGCATTAGGGGAGATTGAGCAAGTGTATGGCACGTTAGTTTCCCAGTTGCAGTCCGGTTCGTTAACTCAGGAACTCGCTAACATTACGCCGGATAAGAAATTCAAAACATCCCTGGTACTGTTGATGCAGGATTATTTCAGGGCGCTCCCACCGAGCAGAGGAAGCTATGTCCTCGATCACTACATCCAGTGCCTTCTGCGGGTGCTGACGGCGGAAGAGGGCGTTTCAATGGAGCAGAAGGTTAGCGATATTGAGTCCTCATTAGCGCGCTGTTTACAGGCGGATGAGCAGCAGAAGAACTGGGCTTTCAGAAATTTAATTCTCTATAAAATTTGGGAAAATAATTTCCCCAACCAGCCGAATGTCGACCCGTTACGCGCGCTGTATATTATCGTGGCGGAATATGCGTTTATTAAGCTATTAACGGCAGCCAGCGTGCATGAGCGCGGGCGGCTTGAGTGGGATGACGTTACTAATATTGTGTATAGCTTTCACTCCCGCAGCCAGCATAACAGCGAGGTGGCGGCGAATTTTCATCGCCATATAGAAACGGTGCGTACTGGCGACGATCTGTCGATGATTCATCTTCTGACATAGTTTTGTTCGGGGTGGGCTTTTGCGCATCCCGTTTATCCTATCTGGCTGATTTTATTCTGCTCTTTTAGCCGCTAAAAAGGCGCTACAGGTTACATAAGTGAAATAACCCTTCTTTTATAGCCTTATTCCTTCGATAGAACCCTCTGTAGAAACGGATAATCATGCCGATAACTCATTTAACGCAGGGCTGTTTATCGTGAATTCACTGTATACCGCTGAAGGTGTAATGGATAAACACTCGCTGTGGCAGCGTTATGTACCGCTGGTGCGTCACGAAGCATTGCGCCTGCAGGTGCGATTGCCGGCGAGCGTGGAACTGGACGATCTGCTACAAGCGGGCGGCATCGGGTTATTAAATGCGGTCGACCGATATGACGCTTTGCAAGGAACGGCATTTACCACTTACGCAGTGCAGCGTATTCGTGGGGCGATGCTGGATGAATTACGCAGCCGCGATTGGGTGCCGCGTAGCGTCCGGCGTAATGCCCGCGAAGTGGCGCAGGCGATGGGACAACTGGAGCAGGAACTGGGGCGTAATGCGACGGAAACCGAAGTGGCGGAACGTCTTGGCATCCCTGTTGCGGAGTATCGTCAGATGTTGCTCGATACCAACAACAGCCAACTTTTCTCTTACGATGAGTGGCGGGAAGAGCATGGCGATAGCATCGAACTGGTGACTGAAGAACATCAACAGGAAAACCCGTTACATCAACTGCTGGAGGGCGACCTGCGACAGCGGGTAATGGACGCGATTGAATCGCTGCCGGAACGCGAGCAACTGGTGTTAACGCTGTATTACCAGGAAGAGCTCAATCTCAAAGAGATTGGCGCGGTACTGGAAGTTGGCGAATCGCGGGTCAGCCAGTTGCATAGTCAGGCCATCAAACGATTACGCACCAAACTGGGTAAGTTATAGGTCGCGCATGGTCGCACCCGAAAAGTGCCGCACAACGTATAGACTACCAGGAGTTCTCATGACGGTGCAGCAACCTAAAAGGCGGCCCTTGAGCCGCTATCTTAAAGACTTTAAACACAGCCAGACGCATTGCGCGCATTGTCACAAACTGCTCGACCGCATTACGCTGGTTCGCCGTGGCAAGATCGTTAATAAAATCGCTATTTCACAGCTGGATATGCTACTTGACGACGCTGCCTGGCAGCGGGAGCAGAAGGAGTGGGTGGCGCTATGTCGCTTTTGCGGCGATTTGCACTGCAAAAAGCAGAGTGATTTTTTCGATATTATCGGTTTCAAACAGTATTTGTTTGAACAAACCGAGATGAGTCATGGCACGGTGCGGGAATATGTCGTGCGTTTACGACGTCTTGGCAACTACCTCAGCGAGCAAAACATTTCCCACGATCTGCTGCAGGACGGTTTTCTCGATGAAAGCCTGGCGCCATGGTTGCCGGAAACCAGCACCAATAATTACCGTATCGCACTACGTAAATACCAGCAATATAAAGCGCATCAGCAGATTGCGCCCAGACAGAAATCCCCCTTTACCGCCAGTTCTGATATATATTAAAAAAGCATAAGATGTAGCAGAGTCGTGTTGGTGAAACGTGGCAAACCTTCTACATTAGGCTGAGTCCCCCAAAGGTTCGCGAGACGTGACGATGCGCCATGGCGGGACACAGTCTATGGTCATTAACGGCAATATTCGGGGTTACTATGAAATTAGCACTGCTGGGACGTCGGGCACTGATGGGAGTAATGGCTGTAGCGCTGGTGGCGGGAATGAGCGCGAAGAGCTTTGCCGATGAGGGTTTGCTGAACAAAGTTAAAGAACGTGGCACGCTGCTGGTAGGGCTGGAAGGTACCTATCCGCCGTTTAGTTTTCAGGGCGAAGACGGCAAATTAACCGGTTTTGAAGTCGATTTCGCCGAGGCGTTGGCAAAACATCTGGGCGTTAAAGCGTCGTTGAAGCCGACCAAATGGGACGGAATACTGGCGTCGCTGGACGCTAAACGCATTGATGTGGTGATAAACCAGGTCACGATTTCAGACGTCCGCAAGAAAAAATATGATTTCTCTACGCCTTATACTGTCTCCGGCGTTCAGGCGCTGGTGAAAAAAGGCAATGAAGGCACGATCAAAACGGCTGCCGATCTGCAGGGCAAAAAAGTCGGCGTTGGGCTGGGGACTAACTATGAAGAGTGGCTACGTCAACATGTGCAGGGCGTGGATATCCGTACCTATGACGATGATCCTACAAAATATCAGGATCTGCGCGTAGGCCGTATTGACGCGATTTTAGTCGATCGTCTGGCGGCGCTGGATCTGGTGAAAAAAACCAAAGGTACGCTGGCTGTCACCGGTGATGCGTTTTCGCGTCAGGAGTCCGGCGTTGCGTTACGTAAAGGCAACGAAGACTTGCTGAAGGCGGTAGATAACGCCATTGCGGAAATGCAAAAAGATGGCACCTTAAAAGCGCTCTCTGAAAAATGGTTTGGCGCTGACGTGACCCAATAATGCTCTACGTTGCCCGGCAGGCTGAGCGCCGCCGGGCAATATCAACCTCATACTATGTCAGCAAACGGAGGCGCGTGAATCGGCGCCTTTTTTATTTCCGTTGGATCAACGTGCATAATAAAAAGAACACACCACAACGTTACCGGAGGCTCAATGCCACTACATCACTTAACGCGCTTTCCTCGCCTGGAGCTTATTGGCGCGCCGACCCCGCTCGAATACCTGCCGCGATTGTCTGATTATCTTGGCCGTGAGATTTACATTAAGCGCGATGACGTTACGCCCATTGCAATGGGCGGCAATAAACTGCGCAAGCTGGAGTTTCTGGTGGCCGACGCGCTGCGAGAAGGGGCGGATACGCTGATAACCGCAGGGGCGATTCAGTCGAACCATGTCCGTCAGACGGCGGCGGTCGCGGCCAAATTGGGACTACATTGCGTCGCCTTGCTGGAAAATCCAATCGGTACCACCGCGGAAAATTACCTGACGAATGGTAATCGCCTGTTACTGGATTTATTTAATACGCAAATTGAGATGTGCGATGCGCTAACCGATCCGGATGCGCAGCTGCAAACGCTGGCGACGCGCATTGAAGCGCAAGGGTTCAGGCCCTATGTGATTCCGGTCGGCGGCTCCAGCGCGCTGGGCGCAATGGGATACGTAGAGAGCGCCCTGGAAATCGCCCAGCAGTGTGAAGAAGTCGTCGGGCTCTCTTCGGTGGTGGTGGCCTCCGGCAGCGCCGGAACGCACGCCGGGTTAGCTGTCGGGCTGGAACATCTGATGCCGGATGTCGAACTGATTGGCGTGACCGTTTCACGTTCTGTCGCCGAGCAGAAACCCAAAGTGATTGCCTTACAGCAGGCTATTGCCGGTCAGCTGGCGCTGACGGCGACGGCGGATATTCATTTATGGGATGACTATTTTGCCCCGGGTTACGGCGTGCCAAATGACGCGGGGATGGAGGCGGTGAAACTGCTGGCGAGCCTGGAGGGGGTGCTACTGGATCCGGTATATACCGGTAAAGCGATGGCGGGTCTGATAGACGGCATCAGCCAGAAACGCTTTAACGATGACGGGCCGATTCTCTTTATTCACACCGGTGGGGCGCCTGCGCTGTTTGCCTACCATCCTCATGTATAACCTCCAGGTAATCAACGCGAATGCAAGAAAGTATCCAACTGGTTATTGAATCGCTGCCGTATTTGCTTAAAGGCGCCGTCTTTACCCTGCAACTGAGTATTGGCGGTATGTTTTTTGGTCTGCTGCTGGGATTTGTGCTGGCGCTGATGCGGATGTCTCCGCTATGGCCGGTTCGCTGGCTGGCGCGCTTTTATATCTCGATTTTTCGCGGTACGCCGCTTATCGCCCAGTTATTTATGATTTATTACGGCCTGCCGCAATTTGGGATTGAGCTGGACCCTATCCCGGCGGCGATGATTGGTTTATCGCTCAATACCGCGGCTTACACGTCCGAGACGCTGCGCGCGGCGATCTCGGCTATCGACAAGGGACAATGGGAAGCGGCGGCGAGCATTGGCATGACGCCGTGGCAAACGCTACGTCGCGCTATTTTGCCGCAGGCGGCTCGTGTCGCGCTTCCGCCGTTGAGCAACAGCTTTATCAGCCTGGTGAAAGATACGTCGCTCGCCGCGACGATTCAGGTGCCGGAGTTGTTCCGCCAGGCGCAGTTAATTACCTCGCGAACGCTGGAGGTGTTTACCATGTATCTGGCCGCGTCGTTAATCTACTGGGTAATGGCGACCGTCTTATCGGCACTGCAAAACTATTTTGAAAACCAGCTTAACCGCCAGGAGAGAGAGCCAAAATGAGTGCGATCGAAGTCACCAACCTGGTCAAAAAATTTCATGGTCAAACGGTGCTGCACGGTATCGACCTTGAGGTGAAGCCCGGAGAAGTCGTCGCCATTATCGGCCCGAGCGGCTCAGGGAAAACAACGTTATTACGCTGCATTAACCTGCTGGAACAACCGGAAGCGGGCACCATTAAAGTAGGCGATATTATCATCGATACCGCCCGCCCATTCAGCCAGCAAAAAGGGTTGATTCGCCAGCTACGTCAGCATGTCGGCTTTGTCTTTCAGAGTTTTAACCTGTTCCCGCATCGTACCGTGCTGGAAAATATCATTGAAGGTCCGGTGATTGTAAAGGGAGAGCCGAAAGCCGAGGCGACGGCGCTGGCGCGGGAACTGTTAGCCAAAGTCGGGTTGGCCGGTAAAGAGACCCGTTATCCGCGCCGCCTGTCGGGCGGGCAACAGCAGCGCGTGGCGATTGCACGCGCGCTGGCGATGCGCCCGGAAGTGATTCTGTTTGATGAGCCCACGTCGGCGCTTGATCCTGAATTAGTCGGCGAGGTGCTTAATACGATTCGCCAGCTGGCGCAGGAAAAGCGCACGATGGTGATCGTCACTCACGAAATGAGCTTTGCGCGTGACGTGGCTGACCGGGCGATATTTATGGATCAGGGGCAAATCGTTGAGCAGGGTCCGGCGAAAACCTTGTTCGCCGACCCTCAGCATCCGCGTACCCGCCAGTTCCTTGAGAAATTTTTAGTGAAATAATGCCTTTTCAACGCTCGCCCGAATTAGCCGCGCCTTGGGCGAGCGCAATGAATAATTATGAAGTCATTCTGCCAGATTATTAATCTCGCTCTCAGGCGGAAGCCAAAAAGTGTAATGCCGCTCAAGTATTCTACGTTTCGTCCGATATTTCTTATATATAAACACTATTTATGTGTTAATTTAAATCATTCATAATAATGATTATCAATATCAAAGGCGTGACCATAAAATATGCAGGAAAATGATTTCTTCACCTGGCGACGCGCAATGTTGTTACGCTTTCAGGAGATGGCGGCAGCAGAGGATGTTTATACTGAATTGCAATATCAGACACAGCGGCTGGAATTTGATTATTATGCCCTGTGTGTTCGTCATCCCGTCCCCTTTACCCGGCCTAAAATATCGCTTCGTACCACTTATCCTCCGGCGTGGGTAACGCATTACCAGTCCGAAAACTATTTCGCGATCGATCCGGTATTAAAGCCGGAAAATTTCAGGCAAGGTCATTTACATTGGGATGACGTGCTATTTCATGAAGCGCAGGCGATGTGGGATGCCGCCCAGCGTTTCGGATTACGCAGAGGCGTAACCCAGTGTGTGATGTTGCCGAACCGGGCGCTGGGCTTTTTATCTTTCTCTCGTAGCAGTTTACGCTGCTCCTCGTTTACCTACGATGAAGTGGAGCTGAGGTTGCAACTGCTGGCGCGGGAGAGTCTTTCGGCGCTGACAAGATTTGAAGACGACATGGTGATGGCGCCTGAGATGCGTTTCAGTAAACGTGAGAAAGAGATTCTGAAGTGGACGGCGGAAGGGAAGACCTCATCGGAGATCGCCATTATTCTGTCGATTTCTGAAAATACCGTTAACTTCCATCAGAAAAACATGCAGAAGAAATTCAATGCGCCAAATAAAACACAGATTGCCTGCTACGCTGCGGCGACAGGTCTGATATGACGTGCTGACGATGCTTCGCGCCAGACGCGAAACCGGCTGAAAGCGATGCTAACAGCCGGTTTTTTACTACTGGCGGTAAGCCTGTTTAATTTGCTTAACCGTACTGGAAAATACCGCAGCTTGTGCTTCATCATCCATCTGCGCGATCTGTTTTTCCATTTTAAGAATCACGCGCCCTGCATCGGCCTGGCCCATCGCCTGCAGCATCAGCGTTAACATGGCTTTCAGGCAGTTGACTTCAGTAGCCAGTTCTTGATTATTCTCAGCGGTGGAAAAATCAGGCGTACTCATTTATTTTCCTCGTTATGTTTCAGTGAAAATGTGCGATAGCAGATGTTAAGGCGGCGGAGTATACCATAAGCTACGCTAAAAATAGCAGTGGTTGTTTTTTGATCAAAAAGCGGAGGGGTTACCCACAAAATAAACGTTGCCGCGTGATGCATATATTTTCTTCATTCTTTGTTTATTACGCGTATTTTACTCGTTAATTATTGTTACAAAGTTGATTCCCTAATTAGTGTTTAGACAGCGGAACGTGAAATTTTTGTCACCATTATGAAATAGCAGCCCGGGACAGCGCCGTCAGAAGGGGCTACAACGTTGGCAGTTGCCACACGACGTACAACATAATTTCCAAAAACGAGAGCAAAATCGAATACCCGGTGTTTTTTTACGTTTCAAAGTTGAGATAAAACCAGCTAATATAAGGGCGATTAACTATCAGTAGCGTTATCCCTATTCTGGAGATATTCCTTTGATCAACGTTCTTCTTGTTGATGACCACGAACTGGTGCGCGCAGGGATACGACGCATTCTTGAAGATATAAAGGGCATTAAAGTTGTCGGTGAAGCGTGCTGCGGAGAGGATGCGGTAAAATGGTGCCGTACTAACGCCGTTGACGTCGTGCTGATGGATATGAACATGCCCGGTATTGGCGGCCTTGAGGCGACGCGTAAAATTGCCCGCTCGACAGCGGATATCAAAGTGATCATGCTGACCGTCCATACGGAGAACCCGTTGCCCGCCAAAGTGATGCAGGCTGGCGCAGCTGGCTATCTCAGCAAAGGCGCTGCGCCTCAGGAGGTGGTGAGCGCTATTCGTTCGGTGTATTCCGGACAACGTTATATCGCCTCCGATATCGCTCAGCAGATGGCGCTCAGTCAGATCGAGCCTGCAAAAACGGAAACGCCGTTCGCCAGTTTGTCTGAACGCGAGTTGCAGATTATGCTGATGATCACCAAGGGTCAGAAGGTCAATGAGATTTCAGAACAGCTGAATCTCAGTCCTAAAACGGTGAACAGCTATCGCTATCGTATGTTCAGTAAATTAAACATTCATGGTGATGTTGAGCTGACTCACCTGGCAATCCGCCATGGCCTGTGTAATGCGGAGACGTTAACAAGCCAGTGAGTGAAATATTTGACGCAAAGGCGTTTTTGAAAACCGTTACCAGCCAACCCGGTGTCTATCGTATGTATGACGCCGGCGGTACGGTTATCTATGTCGGTAAAGCAAAAGACCTGAAAAAGCGTCTTTCCAGCTACTTTCGCAGCAACCTGGCTTCGCGTAAAACCGAAGCGCTAGTTGCGCAAATTCAACACATTGATGTCACGGTAACACATACCGAAACGGAAGCGCTGCTGCTTGAGCATAATTACATCAAGTTGTATCAACCGCGTTACAACGTGTTGTTGCGTGATGATAAATCCTATCCTTTTATTTTTCTGAGCGGCGATACCCATCCGCGTCTGGCGATGCACCGTGGCGCCAAACATGCGAAAGGCGAGTACTTCGGCCCATTTCCTAATGGCTATGCCGTGCGGGAAACGCTGGCGCTGTTACAGAAAATTTTCCCTATCCGCCAGTGCGAAAACAGCGTATATCGCAACCGCTCGCGTCCTTGCCTGCAATACCAGATTGGCCGCTGTTTAGGCCCCTGCGTTGCAGGACTGGTCAGCGAGGAGGAGTATGCGCAACAGGTGGAGTATGTCCGGTTGTTTTTGTCCGGTAAGGACGACCAGGTCTTAACACAGCTGATTGCCCGGATGGAAAAGGCCAGCCAGGATTTAGCATTTGAAGAGGCGGCGCGTATTCGCGATCAGATCCAGGCGGTACGCCGGGTCACGGAGAGACAGTTTGTCTCCAATGCGGGCGACGATCTCGACGTTATCGGCGTGGCTTTTGATGCGGGTATGGCCTGTGTGCATGTGCTGTTTATTCGCCAGGGTAAGGTGCTGGGCAGCCGCAGCTATTTTCCAAAAGTGCCTGGCGGTACGGAACTGGGCGAAGTGGTGGAAACCTTTGTCGGGCAGTTTTACCTGCAGGGTAGCCAGATGCGCACGCTACCGGGCGAGATACTGCTCGATTTTAATCTGAGTGATAAAACGCTGCTGGCCGATTCGTTGTCGGAACTTGCCGGACGGCGTATTCATGTCCAGACAAAACCGCGCGGCGATCGCGCCCGTTATCTCAAGCTGGCGCGGACCAACGCGGCAACGGCCTTAATCACTAAACTCTCGCAGCAGTCCACCATCACGCAGCGTTTGACCGCGCTGGCGGCGGTATTAAAACTTCCTGCGATCAAGCGGATGGAATGTTTTGACATCAGCCATACCATGGGGGAGCAAACGGTCGCATCCTGTGTGGTATTTGACGCTAACGGGCCGTTACGCGCCGAGTATCGTCGTTATAATATCGCGGGCATCACGCCGGGTGATGACTACGCGGCGATGAATCAGGTGCTACGTCGGCGTTATGGCAAGGCCATAGAAGAAAGTAAGATTCCGGATGTTATTCTGATCGACGGCGGAAAAGGGCAGCTCGCCCAGGCGAAAGCCGTTTTCGCTGAGCTGGATGTCCCCTGGGATAAGCATCACCCTTTGCTGCTTGGCGTCGCCAAAGGCGCGGACAGAAAGGCCGGTCTGGAAACACTCTTTTTTGAACCGGAAGGCGAGGGGTTTAGCCTGCCGCCGGACTCGCCGGCGCTGCATGTTATTCAGCATATTCGCGATGAGTCGCACGATCACGCGATCGGCGGGCACCGTAAAAAACGCGCGAAGGTTAAAAATACCAGTACGCTGGAAACTATTGAAGGCGTTGGGCCTAAACGTCGCCAGATGCTGCTGAAATATATGGGCGGTTTGCAAGGGCTACGTAACGCCAGCGTAGAAGAAATTGCAAAAGTGCCGGGTATTTCGCAAGGTCTGGCAGAAAAGATCTTCTGGTCGTTGAAACATTGAGGCCACTGTAGCAACATAGGGGTAATTTCACTGACAACAGATAGTTACCCGTCACTATGCAATTTAATATCCCTACGTTGCTCACGCTGTTTCGCGTCATCCTGATTCCATTCTTTGTCGTGGTGTTTTATTTGCCGTTCGCCTGGGCGCCGATGGTCAGCGCGCTGATTTTCTGTATTGCTGCTATTACCGACTGGTTTGACGGCTTTCTGGCGCGACGCTGGAACCAGAGTACGCGTTTCGGCGCTTTCCTCGACCCCGTCGCCGACAAGGTGCTGGTGGCGATCGCCATGGTGCTGGTCACCGAGCATTATCATAGCTGGTGGGTGACGTTACCTGCGGCGACGATGATAGCCCGCGAAATTATTATCTCTGCTCTGCGTGAATGGATGGCGGAGCTGGGCAAACGCAGTAGTGTAGCGGTCTCCTGGATCGGTAAAGTCAAAACTACCGCGCAGATGGTGGCGCTGGCGTGGCTCTTGTGGCGTCCGAATATCTGGGTAGAGTATGCCGGGATCGCGCTTTTCTTTGTCGCAGCGGTGCTAACGTTGTGGTCCATGTTGCAATATTTGAGCGCTGCACGCGGAGATTTGCTTGATCAGTGATCGTTTCGCCGCAAATTTCAGCAAACGATCGTGAGTGACGAAAAATATCGTTGACTCAGTGCGTCAGGTAAGTAGAATGCAACGCATCGAACGGCAGCACTGATTGCCAGACGATAACAAAATCAAGTGATTAACAAAGTTGCTTGATACTGCGGGAATAGCTCAGTTGGTAGAGCACGACCTTGCCAAGGTCGGGGTCGCGAGTTCGAGTCTCGTTTCCCGCTCCAGTTTAAAAGCATTGGCGTAAAGCGGATGCTGGCTGAAAAGCCAAAAAAATTTGGCGCGTTAACAAAGCGGTTATGTAGCGGATTGCAAATCCGTCTAGTCCGGTTCGACTCCGGAACGCGCCTCCAATTTTTCCCGAGCCCGGATGGTGGAATCGGTAGACACAAGGGATTTAAAATCCCTCGGCGTTCGCGCTGTGCGGGTTCAAGTCCCGCTCCGGGTACCATGGGAAAGACAAGAATAATCAAAGCAATAAGCAGTGTCGTGAAACCACCTACGGGTGGTTTTTTTGTGCCTTCAGTTTGTATGCCGACCGCGAGCGTGAACTTTCCAGCGCGATACACAGTAAAAAAACACCGGTAGCGGCATTTCTGCCAGTACAGCAGTTATGTGCTACCGACCCGCAAGAACTTATGGCTGGTAAATACTAAACATCGGGTAAATCAGCCGATAAAATCCATTAATCTCTATAAAAAATGCTGATATGTTTTATGCCTGCTTTATTAAAGAGAGTAGGTCTGCCAGTGAAATATACCGATAATGCAAAATTATTTATTAGCTTCATTAATATTGGGATTGTAGGTTGCGCTTTGCTACTTTTTTTTATTTTGTATGAGCCTGAGAGTGCAATCGTAACCTACTCTCTTCCCGGTGAGCTTTCCTCTTCGACATGTGATGCGCGTAATTTTATTGGCAACGTCGATGAAAATGACTTTGCAGAGTATATAAAAAAAGTAGAACTGACGCGCTACAGTATGTATTGTCTGAAAAAAACAGGGGCGGGCCAGTGGAGTATTTATGCAAATTAAACGAGTATATAACTGTTCAGGGGTATTTTCTGCACAATTTAATTAAAGGTAGATAGCGAACTAATATTCATCATAAGGTAATGTGATCCGCTTCATGCTTTAATCACGTTTTGCAATATTGTCTTAATAACAGGTCAACTACAGATAATTTCGGGTTTTCGTGAATGGCGGTTTTGGTCAGTCTCTATATTATGCTTTCCCCGCTTTACGGAGATGATGATGCAAAAGAAAACCTGGGCCGTTTTATTGATACCATTGTGCCTCACCGCTTGCCACCAGACGACCAACCGATCAACAGCCAAAGATGAAATTGTCGCAGGGAGCTATATTGACCCGACAAAAACACGCTTTCCGTTAGCGGATTATTCACAGTCGGTTGATAAATGGATACCTCCGGACTCGGCTGATTACACTATTCCGGTTATTGATAGTGCTACCCAACAACGCTACTTTAACGCACTAAAATCTCATTATTTCGGAATGGACAGTGAAGCGCACTCGCCGTGGAATGGTTTTTATATTACCGCATTGCTGAAAAAAAACGCAGCACAGGCGCGGGATGCCAGTATTAAGCAGTTTCTTAGCGACGGCAGTGCTTATTGGGGAGAAAACTTCAGACTTTATACCTCTCGCTGGAAAGAGGAGGTTAGAGGGAATACGGATACGCAGATTGACAATATCTATCATGCCTCCCGGCGAGGCATTATGGTCAGAGAAAGTTTAGTCAGAGCGCTGCCAACGGACGACCCGCTCTTTAATGATCCCCGTCAGGCGGGCGAGGGGTATCCGTTTGATAATTTACAAATGTCTTCGCTGCGTCCCGGTACGCCGGTCTATACGCTGACGAAGAGCAAAGACCAACGCTGGCAATATGTCGTTTCACCAGCGGTAACTGGCTGGGTTCATAGTGAAGATATTGCCAGTACGGATCAGAAATTTATAACACAGTGGGTTTTGCTTGCTCATAAGCAACTGGGGGCATTTATCAACGCGCCGGTTTCTGTCCATGCCGCAGGCGTCTATTATTTCACCGGGCGACCGGGCACTATTTTACCGTTCCGACATCAACGGGCGGGCCAGTTCCTGATTGCGGCGCCAGTTCGCGGCAGCAACGGTCGCGCGTTTATCCATTGGGTCTGGCTAAGCGGTAACGAGTTTACGGCTATGCCGTGGAAAATGACGCCGGAAAATATCGCCGTGCTAATGAAAGCAATGCATGGAGCCCCCTACGGTTGGGGAAATTTTAACTTTTATAATGATTGTTCAGCCGAAGTCCGCAGCCTGTTAATGCCGTTTGGCATATTCCTGCCCAGACATTCATCCGCGCAGGTAGAGTCTGCTGGACGGGTGGTCGATCTTAGTCATAAAAATCCCCAAATGCGGATCGATTATCTCACCAGATACGGAAAACCGTTTACTACGCTGGTCTATATTCCAGGGCATATTATGTTGTATATCGGTAACACAACCATGAATGGGCAGGTCGTGCCGATGACTTATCAGAATATCTGGGGATTGCGCCCAAACCATGCTAATAGCCGGAGCATTATCGGTGAGGCGGTATTTTTGCCGTTACTGCGTTTTTATCCTGAAAATCCTGAGCTGATATCGCTGGCTGGTAAGGTTCTGTTTAAGCTTGGTTATATAGAATAGGTTGACAAACTGTGTTATCGCGGAAGACATGATTAAGACAACCGTGCGCGTGGATATAAAGAGAGTATCCCTGTAAACTGTGTCTGAAAAAAGTATGCGCTATAGTGCGGGCTGTTTATTTGAAATACTATCTGGAGCTGATTCTGGATGTGATTATGTGCCTCACACATTGAAGTGAGAGTTATTGTTGGCGGTATCTGGCTGGAGGCTGGGTGGTAAAAAGACGTAATTTATTGCATTTTAATAACGGTGCCCGGTCAGAGCGCGATCTTGGGGATCTGGTCACTAAAGTTTTTGAGAAAGCGGCGAAAAAAGAACCGCAACCGCTATACACATTTAGCCTGCCGTTGCTGAGTGTGCAGGATGAGATCCGTGTTTACTGTAAGAAAAAAAATATCAAAATAGGGTACGATACGCTGTTTATGGAAATAACCTTTTCTGCTGACAGAGAAGCGGTAGACGAACTCATTAAACACTTTTTTACTGAAAATAAGCTCTATTTGAGAGGGCGGTTTTATCTGTCCGCGGCGGTGGTATAAGTTAGCATGAGTATAATATAGCGAGAAACCCATCTCTCGCTTTTGTGTGGGGCGAGCGTTTCCTGGCGGAAAATCTGCGCCCTGATCCTCCTTTTGTGCGTTAACTTCCGGAATCCTCCTCATTTCGTGTTAATCTGGCCCCTGATGGTTGCCATCCAAACTGCCTGCAAAAAAATTATTTTTATCCGCTGCAATGTAAGAGGCCTACAGGCGGAAGTCATCACTGAGGAAAAGCGTTATGAAAATGGAACCATTAAACGAGAACGAGCTGGAATGGCTGGATGATGTGCTGACGAAATACAATACCGATCAGGCCATTTTGGATGTCGCGGAGCTGGACGGTCTGATTACTGCGGTACTAAGTTCTCCGCGTCCCATCGAGCCGGAACAGTGGCTGGTCGCGATATGGGGGGGACCCGCGTACGTACCGCGCTGGACATCTGAAAAAGAAATGACGCGATTTATGGATCTGGTGTTCCAGCACATGGCGGACACAGCCGCCCGGCTTGAAGATTATCCAGAACAGTTCGAGCCGCTGTTTGGCCTGCGAGAAGTTGATGGCCATGAATTAACGATTGTTGAAGAATGGTGCTTTGGTTACATGCGCGGAGTGTCGCTGTCCGACTGGTCTGACTTGCCGGATACGCTAAAACCGGCGCTGGAAGCGATTGCCTTACACGGCACGGAAGAAAACTTTGCGCTGTTGGATAAAATGAGCCCGGAAGCGTTCGATAAAAGCGTTGACGCTATCCGTAGCGCGGCGCTTGAGCTGCATGCCTGGTGGATGGCGCATCCGCACACGACGCCGCTACAGATGCCGATAAAAGCAGAGGTGAAAGTGGGGCGTAACGATCCTTGTCCATGCGGGAGCGGCAAAAAATTTAAGCAGTGCTGCCTGCATTAATGGCTCGTAAACGGCCATAGCGTGATGATTATCGAGCCTGGACGGTGTCCGGGCCCGGTAATCTTTGCCTGGCGTTAACCTGGATCGGGCAGGAACCCCAGAGCGATCGAAAACTGGACGCCAATCACGATAATGCCGCAGATAAACACCAGCGCCAGCGCTGGGGTGCCGCCTGCCACACGATAGCCCGCCTGAGGGATCTGTTTACGGCACTGCCAGACCAGCATGGCAGGGATGAGCAGTGCCAGCACTGCCAGCGCTACGCCGGCATAGCCTAATGCCATCACAAATCCACGTGGGTAGAAAAGCGCAAACGCCAGCGGCGGCAGAAAGGTAATCAGCCCGGTTTGCAGGCGTCCGGACACCGTACTGCGGCGCTGGAATAGATCGGCCAGGTAATCAAATAATCCTAGCGCTACGCCCAGAAAAGAGGTCGCCAGCGCCAGATCGGCGAACAGGTGGACCGCCAGTTCGACATGTGGCGAAGCGACCACTTCTCTGAGCGCCTGCAGCAGGCCATTTAACCCGGCATGGCTGGCCAGTAGCCCTCTGAATGTCGGCGAGTCGATACTTCCCAGCGTGGCGAGCTGCCAAAAAATATAGGCCACTAGCGGAATGGCGCTACCCGTCATAAAGACCCAACGCAGCCGGCGAATGTTGCCGTTCATATAACTCACAATACTCGGTACGCTTCCGTGAAAACCAAACGAGGTGAAAATGACCGGTATGGCGGACAATGCCAGCCCCTGCTGTAAAGGAAGCGTAAGAAGATTTACTTTATGAATATGTGGCGTGAGCAACGCAAGCATGATGACCAGAAAAATGATCTTTGCGCTAAACAGGAAGCGGTTAAAAAGGTCGACCAGCGAGGTGCCCACACATACCACCCCACCGGCAACAAAGGTGAACAGCAGTACTCCGGCAGCGGGCGAGAGCGTGGCGCCAAGCCAGTTATTAATACTGGATGCCAGTAATTCTCCGGCTCCGGAAATGTAGGCGGCAGTGAGCGCATACATTAAGAACATCATACTGAATCCCGTAAGCCACTGTCCGTAACGCCCAAGATAGCGTTTTGCCAACGAGCCCAGCCCGGTATCCGCCGGAACGTGTTGATATACCTCCAGTAATAGTAGCGCGGTATAACACATCAGCGCCCACAGGCCAATCAACAATCCCAGCGTGACGCTGAAACCAACGCCAGCCGCTGCCAGCGGCATTGCCAGCATCCCGGCGCCGATAGTGGTGCCTGCCACGATAAAAATACTGCCCAGAGTTCTGTTTTTCACGCTTTCTACTACCCCGGTAACAAAGAACGGTGATATCCGCGGCGCAGGGTAAGGCATTACGCTATTTTCGTCAAATGGTCGTTACAATAGGTGTACTGTAAAATTTACAGTTACTGGCATAAAAGCGAGTATGGGAGGAGACGCGGACAACCGCCGCAAACCTGCGCTAGCGCAAAGTCGCTCGCACAAGGACACATTAGGCTACGAGTTTTATTCAGGAGGGGTTATGGATTCCATTCACGGTCACGAAGTGCTCAACATGATGATTGAGTCTGGCGAGCAGTACACGCATACCTCGCTGGAGGCGGCAATAAAAGCGCGCTTTGGCGAGCGGGCACGATTTCACACCTGTTCAGCGTCAGATATGACGGCGGCGGAACTGGTCGCGTTTCTGGCGGCGAAAGGAAAATTTATTGCGGTGGAGGACGGTTTTTCAACGCATGAGAGTAAAATCTGCCGCCATTAATACGCCACGGTGAGAGCGCGTCTCACCGTGTAAGGACGTGTTGGATTAATTTTGCGTATCCAGGGTGGAGAGTTCTTTATCAATGAAATAAAGCCCTTCGCCGCTTTTTCCCGCCAGCGTTAATTTATCAATAATAGATTTGAACAATTTTTCTTCTTCATGCTGTTCTGCCACATACCACTGCAAGAAATTAAATGTCGGATAATCCTGGCTGGTCATTGCGGCATGAGCCAGTTCATTAATTTTTTGCGTAATAAGCTGCTCATGCTCATAGGTCGCGCGGAACAGCTCATCCAGTGAGGTGTACTCAGCGAAGGGCGAAGAAACGGTATTAATGCGCGGCAGGCTTCCGGTATCGGTAAGGTAGTCAAACAGGCGCTGCATATGCGTCATCTCTTCTTGCGCATGGCGACGAAGAAATGCGGCCGCGCCTTCAAAACTGTGATAGCTGCACCACGCGCTCATTTGTTGATAGAGCAGGGAGGAGTACAACTCCAGATTCATTTGCTCATTCAGTTTGTCGATCATTTCTGTTTTCAGCATGGTTCCGCTCCACAAATAGCAAAAGATATACAGTAATGTGGCGCCACTATAATTTGTTATTTTATTATTTGCAAAAGGTAAAATATTAAATTTAATTATTAAAAATACGAATGGGAATAAAACGCATTAACGCCAGTGTATAGGGTATAAAAATAAAGGAAAGCCAGCATCTTCATGCTGGCAATAGCGACCCTGCACTCTCCTCCATTGTACATGGTGTCGGCGTTAAGCCAGCCGCCTTAATAATAAAGCGGCATAATTTGCGGGACGGCAACGCCCCGGCACTGCCAGGAGAGGGTAAATCGGGTGTTCAGACACAACGAGCCCGCATAAATGCTACAGGTTCCTACCGGCTGACCAAACGAAACGGCATCGGCATAGCCCATCTGCTGGCATTCGCGTGTTGCGGTCCCGTGAGATACATAGTCATCTGTCCGTGAAGTAAAAAATAGCGGCTGGTTATACGTCAGGCGCACGATGCCGCTTATCGGGCTGGCTTCGCTGACCTGCGCTTGTCGAGTAATGGTGCATCCCGTCAGGGCTAGCAGTGAAAGAGTAAAAATAAGAGGCTTCATAAAATCGCTCCGACAATTCGGTATCAGACCATGCTACCTCGTGTCTTGCACCGTCAATGGCTGGAATAACTTACGGATTCGCCTTGATTAAAGGTAACGGCAGGAGGTTTACAGCGGGAACAGAAAATGTGTGAGCGTCTCTTCATTTAATGAAACTTAGTTTCATTAAATTTGAATGCGTGTTCTTAAGTGTGTAGTGTGGGCAAAACGTCATGATTTACGCAGGCGTGGCCGTCTGCATTCAGGAGGAACACGATGAAAATTGCACTGATGATGGAAAATAGCCAGGCCAGCAAAAATGCCATCATTTATAACGGACTTAGCGCCGTCGCCAATGAAAAGGGATTTCCCGTTTTTAATGTCGGCATGTGCGACGAAAATGACCATCACCTGACGTACATTCATTTAGGCATCATGGCGAGTATTTTGCTTAATGCAAACGCGGTTGATTTTGTGGTTACTGGCTGTGGCACCGGGCAGGGCGCGCTGATGTCGTTAAATATTCATCCAGGTGTCATTTGTGGCTATTGCATCGATCCGGCAGATGCTTTTCTGTTTGCGCAGATCAACAACGGCAATGCGTTGTCCCTGCCATTTGCGAAAGGCTTTGGCTGGGGCGCTGAGCTGAACGTGCGTTTCATCTTTGAAAAAGCGTTTACCGGGCGTAAAGGCGAGGGGTATCCGCCTGAGCGCAAAGCGCCGCAGGTACGCAATGCGGGCATTTTGAACCAGGTTAAGGCCGCGGTCGTCAAAGAGAATTATCTGGATACACTACGGGCTATCGATCCTGAACTGGTTAAAACGGCGGTTTCAGGGCCGCGTTTCCAGCAATGTTTGTTTGAAAACGGCCAGAATAAAGAAATAGAAGCGTTTGTACGTGAGATGCTGAGGTAATGCCTGGACAAGACAGAGACGTTTCGCGCCTGTCGGCTGGCATGATGTGCCGATAATACGCCAGTAGCGACAGGCACCACCTCTGGCAAACAGATCAGAAACGGTGTAGGCCGGATAAGCTGCTTCGCGTTGCTATCCGGCTAATAACGTCTCAATATTGTCGCTCGGGGTGCCGCTATCAGTGATGCTGATAGGTCACGACGTTAAGGAGATGCTGATCGGTTTGCGCCAGGCATAACCCTGCTCGTTTAGCGCTGCGAACTTCTTCGAGAATAGTTTGTAAAAGTACGCCATCCTGCTGCTGCTCTTTTTCCAGTGTATGGAGAAAATCGAGCGTTGAGGCATCATTCAGCGCTTTCGCTTCATCTGCCAGACGCGACAGCGTGCTGGCGCGTTGCTGATAATCCTCCAGGGTTTTCTGGAACAATTCTTCCAGAGAGCAGAGCTCTTCACCCGGAACGTCAATGGCTTTAACGATAGGGGTGGCGCCGGCGTTTTTCATAAAATTAAACATGCGCATCATTTGCGTCACGTTGCCTTGCGCCTGGGTACGAAGAAAGGTGGCGGTGCCTGTTAAACTGTGTTCAGAACACCATTCGCTTAGATGGAGGTAAAGATTTGATGCGTAAAACTCAAGGTTCATTGGCGTGTTGAGCTTTTGAACCATTCCTACAGCTGCCATAACAATATCCTTATTTCCAGAAAGTGTTGATGTGCATGACAGACGAGAATGCAACGGGCCGTTGTCACATTCTTACCTCTATGCACAATAAATACTCTTAGCAGAAGAACTCCGTTCCGCCAGTCCCTTATGCGATCTCATTTCCTGTTTATCGATCGGTAATGAGAATAGCGCGTCAATAAAAATAAGAAAATCCTTAAATGCAATTGTTTATCTTTTTTTACATTTTCAGCGGTGTGATTTTTTCAAGTGTAATGATTTTGAGTGTGGAGAGATTGCAACTGTTTGAAAGTTAAATGATATTATATAGATTTGTAATTTATGAAACATTGTTTCAGATCATGGGTTAAGCCTTTCAAGTATGTTAATTTCAATAAAATAAACATTAGTCAGTCTGGATATCACACGCATAAACGGTTGAGAGCAAATATGCCTGTTTTTATAAACTAGCCGATTTTGCGGTAGATCATTTTTAATGTCATTAATCATACGAGCACGTTATTCGGTTGAGCGCAGTTTTGATGGGTGACTCGTTAACAAGGAGCAGTCAATGAAAAAGGTCGCGGTGCTGTTGGCACCAGGATTTGAAGAAGCAGAGGCCATTGTTACTCTTGATATTCTGCGACGTTTGCATATCGACGTCGAAACGCTGGCGTGTGCTGAATCACGGGCGGTGGTGAGTTACCATGATATTCCTATGGTTGCGGACAGCACGCTGAGTGAACGCCAGCAGGCGCTTTTCGATGCGGTAGTGCTGCCGGGCGGTCCGCAGGGGAGCGCTAATCTGGCGGCTAATCCGGCGGTGATCGCTTTCGTTGCGTGTCATGATGCGGCAGGCAAATTAATTTGTCCTATCTGTTCCGCGGCGGCAAGGGTGCTGGGTGCTCACGGATTGCTGAAGGGGCGTCGTTATGTCTGTTCCGGCGACCTGTGGAAAGCGGTTCCGGAAGGTGTCTATGTGGATGCGCCCGTTGTTGAAGATGGTAATTTAATTAGCGGCAAAGGCTTGGGTCATGTCTTTGATTTCGCGCTAACCCTTTCCGCCAGACTGCTGGGAGACGATGCGCCGGTTCGCGAACAGGCTGAACATATCTATTATCCCTGGTAATCGTTATTCACCCAGGGCCATAAGGATTAGCTGGCTGATGTTATGGATTAATGTGCTGGCTTTTCTGCCTTTTGGCTGATGAATTCGCTCTGGGTTATGTCATTTTCCGCTAAAACTATTCCCGCCATCAGCATTTATCTAATGAATGAAAGACAGTGCACCGTTTTACGTCTTCTCTAATAAAAATCGTTTGATTTTACCCTACATAAAAAACGCTAAAGCTGGTCAATGACTTCCCTGGGTTATGAGCTAATCGTTATTTCTGCGTGTGTCTTAGGGGGCGTTTTCCTGAAAGGCGGCCTCGGAAAAGTCTCATATGTGGTGGCGAGCGTACTGATATCAGGAGCAGTGGAGAACGCGATGAACCTGCTCAACATTTCACCTTTTGCACAGTACGTGGTTCGCGGCTGAATCCTTCTGACAACAGTTATCTTCGACCATTATAAGTAAAAAGCGAAGCGTATGATTTGATGAATTAACACTCAACTAAACAGTATAGCTTCACGTCATCGCCAACCGCTACCCCGGCTGGCGATGGTCTTTCTAAATGGCGAGCAGCGTCACACTGTCTATACTTACATGACTAATGAGACCGTTTGTGAATCTCAATATGATGATAAGGAGGAGACCAGGGTGGCAGAACCGTTAACCGTATCCCCCGAACTCACTGCGAACTATGCGTATTTTTTTGACCTTGATGGCACATTGGCAGAGATAAAGCCTCATCCCGATCAGGTAGTGGTACCGCATAAAATCCTTCAGTTGTTAGACCGTCTCGCGGCGCACAACGCAGGGGCACTGGCATTGATTTCAGGGCGTTCAATGACTGAGCTGGATGCTTTGGCGAAGCCTTTTCGCTTTCCGCTCGCTGGCGTTCACGGGGCAGAGCGTCGTGACATCAATGGTAAAACCCATATCGTGCGCCTTCCTGAAGCGGTAGTCCGTGAGGTGGAGGCGTTATTACGTTCGACGCTTGCAGCGCTGCCCGGAACGGAGCTGGAGACGAAGGGGATGGCGTTTGCGCTGCACTACCGTCAGGCTCCGGAACATGAAGCGGCGCTGTTGGCGCTTGCGCAACACGTTACGCAGCACTGGCCGCAACTGGCGTTGCAGCCTGGTAAATGTGTTGTGGAAATCAAACCTAAGGGAACCAATAAAGGCGAAGCGATTGCCGCCTTTATGCAGGAGGCGCCCTTTGCGGGACGGATTCCCGTTTTTGTGGGCGACGATTTGACCGATGAGGCTGGCTTTGGCGTGGTGAATCACGCTGGCGGAATTTCCGTAAAAGTGGGCGTCGGGGCAACCCAGGCGGCATGGCGGCTGGAAAGCGTACCCGATGTCTGGCGCTGGCTGGAGCAAATCAATTATCCACAACAAGAACAACAAGTAATGAATAACAGGAGAGATGGCTATGAGTCGTTTAGTCGTAGTATCTAATCGAATTGCCCCCCCGGATAATAAAGGCGGCGCCGGCGGCCTCGCCGTTGGCGTGCTTGGCGCGCTAAAAGCGGCTGGCGGGTTGTGGTTCGGCTGGAGTGGCGAGACAGGTAACGAGGATGAGCCATTAAAAAAGGTGACAAAAGGTAATATTACCTGGGCATCGTTTAACCTGAGTGAACAAGATTACGAAGATTATTACTGTCAATTTTCCAATGCGGTTCTCTGGCCTGCGTTCCACTATCGTCTGGACCTGGTACAGTTT
The DNA here is from genome assembly GCF_043848115.1 of Salmonella sp. 2020_1395. Classification (NCBI taxonomy): domain Bacteria; kingdom Pseudomonadati; phylum Pseudomonadota; class Gammaproteobacteria; order Enterobacterales; family Enterobacteriaceae; genus Salmonella; species Salmonella sp. 2020_1395. The sequence continues at coordinate 307,236 of NZ_JBCMFH010000004.1, read as the reverse complement.
CAGCGTCCTGCATGGGAAGGCTATATGCGGGTGAATGCGCTATTAGCGGATAAGTTATTGCCCCTCATTAAAGAGAACGACATCATTTGGGTGCATGACTACCACCTGTTACCGTTTGCCAGCGAGCTGCGTAAACGCGGCGTGAACAACCGAATTGGTTTTTTCCTGCATATTCCATTCCCGACCCCGGAGATTTTTAACGCTTTACCGCCGCATGATGAACTGCTGGAGCAGTTGTGTGACTTTGATCTGCTAGGGTTCCAGACGGAAAATGATCGCCTGGCTTTTCTGGATAGTCTTTCGAGTCAAACGCGAGTCACGACTCGCAGCGGCAAGCAGCATATCGCGTGGGGTAAAGACTTCCAGACAGAAGTGTATCCCATCGGTATTGAGCCCGATGAGATTGCTCTGCAGGCTGCCGGGCCATTGCCGCCTAAACTGGCGCAGCTCAAGGCGGAACTGAAAAATGTGAAGAATATTTTTTCCGTTGAGCGGCTGGATTATTCGAAAGGGCTGCCGGAACGTTTTCTGGCGTATGAAGCGCTACTGGAAAACTATCCGCAGCATCGGGGAAAAATTCGTTATACCCAAATTGCGCCTACGTCACGCGGCGAAGTACAGGCATATCAGGATATTCGCCACCAGCTTGAGACGGAAGCAGGCCGGATTAATGGGAAATATGGACAATTGGGCTGGACGCCGCTCTATTATCTGAATCAGCATTTCGACCGTAAACTGTTAATGAAGATATTCCGTTATTCAGACGTCGGGCTCGTCACCCCGTTGCGTGACGGGATGAACCTGGTGGCGAAAGAGTTTGTCGCCGCGCAGGACCCCGCTAATCCTGGCGTACTGGTACTGTCACAGTTTGCCGGCGCGGCGAATGAACTGACGTCGGCGTTAATCGTCAATCCTTACGATCGGGATGACGTGGCGGCGGCGCTCAATCGCGCGTTAACGATGCCCCTTGCCGAGCGTATTTCGCGTCATGCGGAAATGCTGGACGTGATCGTTAAAAATGACATTAACCGCTGGCAGGAGCGTTTTATTCATGACCTAAAGGAGGTCACGCCGCGTAGCCCTGAGCGTCAGCAGCAGAACAACGTGGCGACGTTCCCTAAGCTGGCCTGAGATATCGCGAGCGGCGACTAGTCGCCCGCTAACGGTACCAGCAACACATCTACCTGACTGGCGCTGACGACACTTTTTGCCGAGCAGGACGCGCGCGAAAAGAAACTGTGGTTATGGTTGCCGCAAATGACCAGATCAACATGGTGTTTGCGGCACACAGCCAAAATATGCTGGCTTAACTCACCTGATGCGATGAAAGTTTGTTCAATCGGATAATCCGCCTTTTCCCCCAGCATCTTAAGAAAATTCTCGGTTTCCTCATGCATAACCGCGCGTAAATCCTCCATCATGGGCGCGGCGAACTGGTTATACAGTTCAGGATCGGAAGCGAGAGTAATCAGGCTTACTTTCGCCTGAACAGGGCGGGCGATAGAGACCGCTTTAGCCAGTAGCTGGTGACTTTCCGGGGTGACGGCAACGGCGACAAGAATATGGGTGTAGCTCATAACTCGCTCCTTGATTGCAAGAATATGAGATTGTGCTTTAGCTTTACTCTGTTTATCGCATTTCTGCAATGCGCTAATGCCACATTAATGTGAAGGACATCATAATTAACATTAATTATTCTTATGTAAAGAATCGTGGCATAAGACACTTTTTACACACCATCAGGATGCTTCATTTAAACGGGTGAACAAGGAAAGCTAAAAGTTAAATCAAATGAGCTTATTTTTAACAGCGGAGGGCGTATGCTGTGACGAGATTAATTAATAACGTTTAATATTTAAGCCACTGTTTACTAAAGGTAAAATAAAATCGTTTCTAAAATAGAAATAATAGCCTGTTATCTATTATCCTGGCGTTATTTTAACAGAGAGAAACAAAAAAGAATTTGGTGTTGACGTACCCCTATTCAGCAGTGTGGAATAGAAAAAGTGAACATTAGGTTATTAATTAAACAAAGTAAAAGCCATGCTGATGGTTTTATCGTAAGTATTCCGTTAAATTATGTGATCTACATCACATATTTTCTAAAATCGCCGTCCCGCTCCGTTGTATGTCACGAAGCTGACGAGTAGAGTTGCGTCGAATTAGGAAAAATCTTAGGCATTTGTAAAAATTGATGTAAACGTGTAAGGCGAATCTCAGTGGGAAGCTGCGTTATACGTCACAATGTCCACAATGTCTGAGCGCTGCTATGCATTTGACCTTTTTGCTTCTTTTACCGGGCCTTCCCGGCGACATCACGGGGTGCGGCTACGTCGCACAAAAATAAAGTTGGTTATTCTGGATGGGAACAATGCATACATCCGAGTTGCTAAAACACATTTATGACATCAATTTGTCATATTTACTCCTTGCACAGCGTTTGATCGTCCAGGACAAAGCATCTGCGATGTTCCGCCTCGGTATCAACGAAGAGATGGCAAACACACTGGGCGCGTTGACCCTGCCGCAGATGGTCAAACTGGCGGAGACGAACCAGTTAGTTTGTCATTTCCGGTTTGACGATCATCAGACGATCACCCGTTTGACTCAGGATTCGCGCGTCGATGACTTACAGCAGATTCACACAGGTATCATGCTTTCAACGCGTCTGCTCAATGAAGTGGACGATACGGCGCGTAAGAAAAGGGCATGATAATGAGTGAAAAAAGCATTGTTCAGGAAGCTCGCGATATCCAGTTGGCGATGGAGTTGATTAATCTTGGCGCTCGTCTACAAATGCTGGAAAGCGAAACACAGCTCAGCCGTGGTCGCCTCATCAGGCTGTACAAAGAATTACGCGGTAGCCCGCCGCCTAAAGGGATGCTGCCATTTTCGACAGACTGGTTTATGACCTGGGAGCAAAATATTCATGCCTCCATGTTCTGCAACGCCTGGCAATTTTTACTGAAGACCGGCTTATGCAGCGGTGTGGATGCGGTTATTAAAGCTTATCGGCTTTATCTTGAGCAGTGTCCGCAACCGCCTGAAGGGCCGTTGTTGGCGCTGACTCGCGCATGGACGCTGGTGCGTTTTGTTGAAAGTGGGTTGCTTGAATTGTCGAGCTGTAACTGCTGCGGTGGGAACTTTATTACCCATGCGCATCAGCCCGTAGGCAGCTTTGCGTGTAGTTTATGCCAGCCGCCATCCCGCGCAGTAAAAAGACGTAAACTTTCCCGAGATGCTGCCGATATTATTCCACAACTGCTGGATGAACAGATCGAACAGGCTGTTTAACCGAAACGGTGTGGACAAACACTCCAGCAGCGGTAAGTCATTACCGCTGCTTTTTTTTGCCTTGCCTTCGCGTTAATCGCCCGACTGCGCATCCTGTCATAGTCAACAGCGGAAGGATGATGTCGTGCTTATCTTATTAGGTTACCTGGTGGTTATCGGTACAGTTTTCGGCGGTTATGTCATGACCGGCGGACACCTTGGGGCACTCTATCAACCTGCTGAACTGGTCATCATTGGCGGCGCGGGGATAGGGGCGTTCATTGTCGGCAACAACGGGAAGGCCATCAAAGGCACGATGAAAGCGATCCCGTTGTTATTTCGTCGTTCGAAATACACGAAATCTATGTACATGGATTTGCTGGCGTTGCTCTATCGCCTGATGGCCAAATCACGCCAGCAGGGGATGTTCTCCCTTGAACGCGATATTGAAAATCCGAAAGAGAGTGAAATCTTCGCCAGTTATCCGCGTATTCTGGCCGATGCGGTAATGCTTGATTTTATTGTCGATTATCTGCGCCTGATCATCAGCGGCAACATGAATACGTTCGAAATTGAAGCGTTGATGGATGAAGAGATTGAAACCCATGAAAGCGAGGCGGAAGTCCCGGCCAACAGTCTGGCGATGGTGGGGGATTCGCTGCCTGCCTTTGGTATCGTCGCGGCGGTAATGGGGGTGGTTCACGCTCTGGCTTCAGCCGATCGTCCGGCAGCGGAGTTGGGGGCGCTGATTGCCCATGCCATGGTAGGTACGTTCCTCGGTATTTTACTGGCTTATGGATTCATTTCACCGTTAGCGACCGTTTTGCGCCAGAAGAGCGCCGAAACCACCAAGATGATGCAGTGCGTAAAAATCACACTGCTGTCTAATCTGAACGGCTATGCGCCGCCGATTGCCGTGGAATTTGGTCGTAAAACGCTTTATTCCAGTGAGCGTCCATCGTTTATTGAGTTGGAAGAACACGTTCGCGCAGTGAGAAACCCAAACCAGCAGCAGACGACTGAGGAAGCATGAAAAATCAGGCTCATCCCATTGTCGTCGTAAAACGCCGCAGGCACAAACCGCACGGCGGCGGGGCGCACGGTTCCTGGAAAATTGCCTACGCCGATTTTATGACGGCGATGATGGCTTTTTTTCTGGTGATGTGGCTGATTTCCATCTCCAGCCCTAAAGAATTAATTCAGATTGCCGAATATTTTCGTACGCCGTTGGCCACCGCGGTAACGGGGGGGAATCGGATTGCCAATAGCGAGAGCCCGATACCAGGCGGCGGCGATGATTACACCCAACAGCAGGGTGAAGTGGAAAAGCAGCCGAATATCGACGAGCTGAAAAAACGGATGGAGCAGAGTCGGTTAAACAAACTGCGCGGCGATCTGGATCAACTGATCGAATCCGATCCCAAACTGCGCGCGTTACGTCCGCATCTGAAAATTGATTTAGTTCAGGAGGGGTTGCGCATCCAGATTATCGACAGCCAGAACCGCCCGATGTTTAAAACCGGTAGCGCCGAAGTTGAGCCGTATATGCGCGATATCCTGCGTGCGATTGCGCCAGTGTTAAACGGTATACCTAATCGCATTAGCCTGGCCGGCCATACCGATGACTTTCCCTACGCGAACGGCGAAAAAGGCTATAGCAACTGGGAGTTATCCGCCGATCGCGCCAATGCCTCGCGTCGCGAACTGGTCGCTGGCGGGCTGGATAACGGAAAAGTATTACGGGTGGTTGGCATGGCCGCCACGATGCGGCTGAGCGATCGCGGTCCTGATGACGCCATCAACCGCCGTATAAGCCTGCTGGTGTTAAACAAACAGGCGGAACAGGCCATTTTGCATGAAAACGCTGAAAGCCAGAATGAGCCGGTAAGTGTATTACAACAGCCTGCGGCAGCCCCGCCGGCAAGCGTACCCACATCGCCAAAAGCGGAACCGAGGTGATAGCGTGAGCATGGATATTAGCGATTTTTATCAGACATTTTTTGATGAAGCTGACGAGCTGTTGGCTGATATGGAGCAGCATCTGCTGGATTTGGTGCCGGAATCCCCGGACGCTGAACAACTGAACGCCATTTTTCGCGCGGCGCACTCCATTAAAGGCGGCGCGGGCACATTCGGCTTCACTATTCTGCAGGAAACCACACATTTAATGGAAAACCTGCTGGATGAAGCCCGACGCGGTGAAATGCAGCTCAATACCGACATTATCAACCTGTTTTTGGAAACGAAAGATATTATGCAGGAACAGCTCGACGCCTATAAAAACTCCGAAGAGCCGGATGCCGCAAGCTTCGAATATATCTGCAATGCGCTACGCCAGTTGGCGCTGGAGGCGAAAGGCGAAACCACGCCGGCGGTCGTAGAAACCGCGGCACTAAGCGCGGCGATCCAGGAAGAGAGCGTAGCCGAAACCGAATCGCCTCGTGACGAGAGTAAACTGCGCATTGTACTTTCACGGTTGAAAGCCAGTGAGGTCGATCTGCTTGAAGAAGAGCTGGGCAATCTGGCTACTCTGACGGATGTCGTTAAGGGGGCGGATTCACTGTCGGCAACTCTGGATGGCAGCGTCGCGGAAGATGACATTGTCGCGGTGCTCTGTTTTGTCATTGAGGCCGATCAGATCGCTTTTGAAAAAGTGGTCGCCGCGCCGGTTGAAAAAGCGCAAGAGAAAACCGAGGTAGCGCCGGTAGCGCCTCCGGCAGTTGTTGCGCCAGCCGCCAAAAGCGCGGCCCATGAACATCATGCGGGGCGCGAAAAACCTGCGCGTGAACGCGAGTCCACCAGCATTCGCGTGGCGGTAGAGAAAGTGGATCAGCTCATAAACCTGGTCGGCGAGTTAGTGATTACCCAGTCAATGTTGGCCCAGCGTTCTAACGAGCTGGACCCGGTAAACCACGGCGATCTCATTACCAGTATGGGGCAGTTACAACGTAACGCCCGCGACTTACAAGAGTCGGTGATGTCGATTCGTATGATGCCTATGGAGTACGTCTTCAGCCGTTTCCCGCGTCTGGTACGCGATTTAGCGGGCAAACTGGGCAAGCAGGTAGAGCTGACGCTGGTGGGGAGCTCCACTGAACTTGATAAAAGCCTGATCGAACGCATTATCGACCCGCTGACGCACCTGGTGCGCAACAGTCTCGACCACGGGATTGAAATGCCGGAAAAACGCCTTGAGGCGGGGAAAAATGTTGTCGGCAACCTGATTCTTTCCGCAGAACATCAGGGCGGGAATATTTGTATTGAAGTGACCGATGACGGCGCGGGGCTTAACCGTGAGCGTATCCTGGCGAAGGCCATGTCGCAGGGGATGGCGGTGAATGAAAACATGACCGACGATGAAGTAGGCATGTTGATCTTCGCGCCGGGATTCTCAACTGCGGAACAGGTCACGGATGTCTCCGGTCGCGGCGTTGGCATGGATGTGGTGAAACGTAACATTCAGGAGATGGGCGGTCACGTTGAGATCCAGTCAAAACAAGGCTCCGGCACCACGATTCGTATTCTGCTGCCGCTGACGCTGGCCATCCTCGATGGGATGTCGGTTCGCGTGGCGGGGGAAGTTTTTATCCTGCCGTTAAATGCGGTGATGGAGTCGCTGCAACCGCGTGAAGAGGATCTTCATCCGCTGGCGGGCGGCGAACGGGTTCTGGAAGTTCGCGGCGAGTATTTGCCGCTGGTCGAATTGTGGAAAGTGTTTGACGTGGACGGGGCGAAAACCGAAGCCACGCAGGGCATTGTTGTGATCCTGCAAAGCGCGGGACGCCGTTACGCGCTGCTGGTCGATCAGCTCATCGGTCAGCACCAGGTGGTGGTCAAAAATCTGGAAAGCAATTATCGCAAGGTACCGGGGATTTCCGCCGCGACGATCCTGGGCGACGGCAGCGTCGCGCTGATTGTTGATGTTTCCGCATTGCAGGGTTTAAACCGCGAACAACGTATGGCGATCACAGCCGCCTGATTGAGTGAGAAGGGAATAATATGACCGGTATGAGTAATGTAAGCAAACTGGCCGGCGAGCCGTCAGGTCAGGAATTCCTGGTGTTTACACTGGGAAATGAAGAGTACGGCATCGATATCCTGAAAGTGCAGGAGATCCGTGGCTATGACCAGGTGACGCGTATCGCCAATACACCGGCCTTTATAAAAGGGGTGACTAACCTGCGCGGCGTGATTGTACCCATTGTCGATCTGCGCGTGAAATTCTGTGAAGGCGACGTTGAGTATGATGACAATACGGTAGTGATCGTACTGAATCTGGGGCAACGCGTCGTCGGGATAGTGGTAGACGGTGTGTCTGACGTACTGTCGTTAACGGCGGAACAAATCCGTCCGGCGCCAGAATTTGCCGTGACCTTGTCAACAGAATATTTGACGGGATTGGGCGCGCTCGGCGAGCGTATGCTGATTCTGGTGAATATCGAAAAACTGCTTAACAGCGAAGAGATGGCGCTGCTGGATATCGCAGCATCACACGTCGCGTAATAACGTTGCCGGATGGCGTCGCGCCATCCGGCAATATTCACCGTTATGCTTCCGCCAGCGGTGAGAGTGCCTCTTCATCGCCCGCGCCCAGCCCCTGCATTTTGCGCCGGCATCGCCGCTGCGACACTGTTATTGTCAATATCGTCTTCCGGAACAGCGTATTTCCTTTTTGCAAAAGTAAAGTTATCACCGCAGGTGCCGATAACGTTGATAACTCGTTATCAGGAAGGTGCCTTATGTTTAACCGTATCCGCGTTGTCACAATGCTGATGATGGTGCTGGGGGTTTTCGCACTGCTACAGCTTGTTTCCGGTGGTTTGCTGTTTTCTTCATTACAGCATAACCAGCAAGGTTTTGTTATTTCTAACGAATTACGCCAGCAACAAAGCGAACTCACGTCGACATGGGACTTAATGCTGCAAACGCGCATTAACCTGAGCCGCTCCGCCGCACGCATGATGATGGACGCTTCTAACCAGCAGAGCAGCGCCAAAACGGATTTACTCCAGAATGCAAAAACGACCCTCGCACAGGCGGCGGCGCACTACGCCAATTTCAAAAACATGACGCCATTGCCAGCGATGGCGGAGGCCAGCGCGAACGTCGATGAAAAATATCAGCGCTATCAGGCCGCATTAGCCGAACTTATTCAGTTTCTGGACAATGGCAATATGGATGCCTACTTCGCCCAGCCAACCCAGGGAATGCAAAACGCGTTGGGCGAGGCGCTGGGCAATTACGCCCGGGTGAGCGAAAACCTGTACCGCCAGACATTTGATCAAAGCGCTCATGACTACCGTTTTGCGCAATGGCAACTGGGGGGGCTTGCGGTCGTGCTGGTGCTGATTTTGATGGTGGTTTGGTTCGGCATTCGTCATGCCCTGCTTAACCCATTAGCGCGAGTGATTACTCATATCCGTGAAATTGCCAGCGGCGATCTGACGAAAACGCTCACTGTCTCAGGACGTAATGAAATTGGCGAACTGGCGGGAACGGTTGAACATATGCAACGCTCGCTGATTGACACCGTGACGCAGGTTCGTGAAGGTTCGGATGCGATTTATTCCGGCACCAGTGAAATTGCCGCCGGTAATACCGACCTCTCTTCCCGTACCGAACAACAAGCCTCCGCTCTGGAGGAGACGGCGGCCAGCATGGAACAACTGACGGCCACCGTGAAGCAAAACGCCGATAATGCCCGTCAGGCTTCGCAACTGGCGCAAAGCGCCTCCGAGACCGCGCGTCATGGCGGCAAAGTGGTCGACGGCGTAGTAAACACCATGCACGAAATTGCCGACAGTTCGAAAAAAATCGCTGACATTATCAGCGTTATCGACGGTATTGCCTTCCAGACTAACATTCTGGCGCTGAACGCGGCGGTAGAAGCGGCGCGCGCGGGAGAGCAGGGGCGCGGTTTTGCGGTCGTGGCAGGCGAGGTGCGTAATCTGGCCAGCCGCAGCGCCCAGGCGGCGAAAGAAATAAAAGCGTTGATTGAAGATTCCGTCTCGCGTGTCGATACCGGTTCAGTGCTGGTGGAAAGCGCCGGGGAAACCATGACTGACATCGTCAATGCCGTTACGCGCGTCACGGATATCATGGGCGAAATCGCCTCCGCCTCGGATGAGCAAAGCCGGGGTATCGATCAGGTCGCTTTGGCCGTTTCCGAAATGGATCGCGTAACGCAACAGAACGCCTCGCTGGTTCAGGAATCCGCAGCGGCCGCCGCCGCGCTGGAAGAGCAGGCCAGCCGTCTGACCCAGGCGGTATCGGCTTTCCGCCTGGCATCGCGACCGCTGGCGGTAAATAAACCTGAGATGCGTTTATCAGCGGACGCTCAGTCCGGCAATACGCCGCGGCCCTTAGCCGCCGGGGATGATGCGAACTGGGAAACCTTCTGATCGACGTGCGCTGTGTGCTGTCGGTTCTCGATTAATTTGCGAACCCGCCGATCCCTTTCGTCTGGTTCGCATAGATAAAAGCAAAAAATGTGTAATACGGGAAGCATGGCGCTGCCGCAGGGCGCGCCCGTTGTACTTTGAATGTGATTAAGAAGGCGCTATGACATCATCTCTGCCCTCCGGGCAAACGTCAGTATTGTTACAGATGACACAGCGCCTCGCGCTGTCCGACGCGCATTTTCGTCGGATATGTCAATTAATCTACCAGCGCGCAGGGATCGTGCTGGCCGACCATAAGCGGGATATGGTTTATAACCGCCTGGTCCGTCGGCTGCGTGCCCTGGGACTGGATGATTTTGGCCGTTATCTCAGTATGCTGGAGGCTAATCAAAACAGCGCTGAGTGGCAGGCTTTTATCAACGCTCTGACTACCAACCTGACCGCCTTTTTTCGCGAGGCGCACCATTTTCCCATCCTTGCGGAACATGCGCGTCGCCGCCACGGCGAGTACCGCGTCTGGAGTGCGGCGGCATCGACAGGAGAAGAACCTTACAGTATCGCCATTACGCTGGCGGATGCGTTGGGGGTGGCCCCCGGTCGCTGGAAAGTATTCGCCAGCGATATTGATACTGAAGTGCTGGAAAAAGCGAGAAGCGGTATTTATCGCCTCAGCGAACTGAAAACGTTATCGCCGCAGCAGCTACAACGTTACTTCATGCGCGGTACGGGGCCGCATGAAGGACTGGTGCGCGTGCGTCAGGAACTGGCCAATTATGTTGAATTTTCCTCCGTTAATTTGTTGGAAAAGCAGTACAACGTACCCGGTCCCTTTGACGCGATTTTTTGCCGTAACGTCATGATCTATTTTGATAAAACGACTCAGGAGGACATTCTGCGCCGTTTTGTTCCACTCCTTAAACCTGACGGACTGTTGTTTGCCGGTCACTCAGAAAACTTTAGCAACCTCGTGCGCGAGTTTAGCCTGCGCGGACAGACGGTGTATGCGCTAAGTAAGGATAAAGCATGAGTAAAATCAGGGTATTGTCAGTTGATGATTCCGCGCTAATGCGCCAAATCATGACTGAAATTATTAATAGCCATAGCGATATGGAGATGGTGGCGACTGCGCCGGACCCGTTGGTCGCCAGGGATCTCATCAAAAAATTTAATCCGGACGTATTGACCCTGGACGTTGAGATGCCGCGTATGGACGGCCTCGATTTTCTGGAAAAACTGATGCGCCTGCGACCGATGCCGGTGGTGATGGTCTCTTCGCTGACCGGGAAAGGTTCTGAAGTGACGCTACGGGCGCTGGAGTTGGGGGCCATCGATTTTGTCACTAAACCGCAGCTTGGCATTCGTGAAGGTATGCTGGCGTATAGCGAGATGATCGCCGAAAAAGTGCGTACCGCCGCGCGGGCCCGCATCGCCGCACATAAACCGATGGCGGCCCCGACAACCTTAAAAGCCGGTCCGCTGCTCAGTTCGGAAAAACTGATTGCTATCGGCGCTTCAACGGGCGGTACTGAAGCTATCCGACATGTGCTGCAACCGCTGCCGCTTTCCAGTCCGGCAGTGATTATTACGCAGCATATGCCGCCTGGCTTTACCCGCTCGTTTGCCGAGCGTCTGAATAAACTCTGTCAAATCAGCGTGAAGGAGGCCGAGGACGGCGAACGCGTATTGCCAGGTCATGCCTACATTGCGCCCGGCGACAAGCATATGGAGCTGGCGCGTAGCGGGGCGAATTATCAAATCAAAATTCATGATGGCCCGCCGGTAAACCGACATCGGCCTTCCGTGGATGTGCTGTTTCATTCGGTGGCGAAACACGCGGGGCGCAACGCCGTAGGCGTCATTCTTACGGGGATGGGCAACGATGGCGCCGCTGGAATGTTAGCGATGTACCAGGCTGGCGCCTGGACCATTGCGCAAAACGAAGCAAGTTGTGTGGTGTTCGGCATGCCGCGCGAGGCCATCAATATGGGTGGCGTAAGCGAAGTGGTCGATCTTAGCCAGGTAAGCCAGCAGATGCTGGCGAAAATCAGTGCCGGACAGGCGATACGTATTTGAACCAGGAGTAGTATTTTATGGCGGATAAAGAGCTTAAATTTTTGGTTGTGGATGACTTTTCGACCATGCGTCGTATCGTGCGCAACCTCTTAAAAGAGCTTGGATTTAACAATGTGGAAGAGGCCGAAGACGGCGTCGATGCGCTGAACAAGCTCCAGGCGGGCGGCTTTGGTTTTATTATCTCCGACTGGAACATGCCGAATATGGATGGCCTGGAGCTGCTGAAAACCATTCGCGCCGATAGCGCCATGTCGGCGTTACCCGTGTTGATGGTCACGGCGGAAGCCAAGAAAGAGAATATTATCGCCGCCGCACAGGCTGGCGCCAGCGGTTATGTCGTAAAACCGTTCACCGCAGCGACTCTGGAAGAGAAGCTCAACAAAATCTTTGAGAAACTGGGCATGTGAGGATGCGATGATGATGCAACCATCTATCAAGCCTGCTGATGAAGGCTCAGCAGGAGACATCATTGCGCGCATCGGTAGTCTGACCCGAATGCTGCGCGACAGCCTGCGTGAACTGGGGCTGGACCAGGCGATTGCCGAAGCGGCGGAGGCGATCCCTGATGCGCGCGACCGTCTGGATTATGTCGTCCAGATGACGGCGCAGGCGGCGGAACGCGCGCTAAACAGTGTCGAAGCCTCGCAGCCGCATCAGGATGCGATGGAAAAAGAGGCGAAAGCGCTAACCCAACGTTGGGACGAGTGGTTTGACAATCCGATCGAGCTTTCCGACGCCCGTGAACTGGTGACGGATACGCGCCAGTTTCTCAGGGATGTCCCGGGCCATACCAGCTTTACTAACGCGCAACTGCTGGACATCATGATGGCGCAGGATTTCCAGGATCTGACGGGTCAGGTGATCAAACGCATGATGGACGTGATTCAGGAGATTGAGCGCCAGTTGTTAATGGTGCTGCTGGAAAACATCCCGGAACAGAGCGCGCGACCAAAACGCGAGAACGAAAGCTTGCTCAACGGCCCGCAGGTGGATACCTCGAAAGCTGGCGTCGTCGCCAGTCAGGATCAGGTGGACGACCTGCTGGACAGTCTTGGCTTTTAAGCTTTTTTGACCTGATGGCGCTGCGCTTATCGGGTCCGAATCCGTCAACCCGGCCGGATACGAGACTTTCTTATCGTATCCGGCTATCTCTATTAACGCCATAAACCCCGCCTTTTTTACCGCTTACTCTGCCCATTGGCGTAAAGCGGTTCTGGCATCATTCTCGCTTATCAATCTATCCAGGGTTTGCTGCGTGGCAGAAGAGAGCGACGACGACAAAACAGAAGCCCCCACACCCCACCGACTTGAAAAAGCGCGGGAAGAAGGGCAGATCCCCCGTTCCAGAGAACTGACCTCACTGCTGATATTGCTGGTGGGCGTTTGTATTATTTGGTTCGGCGGCGAGTCGTTAGCGCGGCAGCTGGCGGGAATGCTTTCAGCAGGCCTGCACTTCGATCACCGTATGGTGAACGATCCTAACCTGATCCTGGGGCAGATAATTTTGCTGATTAAAGCGGCGATGATGGCACTGCTACCGCTCATCGCGGGCGTGGTGCTGGTGGCGCTTATCTCGCCGGTTATGCTTGGCGGCCTGATTTTTAGCGGTAAGTCGCTACAGCCAAAATTTTCTAAATTAAACCCGCTGCCGGGAATTAAGCGCATGTTTTCGGCGCAGACCGGCGCGGAACTGCTAAAAGCGGTGTTGAAATCCACGCTGGTCGGCTGCGTTACCGGCTTTTATCTCTGGCATCACTGGCCGCAAATGATGCGCCTGATGGCAGAGTCGCCGATCGTCGCAATGGGGAATGCGCTGGATCTGGTTGGACTCTGCGCGTTACTGGTGGTACTGGGCGTGATTCCGATGGTGGGATTTGACGTGTTTTTCCAGATCTTTAGCCACCTGAAAAAATTACGCATGTCGCGGCAGGACATTCGCGACGAATTTAAAGAGAGCGAAGGCGATCCGCATGTTAAGGGCAAAATTCGCCAGATGCAACGCGCCGCCGCGCAGCGCCGCATGATGGAAGATGTGCCGAAAGCGGACGTCATTGTCACTAACCCGACGCACTATTCCGTGGCGCTGCAGTATGACGAAAACAAAATGAGCGCGCCGAAAGTGGTCGCGAAGGGGGCTGGATTAATAGCGCTACGCATTCGCGAGATCGGCGCTGAACATCGGGTTCCCACTTTAGAAGCGCCGCCGCTGGCGCGGGCATTATATCGCCACGCCGAAATCGGTCAGCAAATTCCCGGGCAGTTATATGCTGCCGTTGCGGAAGTGTTGGCCTGGGTCTGGCAGCTTAAACGCTGGCGGCTTGCTGGCGGGCAACGTCCTCCACAACCTGAGAACCTTCCGGTGCCAGAAGCGCTGGATTTTATGAACGAGAAGAATACTGATGGCTAATCTGGTCGCGATGCTGCGCCTGCCCAGCAACCTGAAATCGACGCAATGGCAAATTCTTGCCGGGCCGATCCTCATTCTGCTGATTTTGTCGATGATGGTGCTGCCGCTGCCTGCTTTTATCCTCGACTTATTATTTACCTTTAATATTGCGCTATCAATCATGGTGCTGCTGGTGGCAATGTTTACCCAGCGCACTCTGGATTTTGCCGCGTTTCCGACCATCCTGCTGTTTACCACGCTACTGCGTCTGGCGCTTAACGTAGCCTCAACGCGCATTATTTTGATGGAAGGGCATACCGGCGCGGCGGCGGCGGGAAAGGTGGTAGAGGCGTTCGGTCATTTCCTGGTCGGCGGTAACTTCGCGATCGGGATTGTGGTTTTTATCATCCTCGTCATTATCAACTTCATGGTCATCACCAAAGGCGCCGGACGTATTGCCGAAGTCGGCGCGCGCTTTGTGCTGGACGGTATGCCCGGCAAGCAAATGGCGATTGACGCCGATCTTAATGCCGGTCTGATTGGTGAAGACGAGGCCAAAAAACGGCGTTCGGAAGTCACTCAGGAAGCCGACTTCTACGGCTCGATGGACGGGGCAAGTAAATTTGTGCGCGGCGACGCCATCGCCGGTATTCTCATCATGGTCATTAACGTGGTCGGCGGGCTGCTGGTCGGCGTATTGCAGCACGGAATGAGCATGGGCAGCGCGGCGGAAAGCTACACCCTGCTGACCATTGGCGACGGCCTGGTCGCCCAGATCCCGGCGCTGGTTATCTCCACGGCGGCGGGCGTCATTGTGACCCGCGTTAGTACCGATCAGGATGTTGGCGAGCAGATGGTTGGCCAACTGTTCAGTAATCCAAGGGTGATGCTGCTGGCGGCGGCGGTGCTGGGGCTGCTTGGCATGGTGCCAGGAATGCCTAACCTGGTATTTTTACTTTTTACCGCCGCTTTGCTCGGCCTGGCATGGTGGTTGCGCGGGCGTGAAGAAAAAGCGCCGGAGGAGTCGCAGCCGGTAAAAATGCCGGAAAATAACTCGGTGGTCGAAGCCACCTGGAATGACGTACAGCTTGAGGATTCACTGGGAATGGAAGTGGGCTACCGCCTGATCCCGATGGTGGATTTTCAACAGGATGGCGAATTGCTCGGACGTATTCGCAGCATTCGTAAAAAATTCGCGCAGGATATGGGGTTCCTGCCGCCGGTGGTCCATATTCGCGACAATATGGATTTACAGCCTGCGCGCTACCGTATTTTGATGAAAGGGGTAGAGATTGGCAGCGGGGACGCCTATCCGGGACGTTGGCTGGCTATTAACCCCGGCACGGCGGCGGGAACGCTACCGGGCGAGAAAACCGTCGATCCAGCTTTTGGCCTTGATGCCATCTGGATTGAAAGCGCCCTGAAAGAGCAGGCGCAAATTCAGGGCTTTACCGTTGTTGAAGCCAGTACCGTTGTGGCGACGCACCTTAACCACTTGATTGGCCAATTCTCCGCCGAACTGTTTGGCCGCCAGGAAGCGCAGCAACTGTTGGATCGTGTCTCTCAGGAGATGCCTAAACTCACGGAAGATCTGGTCCCAGGCGTCGTGACCCTCACGACTTTACACAAAGTCCTGCAAAACTTACTGGCGGAAAAAGTCCCTATTCGCGATATGCGCACCATTCTGGAAACGCTGGCGGAACATGCGCCGTTACAAAGCGATCCGCATGAATTAACCGCCGTGGTACGCGTGGCATTAGGGCGAGCGATTACGCAACAGTGGTTCCCCGGTAATGAAGAAGTGCAGGTGATTGGCCTGGATACCGCGCTGGAGCGTTTGCTGCTTCAGGCATTGCAGGGCGGCGGTGGACTTGAGCCTGGGTTGGCGGATCGCCTGCTGGCGCAGACGCAAGAAGCGCTTTCTCGCCAGGAGATGCTTGGCGCGCCGCCGGTATTACTGGTTAACCATGCGCTACGTCCATTATTGTCCCGCTTTTTGCGGCGCAGTTTACCGCAGCTGGTGGTGTTGTCGAACCTTGAGCTTTCCGATAACCGTCATATCCGCATGACGGCGACCATTGGAGGAAAATAATGCGTAAATGGCTGGCGTTGTTGCTCTTTCCCCTGGCGGTTCAGGCCGCAGGCGAAGGCGCGTGGCAGGATAGCGGTATGGGTGTAACCTTAAATTACCGGGGTGTTTCCGCATCGTCTTCGCCATTGTCGGCGCGCCAGCCGGTTTCCGGTGTGATGACGCTGGTCGCCTGGCGTTATGAACTGAATGGCCCGACTCCCGCGGGCTTACGGGTACGTTTATGTTCCCAGTCCCGTTGCGTAGAACTTGATGGTCAGAGTGGCACGACCCACGGTTTTGCTCATGTTCCCGCAGTCGAGCCGCTCCGCTTTGTCTGGGAAGTCCCCGGCGGCGGCCGACTTATCCCGGCGTTAAAAGTGCGGAGCAATCAGGTGATTGTGAACTACCGCTAACCGCCCCTTTCTTTGCCAGGTAGCAGATCTGACTCTCTTTTTGAATAAATAGAAACGCTGTTTTATAAAATGGTGAGGTAGGTTGCCGGACTCTTTGTGTTTTTGCCATTTACGCTCTGGCAATGGCAGAAACAAAAAGGTTTCCGCCCGGCTTAGCTTTTACTGTAGCGAATCGACTGCGTCGGCGGTAAAACTGCACGCAGCACTGAATTCGACATTACACAGAGGTTAAGCAAATGATGGTTTATCCAGTCAAACACAGTCCGCTATTGCGTCAGCCTGAGCATTTTATCGCCAGAGATGAACTAAAAGCCCTGGTGCAAAAGGTGACGCATAACCTGGTCAATATTAAAGATGAGACAGGCGAATTTTTATTGCGACTGGACGACGGACGCGTGATCGATACTAAAGGCTGGGCCGGATGGGAGTGGACGCACGGCGTGGGCCTGTACGGAATGTATCACTATTACCAACAGACCGGCGACCAGACGATGCGTAAGATCATTGATGACTGGTTTGCCGATCGTTTTGCGGAAGGCGCGACGACGAAAAACGTTAATACGATGGCGCCGTTTTTAACGTTGGCGTATCGCTATGAAGAGACGCGTAATCCAGCGTATTTACCGTGGCTGGAAACGTGGGCCGAATGGGCGATGAATGAAATGCCCCGTACCGATCACGGCGGAATGCAGCACATCACGCTGGCGGAGGAAAATCATCAGCAGATGTGGGACGACACGCTAATGATGACGGTGCTGCCGCTGGCGAAAATCGGTAAGCTGTTGAACCGGCCGGAATATGTGGAAGAGGCAACCTATCAGTTCCTGCTACACGTGCAGAATTTGATGGATAAAGAGACGGGGCTGTGGTTCCACGGCTGGAGCTATGACGGTCATCATAACTTCGCTAACGCTCGCTGGGCGCGCGGCAACAGCTGGCTGACCATTGTGATCCCGGATTTTCTTGAACTGCTGGACTTGCCGGAAAATAATGCCGTGCGCCGTTATCTGGTCCAGGTACTGAATGCGCAGATCGCCGCGCTGGCGAAATGTCAGGATGAAAGCGGTTTGTGGCATACGCTGCTTGACGATCCGCACTCTTATCTTGAGGCGTCGGCGACGGCGGGTTTTGCCTACGGTATTCTTAAAGCGGTGCGCAAACGCTATGTCGAACGGCACTATGCGCAGGTGGCGGAAAAAGCTATTCGGGGGATAGTGAAACATATCTCGCCGGAAGGCGAACTGCTGCAAACATCATTTGGCACTGGCATGGGCCACGATCTCGATTTTTACCGTCATATTCCGTTGACCTCTATGCCTTACGGGCAGGCGATGGCAATGCTGTGTTTGACGGAATATCTGCGTAACTATTTCTGATGTATGCAGATATTCCGGTCGTATCCTTGTCTGATGGCGCTTTGCTTATTTGACTATGGCGCCTGACCCGACTGTGTGGTATCAGCCTGTGGATCAAACAGGTGGTCAAGGATTTTTCGCATGATGGGCGCGGCGGTAACGCCGTCGCTTCCGCCGTTTTCCAGAATCAAGGCAATAGCGACCTTAGGGTTTTTATACGGTGCAAAAGCGGTATAAAACACATGATCGCGCAGGCGAATGGGGATCATTTTCGCATTGTAGGTCTGATTTTCTTTCAGGCTAAACACCTGCGACGTGCCGCTTTTGGCCGCAATGCCGTAGGGCGCGGTGTGAAAGAACTTATAGCCCGTTCCGTTGGGTGCATTCGCCATGCCGTACATCGCCTGACGCACCAGTCCCCAGTATGGCGACGCCGGATCGGCTATCTGTGCCGGTGTTCCTGAAGGGCGATACGGAACCACCGTTTTGCCGCTCTCTTCATTGAGTAACAGGTGAGGGGCAATCACCTTACCGTTGTTGATGAGCGCCACCATCGCTTTTACCATCTGGATGGGGGTGGCAATCCAGTAACCCTGGCCGATGCCGACAGAGATGGTATCGCCCTGATACCAGGCTTTTTTATGGACCCGCTGTTTCCATGCGCGGCTGGGAAGCAGCCCGTCATACTCTTCATTAAGGTCGATACCCGTCGGTTTGCCATAGCCGAACTGAGACAACATCGTGTCGATACGGTCAATACCCATCATATAAGCGACCTGATAGAAAAAGGTATCCGCAGATTCCTCAATCGCTTTAGTGACATCCAGCATACCGTGTCCGGTTTTTTTCCAGTCCCGGTAATGACGCTGCGTGCCGGGAAGCGTCCAGGTTGGCGCGCCAAAGAAGGTGGTTTGCGGCGTAATAATCCCGCTTAACAGCGCGGACATCGCCATATAGGGTTTAACCGTTGACGCCGGGGGATAAAGCCCTTGCGTCACGCGGTTGATCAGCGGCAGATTTTTATCGTGCAGCAGTTTGCCGTAATCCTGATAGCTAATGCCTTTTACAAAGGGGTTCGGGTCGTAGCTGGGCATAGATACCATCGCCAGCACTGAACCATCGTGCGGATCTTCAACCAGTACGGCAGCACGCTGCCCGGCCAGCAAACTTTCAATGTACTCTTGTAAATGGAGATCCAGCGTCAGGTGAATGTTCTTACCCGCGATGGGAGGAACGTCTTTCAGCAGGCGGACAATACGCCCGTGATTATCCACCTCGACCTCCTGATAACCGGTTTTGCCATGAAGATCGTTTTCGTAGTAACGCTCAATCCCCTGTTTACCGATGTTATGGTCCGCCGCGTAATTCTCTGCCAGCCCTTTTTTATCCAGCGCTTTAAGGTCGTTATCGTTTATCTTTGACACGTAACCGAGAACATGCGCCAGCTCCGCGCCGTAAGGATACTGCCGATCCTGATAGCTATTGATCGTGACGCCGTTGAAATGAAACTGATTGACCGCAAAGCGTGCGATTTCAACATCCGTTAGCGCGTTTTTGAGCACCACCGGACGATAGCGGCTACTGGATTTTAGCGCATGGCGAAAGTCGGCGATATCATCGGGGGAGAGATCAACAATAGGGGTGAGCTGTTTTAGCAGCGCATCCATATCGGCAATTTTATAGGGCGTAACCGCGATATCATACCAGGTTACGTTACGCACCAGCGGAATGCCGTTGCGATCGTAAATGATGCCGCGCGTGGGCGCGACGGGTAGCATCTTGATATCGTTCTCATTCGAACGGGTGGTGTAGTAGTGGTGCTGGCGGATTTGCAAGTTATAGAGGTTGAAGATCAGGATACCAAAGCAGACAACCACTACACCAAACGCCACAATCACACGTCTCAGGAAGAGTTTCTCTTCCGCATCAAAGTCTTTAAAAGTCATTACCTGTACCTGAACAATCCGCCGCCTAATGATACGGGGCGGTCAGCGCCAGCACAGGTAAAAGATGTTCCATCTCTCTATAGAAATGTGTCATTCCTTGTGATTTGTTACAGATATACCGCAGTGGCAATAAAAAGGCCTGAGTCCGTTACCCGGAGTCAGGCCTGATGATGTTAACGACGGCGCGTTTACATGCGTTCTACGGTTTCGATACCCAACGTATCCAGACCCAGTTTCAGCGTCTTCGCCGTCAGTTGCGCCAGTTTTAGGCGGCTATTGCGAACCGCGTCATTCTCGGCGCTGAGAATAGGGCAGTGCTCGTAGAAGCCGGAGAACAGCCCGGCGACGTCATACAGATACGCGCACATGACGTGCGGCGTACCTTCACGCGCGACCACCGTCAGGGTTTCTTCAAACTGCAGCAGACGGGCAGCGAGCTGCGCTTCGCGATCTTCGCTAATGATAACCGGCGCGCTCGCCAGCGCCTGCTCGTCGATGTCCGCTTTACGGAAAACAGACAGCACACGCGTATAGGCATACTGCATATAAGGTGCGGTATTGCCTTCGAAAGCCAACATATTATCCCAGTCGAAGATATAGTCAGTGGTGCGGTTTTTTGACAGATCGGCGTATTTCACCGCGCCAATACCGACGGCGTTAGCCAGTTTTTCCAGCTCGTCAGCCGGCATATCCGGGTTCTTCTCCGCCACCAGACGACGCGCGCGCTCCAGCGCCTCATCCAGCAGGTCCGCCAGCTTCACCGTACCGCCCGCGCGAGTTTTAAACGGTTTACCGTCTTTACCCAGCATCATGCCGAACATGTGGTGTTCCAGCGGAACGGAATCCGGTACATAACCGGCTTTGCGCACAATGGTCCAGGCTTGCATCAGGTGCTGGTGCTGACGGGAGTCAATGTAGTAGAGCACGCGGTCGGCGTGCAGCGTTTCGTAACGGTATTTGGCGCAGGCGATATCGGTAGTGGTATACAGATAACCGCCATCTTTCTTCTGAATAATGACGCCCATCGGGTCGCCTTCCTTGTTTTTAAACTCATCAAGGAAAACCACCGTTGCGCCTTCGCTTTCAACCGCCAGGCCTTTGGCTTTCAGATCGGCGACGATGCCCGGCAGCATCGGATTATACAGACTTTCGCCCATCACATCGTCACGCGTCAGAGTGACGTTCAGACGATCATAGGTGATCTGGTTTTGCGTCATCGTGATATCAACCAGCTTACGCCACATCTCACGGAAATAGGCATCACCGCTCTGCAATTTGACGACGTAGTTACGCGCGCGCTCGGCAAACGCTTCATCTTCGTCATAATGCTTTTTCGCATCGCGGTAGAATCCTTCGAGATCCGCCAGCGCCATGTCGCCCGCGTTTTCCTGCTGCTGTTTTTCCAGCCAGGCGATAAGCATACCGAACTGGGTGCCCCAGTCGCCGACGTGGTTAGCGCGAATAACATGATGGCCCAGAAACTCCAGCGTGCGTACTGCCGCATCGCCGATAATCGTGGAGCGTAGATGACCGACGTGCATCTCTTTCGCGACGTTGGGCGCGGAGTAGTCGACGACAATCGTCTGACGAGTCGGCTGAGAAACGCCCAGACGTTCGGAGGCCAGCGCCTGCTGCACCTGTTCAGCGAGAAAAGCCGGTTCGAGGAAAATATTGATAAAGCCAGGGCCGGCGATTTCAACCTTGCTGGCGATGCCGCTGAGATCCAGATGAGTCAGCACCTGCTCTGCAAGTTGTCGGGGGGCCATACCCAGTTTTTTCGCAACTGCCATCATGCCGTTGGCCTGATAGTCGCCGAACTGAACTTTGGCTGACTGACGAACCTGGGGCTCGCAATCTGCAGGCGCGCCTGCAGCAATCATGGCCTGACTAACTTTTTCTGAGAGAAGAGCCTGAATATTCACCGGAATACCTTACGTTTATGAAGCGGACTGTATTGCCCGCGCCAGTTTAAGAATTAGGGCGGGAGTATACTGCAAATGCCCGTTGGCGTCAGCATTGCGCGCGCGGCGCGTCGCCTGAAATATACGCAACAATAATCTGCATAAGCATTCAATAAACGCCCAACCAAATCAAAGGTTGGTTGCCGGGGCGCAACAGCGTAAATTAGCGGTTTTCACAGCAAGAAGAGCGTCCTGATATGGCGAACTGGCAACACATTGATGAACTGCATGATATTTCCGCAGATTTACCGCGATTCACTCTGGCGTTCAGAGAACTTTCCACTCGCCTTGGTCTGCAGATTAGCGCCCTTGAGGCCGATCACATTTCATTGCGCTGTCACCAGAATACGACGGCGGAGCGTTGGCGTCGCGGTTTTGAACAATGCGGCGAGCTACTGTCGGAAAATATCATCAACGGCAGGCCGATTTGTCTGTTTAAACTGCATGAACCGGTATGTGTGGAACACTGGCGGTTTTCTGTTATTGAATTACCGTGGCCGGGAGAAAAACGCTATCCACACGAAGGGTGGGAGCATATTGAAATCGTGCTGCCCGGCGAGCCGGAGACCTTGAACGCGAGGGCGCTGGCGTTGTTGTCGGATGAGGGGCTTAGTCAGCCGGGGATCGTGGTTAAAACCAGTTCGCCACAGGGCGAGCATGAACGTTTGCCAAACCCTACGCTGGCTGTGACCGATGGCCGCGTCACGGTAAAATTTCATCCATGGTCGATTGAAGCGATTGTCGCCAGCGAACAGGCGGCCCATTAACCTGCCGAGCGGAGTGAATATGGCGTTACTTGAGATCTGTTGTTACAGCATGGAATGCGCGCTCACCGCGCAGCGAAACGGCGCGGATCGTATCGAACTGTGCGCCGCGCCGAAAGAAGGGGGGCTTACGCCTTCTTTCGGCGTCTTACGCAGCGTACGCGAGCATATTACGATTCCCGTACATCCGATTATTCGTCCTCGCGGCGGGGATTTTTACTACACTGACGGCGAATTTGCCGCCATGCTGGAAGATATCCGCCTCGTCAGAGAGTTGGGGTTTCCCGGGCTGGTTACTGGCGTGTTGACCGTTGATGGGGATGTCGATATGTCGCGAATGGAAAAAATAATGGCGGCGGCCGGGCCGCTGGCGGTGACATTCCACCGCGCCTTCGATATGTGCGCTAATCCCTTCAATGCGCTAAAGAATCTGGCTGACGCAGGCGTAGCAAGAGTACTGACTTCCGGGCAAAAAGCCGATGCGGCGCAAGGTTTATCAATAATTATGGAACTTATTGCCCAGGGGGATGCTCCAACCATTATGGCTGGTGCGGGGGTTCGTGCAAATAACCTGCAGAATTTCCTCGATGCCGGAGTACGGGAAGTACACAGTTCCGCCGGAGTCTTACTGCCTTCGCCGATGCGCTATCGCAATCAGGGGTTATCGATGTCTGCCGATATACAGGCGGACGAGTATTCTCGCTATAGGGTAGAGGGTGCGGCGGTCGCTGAAATGAAAGGAATCATTGTTCGCCATCAGGCCAAATGATTTTTACCGTTGCATCATGTCGCCCAATATGATGCTTGCTCGTACCAGGCCCCTGCCAATTCAACAGGGGCCTTTTTTTCTCCTTCATATTTCAAGCCGCAGCAGCGTTGGCCGCCTCGCGCACCCCGGTCACGTAGCTACCTACGTTCCCGGGGATTTGCTGCGTTGCCGCCTTGCTGCAACTTGAACTATTTTGGAGAAACGGTGCTATACGTAACGGTCATTCGGCAATCCATCACGGTTTACGCGCAATCAGCACCGCGCGCTGCGGGGCGGGATAGCCTTCCACCGTCTTGCTGCGATCGTTCGGGTCGAGGAAATCGGCCAGCGACTCGGTAACCATCCATTCGGTACGGCGCTGCTCTTCGGTGGTAGTGACGCAGACATCGGCGATACGAACGTCAATAAAGCCGCATTTTTCCAGCCATTTTTTTAATGCCGGCGCGGAAGGAATAAAATAGACGTTACGCATCTGCGCGTAGCGGTCACCCGGCACCAAAACGGTATTTTCGTCGCCGTCGACGACCAGCGTTTCCAGTACCAGTTCACCCTCGTTGACCAACTGATCTTTTAACTGCCACAGATGCTCCAGCGGCGAGCGACGGTGATAAAGCACTCCCATCGAGAAGACGGTATCAAATGCTTTCAGCGCCGGGAGTTGTTCAATGCCCAACGGCAGCAGATGCGCGCGCTGATCGTTACCCAACAGTTTACGCACCGCCTCAAACTGGCAGAGGAAAAGCTGCGTAGGATCGATGCCGACCGCCAGATGTGCGCCCGCGCCAATCATCCGCCACAGGTGATAGCCGCTGCCGCAGCCGACATCAAGGATCGTCCGGCCGGTTAAATCTGACAGATGCGGCAGTACGCGATCCCACTTCCAGTCGGAGCGCCATTCGGTATCAATATCTACGCCATAAAGCGAGAACGGGCCTTTACGCCACGGCATCAGATTACGCAGCAATGTATCAATACGCTTTAGCTGACCTTCGCTGAGCGGCGTTTCGCTTTCCGCCGTGACGCTGTGCAGTAAATCCAGCCGCCAGGGCGTAATTTCCGGTAAAAATTCTACCGCGTTCGACCACTGTTTAAACAAGCCATGCTGCTGCTCGCGTTGCCAGGCGGCAATCTGCGCGGGCAATGTTTCCAGCCAGTGGGAGAGGTGATTTTTAGCAATGAGCTGATAAAAGTTACCAAACTCGATCATGCGGCAACTCCGGCTTTTAACGCGACAAGCGACCCGAAATTAAAGCACTGGAACCACAGTTCACTGTGTTCGAAACCCGCCTGACGCAGGCGCGCTTTATGTGTTTCCACCGAGTCGGTGAGCATCACGTTTTCCAGCATACTGCGCTTCTGGCTGATCTCCAGTTCGCTGTACCCATTCGCGCGTTTAAAATCGTGGTGCATGTTGAATAACAGCTCGCCCACTTTCGCATCTTCAAAGCTAAATTTTTCCGACAGTACCAGCGCGCCGCCGGGATTCAACCCCAGGTAAATCTTATCCAGCAATGCCTGGCGTTCGGCAGGTTCAAGGAATTGCAGGGTAAAATTCAGCACCACCATCGAGGCGTTTTCAATAGTGATATCGCGGATATCGCCTTCAACGACTTCAACCGGCGTAGGCGCTTTATACGCATCAATATGACGGCGGCAGCGTTCAATCATGGCCGGGGAGTTATCGACGGCGATAATGCGACAATGCTCATGGCGGATATTACGCCGAACAGACAGCGTCGCGGCGCCCAGCGAGCAGCCCAGATCGTAGACCTGCGTGTTCGGCTGCACAAAGCGTTCAGCTAACATGCCGATCATGGAGATGATGTTGGAGTAGCCTGGTACCGAACGCTGAATCATGTCGGGGAAAACTTCGGCTACTCGTTCATCAAAAGTCCAGTCGCCGAGACGGGCGATAGGCGCAGAAAAAAGCGTGTCGCGGTGAGACATAACGTATACATCCGGGAAAAATAAAGGCGCATATTGTGCGCTAATACAGGGAGAAAACCAACTCCCAGGGCATATACCACAGGTTTGCCAGCACCATCAGCAACAATGCGCACCAGGTCGCGCTCATCCCCGCCCGCCGCCAGCGGAACAGGCGGTGGTGAAAACCGTAATAATGCATCAGCCGACCGGCGATTAAAATGATGCCGCAGATATGCACCATCCACGTTTCGGCGCCGTTCATTTCCATAAACAGCAGCAGCACCAGCGCGACAGGAATATATTCCACCGCGTTGCCATGAATACGGATGGCGCTTTGTAATTCGCTAAAACCGCCGTCGCCATAGGCGACACGGTACTGCATTCGCAAGCGAACGACATTAAAAGAGAACTTCATTAATAATAACGCACCCAAAACGGCATACAGCGCGCTTACCATACAAACTCCCTTTTAAAATGGCTGATGGCACTGTCTATGATAGGGGGCATTTTCAGAAAAGAGAAGATTGCTGTGGAATGGACGGAGCAGTGCCGATTTCCGGTAAGACGCTGCGTAAATCATGCCAAAGTGTATTTACCAGTTCCGGCGCCTGCGCGATATCCGGAGTATGTAAAAACAGAAAAGGCGTGGTGGTCTGCCGCCACTGCGGGAGTTTCTGCAACCAGGCGGCGAAAAACTCACGGTTTTGCGCCATATTGTCGCTACCGATAAAACGCACCATCGGGTGGCTGGCCGTCACGACCGCATGTACCGGGACTTTGGGTTTTTTTCGCTGCGCGTCGCGGACGGCCTCGCTGTGGGGATGGGCGGCATGTACCGGACGACTATCCAGGATCACGCGGTTTACGCCGCGCGCGTGTAACCCGCGATTGAGCCGCTGTTCATCCTCACCTTTGTCAAAAAAACACGGATGACGAACTTCTACGCCATAGGTAAACGTGGCGGGGAGCGCATCAAGAAACTGCCATAAGGCGGGGAGATCGCGCGGTCCAAAGGCGGCGGGCAACTGCAGCCAGTATTGGCCAATACGCGTTTCCAGCGGCGCCAGCCGGGTAAAAAACGCCTGTACCAGATCGTCGCAATGGCGCAGCGCGGCCTGGTGAGAAATGGTGGCGGGAAATTTAAAGCAAAAACGGAAATCGTCCGTAGTTTGCGCATACCAGCGCTCGACAATTTCCGCTTTCGGCAGCGCGTAAAGCGTGGTGTTGCCCTCCACGCAATTAAAGTGGCGGGCATACTCTTCCAGACTGGTGATGCCGAGCCGCGCCCATTTCGGGTGCGACCATTGCGGCAAGCCAATGTAGATCATAAGGCGTTTAAAATATCCTCTACGCTGCGTACCCGGCCAATGCGCGGGAAAATATGCGTCATACTGCTCTGATGCTGCTCACTGCTGGCGGCGCTACAGGCATCTTCGGCAATAATAAGGTTAAATCCCAACTCCCAGGCGTTACGCGCTGTGGATTCGACGCCGATATTGGTTGAGATTCCGCACAATATGATGGTGTCGATACCCCGGCGGCGAAGCTGTAATTCCAGGTCGGTGCCGTAAAACGCGCCCCACTGGCGTTTAGTCACTTCCAGATCGCTGTCCTTTTTACCCAATGCCGTAGGCCAGGTCCACCAGTTTTCCGGCAACGCGTGCGCAGGCGTTGCGGCATCCACCGGCTGTTTTAACGCTTCGGCATAATCATCAGACCATCCAACGCGTACCATAACCACGGGCGAGCCGTTGGCGCGACACTTTTCCGCCAACCGCGCGGCGCGGGCGACCACCTCATTTGCCGTATACGGGCCGCCGGCAAACGGAAGAATTCCTTCCTGTAAATCAATAACCACCAGGGCGGTTGTGGTCGCGTTGAGTTTCAGCATGATAATCACTCTCCTAAAAATAGCGGATTTCACTACACCTTAAGCGCGATTAAAGAGGAAAGCGGCGACAAATATTGTTAATTTTTGTGAGCATACGCAATACCCGCGTGAAAAACCCGGGTACAGTCAGTATGAACCAAGTGTCGATAC
Organism: Salmonella sp. 2020_1395; assembly: GCF_043848115.1. Taxonomy (NCBI): domain Bacteria; kingdom Pseudomonadati; phylum Pseudomonadota; class Gammaproteobacteria; order Enterobacterales; family Enterobacteriaceae; genus Salmonella; species Salmonella sp. 2020_1395. Next base: position 279,857 of record NZ_JBCMFH010000004.1, on the reverse strand, counting down.
CGCATGAAACGGGCAAGTTATCGCTCCCATGCTGGATTGACTCTTATCGTGCGGCAGAATTTCCAGTATAATAGCCGCCTTTTTTCATCCAGTTGTGACATACAGCTAAAGCTGCGACTTCGTCGCCTGCATGGCAGGCAACAATCCGCCTGCGGCTAAGTTAAGGGATATCTCATGCGTACAGAATATTGCGGACAGCTACGTCTGTCCCACGTGGGGCAGCAGGTGACTCTGTGTGGTTGGGTCAACCGTCGTCGTGATCTTGGCAGCCTGATCTTTATCGATATGCGCGACCGCGAAGGTATTGTGCAGGTGTTCTTCGATCCGGATCGTGCGGACGCGTTAAAGCTGGCCTCTGAACTGCGTAATGAGTTCTGCATTCAGGTTACGGGCACCGTGCGTGCGCGTGACGCGAAAAACGTCAATGCGGATATGGCGACCGGCGAAATTGAAGTGCTGGCGTCCTCTCTCACTATCATCAACCGCGCAGACTCACTGCCGCTTGACGCTAACCACGTTAATACCGAAGAGGCGCGTCTCAAGTACCGCTATCTGGATTTGCGTCGTCCGGAAATGGCGCAGCGCCTGAAAACTCGCGCCAAAATTACCAGCCTGGTGCGTCGTTTTATGGACGAGCACGGTTTCCTTGATATTGAAACGCCGATGCTGACCAAAGCCACGCCGGAAGGCGCGCGCGACTATCTGGTGCCTTCGCGCGTGCACAAAGGTAAATTCTACGCGTTGCCGCAGTCGCCGCAGCTGTTCAAACAGCTCCTGATGATGTCCGGTTTCGATCGTTACTATCAGATAGTCAAATGCTTCCGTGATGAAGACTTACGTGCTGACCGTCAGCCGGAGTTTACTCAGATCGACGTCGAGACCTCCTTCATGACCGCGCCACAGGTGCGCGAAGTGATGGAAGCGCTGGTGCGCCATTTATGGCTGGAAGTGAAAGGCGTGGATCTGGGGGATTTCCCGGTCATGACGTTTGCCGAAGCGGAACGTCGTTACGGTTCCGACAAACCAGACCTGCGTAACCCGATGGAACTGGTAGATGTCGCTGACCTGCTGAAATCGGTAGAGTTCGCGGTCTTCGCGGGCCCGGCTAACGATCCGAAAGGCCGCGTGGCAGCGCTGCGTGTGCCTGGCGGCGCACAGCTTAGCCGTAAGCAGATCGACGATTATGGTAACTTTGTTAAGATCTACGGCGCGAAAGGCCTGGCGTATATCAAAGTTAACGAGCGCGCGAAAGGTCTGGACGGGATTAACAGTCCGGTGGCCAAGTTCCTGACCGCCGACATCGTCGACGCTATCCTTGAACGTACCGGCGCGCAGGACGGCGACATGATTTTCTTCGGCGCAGATAACAAAAAAGTGGTTGCCGATGCGCTGGGCGCGCTGCGTCTGAAACTGGGCAAAGACCTGAGCCTGACCGACGAAGACAAATGGGCGCCGCTGTGGGTGATTGACTTCCCGATGTTCGAAGACGACGGCGAAGGCGGTCTGACCGCGATGCACCATCCGTTCACCGCCCCGCGTGACATGACGGCGTCTGAACTGAAAACTGCGCCGGAAGAAGCCGTCGCTAACGCTTACGATATGGTGATTAACGGCTATGAAGTGGGCGGCGGTTCGGTGCGTATTCACAACGGTGAAATGCAGCAAACCGTATTTGGTATTCTCGGTATCAATGAGCAGGAGCAGCGCGAGAAGTTCGGCTTCCTGTTGGATGCGTTGAAATACGGTACGCCGCCGCATGCGGGCCTGGCGTTTGGTCTGGACCGTCTGACCATGCTGTTGACCGGCACCGATAATATTCGTGATGTTATCGCCTTCCCGAAAACGACCGCCGCCGCGTGTCTGATGACCGAAGCGCCGAGTTTCGCCAACCAGGCAGCGTTGACGGAGTTGGGGATTCAGGTTGTAAAGAAAGCCGAGAATAACTGATATGAACAATGTACACGACATCATTCGCGTGATATCGCGGCGGCCCGCAGGGGCGAGTCTCATCCGTCACCCAACAGCCAACAACGAGGTCGCGTGAAGGATAAAGTGTACAAGCGCCCCGTTTCGGTCTTGGTGGTTATTTTCGCGCAGGATACGAAACGGGTGCTAATGTTGCAGCGACGCGACGACCCGGATTTTTGGCAGTCAGTGACTGGCAGCATAGAAGAAGGGGAGACCGCGTTGCAGGCCGCCGTACGTGAAGTCAAAGAGGAGGTCACGATTGATGTTGCGGCAGAGCAACTGACCTTAATCGACTGCCAGCGTACGGTGGAGTTCGAAATTTTTTCACATTTACGTCATCGCTATGCGCCGGGCGTCATGCACAATACAGAATTCTGGTTCTGCCTTGCGTTACCGCATGAGCGGCAGGTGATATTCACTGAACATCTGACGTACCAGTGGCTTGATGCGCCTGACGCGGCGGCGCTTACCAAGTCCTGGAGTAACCGGCAAGCGATTGAAGAGTTTGTCATTAACGTCGCCTGAAAAGGCGCGCTTTTTTTGAGGAAATATTTATGGCAGGTCATAGTAAATGGGCCAACACCAGACATCGTAAAGCTGCGCAGGATGCCAAGCGCGGTAAAATCTTCACTAAAATTATTCGTGAACTGGTAACGGCAGCTAAATTGGGCGGCGGCGATCCGGATGCCAACCCGCGTCTGCGCGCGGCTGTAGATAAAGCGCTGGCCAACAACATGACCCGCGACACTCTGAACCGTGCCATCGCTCGCGGTGTGGGTGGTGATGAAGACTCGAACATGGAAACCATCATCTATGAAGGTTATGGTCCTGGCGGCACGGCCATTATGATTGAGTGTCTGAGTGACAACCGTAACCGTACCGTAGCGGAAGTGCGTCATGCTTTCAGCAAGTGCGGCGGTAATCTGGGTACCGATGGCTCAGTGGCGTACCTGTTCAGTAAGAAAGGGGTCATCTCCTTTGAGAAAGGCGATGAAGACACCATCATGGAAGCTGCTCTGGAAGCTGGCGCGGAAGATGTTGTGACCTATGATGATGGCGCGATTGATGTTTACACTGCCTGGGAAGAGATGGGCAAAGTGCGTGACGCGCTGGAAGCGGCGGGTCTGAAAGCGGACAGCGCCGAAGTGTCCATGATCCCGTCAACCAAAGCGGATATGGATGCGGAAACCGCGCCGAAACTGCTACGTCTGATCGATATGCTGGAAGACTGTGACGATGTTCAGGAAGTCTACCATAACGGTGAGATCTCTGATGAGGTGGCGGCGACCCTGTAATGGTGCTGTTAAACGCCGGCGGGCAGGGGGTATAGCATGTCGATTATTCTCGGTATTGACCCCGGCTCGCGCATTACCGGTTATGGCGTTATCCGCCAGGTAGGTAGGCAACTGACCTATCTGGGCAGCGGATGTATTCGTACCAAAGTCGATGATTTGCCGTCTCGTTTGAAGCTCATATACGCAGGCGTGACGGAAATCATCACGCAGTTCCAGCCGGACTATTTCGCTATCGAACAGGTGTTTATGGCGAAGAACGCCGATTCAGCCCTCAAGCTGGGACAGGCGCGCGGCGTCGCGATTGTCGCCGCGGTCAACCAGGAACTGCCCGTGTTTGAATACGCGGCGCGTCAGGTGAAGCAAACCGTCGTCGGTATTGGTAGCGCGGAAAAAAGCCAGGTACAGCATATGGTTCGTACGTTGCTAAAGCTCCCCGCTAACCCGCAGGCCGATGCCGCAGATGCGCTGGCTATCGCCATTACGCATTGCCACGTTAGCCAGAACGCGATGCAAATGAGCGAGAGCCGACTCAATCTGGCGCGGGGAAGGTTGCGCTAAATCATTCTCCCTCAGCCTCGCGTTGAGGGGGTTCAATTCCACAGGCGCTAATTAATTCTAAATTGGGATGTTGCCACAGGCTGGCGGGCGTCACCGTCTTACGATCCCACGGGATTGAACCTAAAAACCAGAACTTCCAGAAGGCGAGTTTCGCATCAGGATTGCTGTGAAGTAATTCTTCGAATGTCTCAATATCGCCTACCGGAATACACAATGCTTCTTTATAGATATCAAACACAAATTTCGAGCAGAACTGGCGCGATGACTCGTATTTAAACCCCGTGTGATAAAACTTATTCAGCCGGGCGGGAACCTGTTCCATGATGGCGAGTTTCTGTTCGACCGTCAGACCGCCGCACAGGCGACGAACGGCGTAACGTTGTCCGGCTGAACGTTGTATAAACAGTGACAGCGTGGTGACGGTTGAGAGGGGGACGCGACTTTCCGCCACCAGATAGTCATCACCATTATGACCAATAATAATCCCAACATGGTTGCTCCAGCACTGTGAAGCGGTGGATATCTGGCCGAAAAGCGCGGCACCTATACAGGTAAAGACGATATCCCCGGTTTCATAGTGGACAGAATAATGTTTTTTCATGTTCACGTTCCATTATTACCTAAAATAATATCCTTTATTTTACGCTATTGGATAATTAGCATTATACTCACATAATGACAAGATATTATTATCAATAAATATCCATCATGAATATTATAATTTACAGTGATAATGTTTTTACCTCTTTCCAGAGGTGAAAGTGAAAGGGAAAATAGACGAATGCAGGGAATAAGTGGACTGTCCTTTCCATATTATATAATTGTTTGTATCGCCATATATTTTTCTTGAGTCTATGTTATTGTCTGGTTGTGTTTCTCTTCATGCTTATTGCTTTTGTTTTTAATAGGCATTTGAGGTGTGATCTGGCAAGAGTGGTTGGCGCAAATATTTGGCTGACTCTGCGTTATATTAAGCGCCAGGGGGAACAGGAGGCGAAAGTGCAAAAGGTTAGGTTGCAATGCAAAAAAATATCGAGTTTGTACTGTTCATCAATCGCTGATTATTATTCTTGTAAAGGGTAAGGAAGTGATTAACAACGGTACCGTTTATCTCGTTCATGATCCAAAGGTTGAAGGATGTTTTCCATTAAACCACCTCTGCATATAACGGCTGAGGCGGCTTAATTCAATTAATGCTGTGCATTAAACTGTGATGGTAATCTGGCAATTATTGGAAGGACTGCTGGCATTCCCGATAATTTAACCCTTGTGGCCAGGTATCCCGCTCCGTTTCCCCTTGAATCATTTTATCTGCTTTCACAAAGGAGTCTTTATCGCGGGCAATGCAGGAAGTTATCAGAATATTATTAAGCGTGCGGGTTGATGGGAACTGTTTGTAGCGATCTCTCCAACCTTGCAGCATATCGTCCCAGGAGACAATCTGACGTTTATTCAGTAAAGCCATTAATTCAGGTTGGTAATGGATTGCATTACTCCAGATATAAGCGTAGTAAGAAAGTCCCGATTGATCTTTGTTTTTTTCTGCGGCCATTCTGGCGATTTTTTCGACTTCTTCCGGAGAACCACCCCATTTAGGCAAACGAGCGACCATGGCCTCGATATAAATATTTTGATAGGCGGGATATTTTTTGCTGGCTTCTTCCAAAGTGCTATAGAGCAGCTCTTTATCCTCAAGATTGCGTGCGACCATTTCCATTTCCTGATACCAGGTCACATCTTTGTCGGCAATATCTTTGTTCTTTAACAGATACTCTTTTTCCTGAATCATCAGCTTCTTATATTTCGGCCATATATCAGAGTCCACCGTGCTGGCCGCACCTTCACCGCGTAAATTCACGGCTTTAGCATCAAAAACCATTGCTTGCAGCAGCCTTGCACCCGTGGATTTGGGGTTTGCTTTAAGCCACTCTTTTGCCACGCCAGAAATACCATTGTCGGAAACATCTACTGAAAAAAGATTATAGATCCCTCCCCATGCGATAACCAGTTTATGAGTTCCGCCGCTGGTTGTCGGGAATCCGGTATTGTATTCCTGAAACATAGCGTCCAGCTTGTCCCACTTTTGGCTGACAGTATAGGCGATAGCTTGTTGCTCAATGGCCATTCTTTCCCGTGTTTCCGTGAGGCTATTAGCTGACGCCAGCGCAGGAATAGCCATTAATGTACCTATGACAATATTTTTCAATAACATTGAATTTCTGTCCTGAATGATTAAATAACAAGATGATTAATATTGTTTATAAAGGATGTGCTTTCACCGGAGGAAATTCAAGCTATAGTGATAATGCGTATCTGGACTTTTTATTTATTATTCTTACAGAAAATGTTATTGAATTATATTTATAATAGACACTTATTATATCTCCATATTATGGGGCGCGGCGGCACCCAGTGGTGTCGCGCGACCGATTCGAAGGGAAGGTCATTGAGATAGGCGAATAACGTGTTTTTCATCTGGATAAACATCCAGTCTTTTTTTATGATAGTGCATTATCTTTTCAGCCCTTTACGCAGGAGCGTCATGTGATAGGCAGACTCAGAGGCATTATTCTCGAAAAACAACCCCCGATCGTGCTGCTGGAGACAGGGGGCGTAGGCTATGAAGTACATATGCCTATGACCTGCTTTTACGAGCTGCCGGAGGCCGGGCAGGAGGCAATCGTCTTCACCCACTTTGTGGTGCGTGAAGATGCGCAGTTGCTGTACGGATTCAACAATAAGCAAGAGCGCACGCTGTTTAAAGAGCTAATTAAAACGAATGGCGTCGGGCCTAAGCTGGCGCTGGCGATCCTCTCCGGCATGTCGGCGCAGCAGTTTGTGAATGCGGTTGAGCGCGAAGAGCTTGGCGCACTGGTGAAGCTGCCGGGTATCGGCAAGAAAACCGCCGAAAGGCTGATTGTCGAAATGAAAGACCGCTTTAAAGGGCTACATGGCGATCTCTTTACGCCAGCGGTCGATCTGGTATTGACGTCGCCGGCCAGCCCAACCTCGGAAGATGCAGAACAAGAAGCAGTTGCTGCGCTGGTGGCGCTGGGTTATAAACCGCAAGAAGCCAGTCGGATGGTAAGCAAGATCGCCCGTCCGGATGCAAGCAGTGAAACACTGATTCGCGACGCGTTACGCGCCGCGTTATGAGGTAAAGGATGATAGAAGCAGATCGCCTGATTTCAGCAGGCGCCACGATCGCAGAAGACGTCGCCGATCGCGCCATTCGCCCGAAGTTATTGGCGGAATATGTCGGCCAACCGCAGGTGCGCTCCCAGATGGAGATCTTTATTCAGGCGGCAAAACGGCGTGGCGACGCACTAGATCACTTGCTGATTTTCGGCCCGCCAGGGTTAGGTAAGACGACTCTGGCGAATATCGTTGCCAATGAAATGGGCGTCAATCTCCGAACCACGTCCGGCCCGGTGCTGGAAAAAGCAGGCGATCTGGCGGCTATGCTCACCAATCTTGAACCGCATGATGTGCTGTTTATTGATGAGATTCACCGGCTTTCACCGGTGGTGGAAGAGGTACTCTATCCGGCGATGGAAGATTACCAGTTGGATATTATGATTGGCGAAGGGCCTGCTGCACGTTCAATTAAGATCGATCTGCCGCCGTTTACGCTCATTGGCGCGACGACGCGAGCAGGTTCGCTGACCTCGCCGCTACGTGACCGTTTTGGTATTGTGCAGCGCCTGGAGTTCTACCAGGTGCCCGATCTGCAGCACATCGTCGGGCGCAGCGCAAGGCACATGGGGCTTGAGATGAGTGATGACGGCGCGCTGGAAGTGGCGCGTCGGGCGCGCGGTACGCCGCGTATAGCCAACCGCCTGCTCAGACGTGTGCGTGATTTCGCCGAGGTGAAGCATGACGGGGCTATTTCAGCGGAAATTGCCGCGCAGGCGCTGGATATGCTGAACGTCGATGCGGAAGGGTTTGACTATATGGATCGCAAGCTGCTGCTGGCGGTTATTGATAAATTCTTCGGTGGTCCGGTGGGACTGGATAACCTGGCGGCGGCGATTGGCGAAGAGCGTGAAACCATTGAGGATGTGCTGGAGCCGTATCTGATTCAGCAAGGCTTTTTGCAGCGTACGCCGCGTGGGCGTATGGCAACGGTGCGCGCCTGGAACCATTTCGGGATCACGCCGCCAGAGATGCCTTAGCGCCTGAAGTCGCTGCGCTCATCAGACCTGGGCGATTTTGTAGGCCCGGTAAGCGCAGCGCCACCGGGCAACACACGCTTAGCTTGCCTGCTTTTTCATCATACTGAAGATAAACAGCAGCGCGGCACACAGCACTACGGATGGCCCTGCCGGGGTATCATAAAAGGCTGAGAAGGTCAGTCCACCTGTAACCGCTATCATACCTACACCAACGGCGACGCCCGCCATCTGCTCCGGCGTACGGGCAAAGCGACGCGCGGTTGCGGCGGGGATAATCAGCAGCGACGTAATGATCAGCGCTCCGACAAACTTCATCGCCACGCCAATAGTTAATGCCGTTACCAGCATCAATAGCAGCTTCACGCGCTGTAACTTCACGCCATCGACAAAGGCAAGATCCGGACTGATAGTCATTGACAGCAAGTTGCGCCACTGCCAGAAGAGAATGGCCAGCACAATAACGACCCCAATAGCGATCGAGATAAGATCTTCCGGCGTGACGGCCAGCAAATCGCCAAACAGATAAGCCATTAAATCAACGCGGACGTTGGACATCAGGCTGACCACGACCAGTCCTAAAGATAAGGCGCTGTGCGCCATAATGCCCAGTAAGGTATCAATCGCGAGGTGAGGGCGTTTCTCCAGCCATACCAGACCGGCGGCCAGCAGCAGCGTAACGGCGATTACCGCATAAAAGGGGTTAACGTCCAGCAACAGGCCAAACGCCACGCCCAGAAGCGACGCGTGAGCCAGCGTATCGCCAAAATAGGACATCCGACGCCAGACCACAAATGAGCCCAAAGGACCAGCGGCGCAGGCCAGCATCATCCCGGCCAGCCAGCCGGGCAGTAATAATTCAATCATGAGTGACCATTTCCCCGGCGCAGTACAATACGACCCTGTAAATCGTGGCGATGATTATGATGATGGCGATAAATCCCTAATTGCTCCGCGCCTCGCGGGCCAAACATAGAGATAAATTCCGGATGCATAGACACCACTTCCGGCGCGCCGGAACAGCAAATATGATGGTTCAGGCATAACACTTCATCCGTCTTTGCCATGACCAGATGTAGATCATGTGACACCATCAACACGGCGCAATCGAGTTCGCGACGCAGTTGATCGATAAGGTCGTATAACGCGACCTGGCCGTTGACATCCACGCCTTGCGTCGGCTCATCAAGTACCAGCAACTGCGGCCTGTTAAGCAGAGCACGCGCCAGCAGTACGCGCTGTGTCTCGCCGCCGGAGAGTTTTTGCATGGGCGCGTCAATCAAATGTCCGGCCTGAACGCGTTTAAGCGCCGGGAGAATATCCGTTTTTTGCGTGCCGGGACGTAAACGTAAAAATCGGTTTACCGTCAGCGGAAGCGTGGTATCGAGATAGAGCTTTTGCGGGACATAGCCGATACGGAGTTGCCCGTTGCGCTTGATCACCCCTTCATCAGGGGCTACCAGTCCTAAAACCACGCGTACAAGCGTTGACTTCCCCGCGCCGTTAGGGCCGAGAAGCGTTAAAATTTTTCCGGGGCTCAATTCAAGCGACACGTCAGAGAGGACGCGGCGTTGACCAAATGAGACCGAGACGTTTTCCAGTGAAACTAAACTTGTCATGTTAATTTTAGGCTTGCAGAAGTGATAGAATGTTATAATATCACATTTCACACATTCATTACGATGATTAGTCGCATTATGTTACAGAAAAATACGCTTCTTTTCGCAGCATTATCCGCCGCGCTTTGGGGGAGTGCAACCCAGGCCGCCGATGCCGCCGTTGTCGCTTCGCTTAAACCGCTTGGGTTTATCGCTTCCGCCATTGCTGATGGCGTTACGGATACGCAAGTATTACTTCCGGATGGGGCTTCCGAGCATGATTATTCATTGCGTCCATCAGACGTAAAACGCTTACAGGGCGCGGACTTAGTCGTCTGGGTTGGCCCGGAAATGGAAGCCTTTATGGAGAAGTCGGTCAGGAATATTCCTGATAATAAGCAGGTTACCATTGCGCAACTTGCCGATGTAAAACCGTTACTCATGAAGGGCGCGGATGATGATGAGGATGAACATGCGCATACGGGCGCCGATGAGGAAAAAGGTGACGTACATCACCATCACGGCGAATATAACATGCATCTTTGGCTCTCCCCAGAGATAGCGCGGGCTACAGCGGTTGCAATCCATGAAAAATTAGTGGAACTTATGCCGCAAAGTCGAGCCAAACTCGACGCCAACCTGAAGGATTTTGAGGCACAATTAGCCGCAACCGATAAACAGGTCGGTAACGAGCTCGCGCCGCTCAAGGGGAAAGGGTATTTCGTTTTTCATGACGCCTACGGTTACTACGAAAAACACTACGGACTCACCCCACTCGGTCACTTTACCGTGAACCCTGAGATACAACCTGGCGCGCAGCGTTTACATGAAATAAGAACACAGTTGGTTGAGCAAAAAGCAACCTGCGTTTTTGCTGAGCCACAATTCAGGCCAGCGGTCGTGGAAGCCGTGGCGAGAGGGACATCCGTTCGAATGGGAACACTGGACCCCCTCGGGACGAACATTAAACTGGGTAAAACAAGCTATTCAGCGTTTTTAAGCCAATTAGCCAACCAGTATGCGAGCTGCCTGAAAGGAGATTAACGAGGAAGTGAATACGTGCAACAGATAGCCCGCTCTGTCGCCCTGGCATTTAATAATCTGCCCCGACCCCACCGCGTTATGCTGGGGTCACTTACCGTTCTGACACTGGCCGTCGCCGTATGGCGGCCCTATGTTTACCACCCAGAATCCGCACCAATCGTTAAAACTATTGAACTGGAGAAAAGCGAGATTCGTTCCCTCTTACCGGAGGCCAGCGAACCCATCGATCAGGCCGCGCAGGAAGATGAAGCTATTCCTCAGGATGAGCTGGACGATAAAACCGCAGGCGAAGTCGGCGTCCATGAATACGTCGTCTCCACAGGCGATACGTTAAGCAGCATTCTGAATCAGTACGGCATCGATATGAGCGATATTAGCCGACTTGCCGCTTCTGATAAGGAGCTGCGCAATCTGAAAATTGGCCAACAGCTTTCCTGGACACTGACCGCCGATGGCGATTTACAGCGTCTGACATGGGAAGTCTCCCGCCGTGAAACGCGTACCTACGATCGCACTGCCAACGGTTTTAAAATGAGCAGTGAAATGCAGCAGGGGGACTGGGTTAACAGTCTGCTGAAAGGTACGGTAGGGGGTAGCTTTGTCGCCAGCGCGAAAGAGGCCGGTTTAACCAGCAGCGAAATCAGCGCAGTGATAAAAGCCATGCAGTGGCAGATGGATTTTCGCAAGCTGAAAAAGGGCGATGAATTTTCGGTTCTGATGTCGCGCGAGATGCTGGATGGCAAGCGTGAACAGAGTCAGTTGTTGGGCGTGCGGATGCGTTCCGATGGTAAAGATTACTACGCCATTCGCGCCGCTGACGGTAAATTCTATGACCGTAACGGTGTTGGCCTGGCGAAAGGCTTTTTACGCTTCCCGACCGCCAAACAGTTCCGCATCTCCTCCAACTTCAATCCGCGCCGTCTGAACCCGGTTACCGGACGCGTTGCGCCGCATCGTGGCGTTGACTTTGCGATGCCGCAGGGGACGCCGGTGCTGTCGGTGGGGGATGGCGAGGTCGTGGTCGCTAAACGTAGCGGCGCTGCCGGTTACTACATTGCGATTCGTCATGGACGCACCTACACCACACGTTACATGCACTTGCGTAAGCTGCTGGTAAAACCGGGGCAAAAAGTGAAACGTGGCGATCGCATTGCGCTTTCTGGTAACACCGGGCGTTCCACAGGGCCGCATCTGCATTATGAGGTATGGATAAACCAGCAAGCCGTTAACCCTCTAACAGCAAAATTGCCGCGCACGGAAGGTCTGACGGGGTCAGATCGTCGTGAATACCTGGCACAGGTGAAAGAGGTTCTGCCGCAACTGCGCTTCGATTAACAAATGCGCTGACAGAGCCGGTACGCGATGTGTGCCGGCTTTTTTGTTTTGTGTGCGGCGCAGACGTCGCTACACTATTCACAATTCCTTTTCGCGTCAGCAGACCCTGGAAAAGCATGGAAACCAAAAAAAATAATAGTGAGTATATCCCTGAATTCGAAAAATCCTTTCGCTATCCGCAGTATTGGGGCGCCTGGTTGGGCGCTGCGGCAATGGCGGGGATCGCATTAACACCGGCATCATTCCGCGACCCTTTGCTGGCGACGCTGGGGCGTTTTGCCGGACGGCTGGGGAAGAGTTCTCGTCGCCGGGCGCTAATTAATCTGTCGTTGTGCTTTCCGCAGCGTAGCGAAGCTGAGCGCGAAGCGATTGTCGATGAGATGTTCGCCACCGCGCCACAGGCAATGGCGATGATGGCTGAGTTGGCGATGCGCGGTCCGAAAAAAATTCAACAGCGTGTTGACTGGGAAGGTCTGGAAATCATTGAGGAAATGCGTCGTAACGACGAAAAAGTCATTTTTCTCGTACCGCATGGCTGGGGCGTCGACATTCCAGCCATGCTGATGGCCTCTCAGGGGCAAAAAATGGCGGCGATGTTTCATAATCAGGGTAATCCGGTTTTTGACTATATCTGGAACACAGTGCGTCGGCGTTTCGGCGGACGTTTGCATGCGCGTAATGACGGGATTAAACCCTTTATTCAGTCTGTTCGTCAGGGCTACTGGGGCTACTACCTGCCGGACCAGGATCACGGCCCGGAGCATAGTGAATTCGTTGATTTCTTTGCGACATACAAAGCGACGCTGCCTGCGATTGGTCGGCTGATGAAAGTGTGCCGCGCACGCGTGATACCGCTTTTCCCGGTGTATAATGGTAAAACGCATCGCCTGAGTATCCAGATTCGCCCGCCAATGGACGATCTGCTCACGGCTGACGACCACACTATCGCCAGACGGATGAACGAAGAGGTCGAAATTTTTGTCGGCCCGCATCCGGAACAGTACACCTGGATCCTGAAGCTGCTCAAAACCCGCAAGCCAGGCGAGATTCAGCCGTATAAGCGTAAAGATCTTTATCCCATCAAATAAATAAAGCCTCTCGTAAGAGAGGCTTTATGCTGACAAACCCTGTACTACCTGTTGAACAGGCCTGGAGGAGTTTTACTCAACGGTCAAAATACGCGTGGTATTGGTTGAACCGACGGTGCTCATGACATCGCCCTGAGTCACGATAACCAGGTCACCGGAAACCAGATACCCTTTATCGCGCAGCAGATTAACAGCTTCATGTGCCGCGACAACGCCATCAGCCGCGCTGTCAAAATGCACCGGCGTTACTCCGCGGTAGAGCGCGGTCAGGTTGAGCGTGCGTTCATGGCGCGACATGGCGAAAATCGGCAGGCCGGAGCTGATACGGGAAGTCATTAGCGCGGTACGACCGGATTCCGTCATGGTGATGATCGCGGTAACGCCTTTCAGATGGTTTGCCGCATACATCGCAGACATGGCAATAGCTTCTTCAACGTTGTCGAACTGCACGTCGAGACGGTGTTTAGACACATTGATGCTGGGGATTTTTTCTGCGCCCAGGCAGACGCGCGCCATTGCGGCAACGGTTTCAGAAGGATACTGACCGGCTGCGGTTTCGGCAGACAGCATAACCGCATCCGTGCCATCCAGGACGGCGTTCGCCACGTCCATCACTTCCGCGCGGGTCGGCATCGGGTTGGTGATCATCGACTCCATCATCTGCGTTGCGGTGATGACTGCACGGTTTAGCTGACGCGCACGGCGAATCAGCGCCTTCTGGATACCAACCAGCTCCGGATCGCCGATTTCAACGCCCAGGTCGCCACGTGCGACCATCACAACGTCAGAGGCCAGAATGATATCGTCCATGGCGTTTTGGTCGCATACCGCTTCGGCGCGTTCGACTTTAGCCACAATTTTCGCGTCGCAGCCGGCGTCGCGTGCCAGGCGGCGTGCATAGTTCAGATCTTCGCCGCAGCGCGGGAAGGATACGGCCAGATAGTCAACGCCTATCAGCGCAGCGGTTTGAATATCGGCTTTGTCTTTTTCGGTCAGCGCTTCAGCAGAAAGCCCGCCGCCGAGCTTGTTAATGCCTTTATTGTTAGACAGCGGGCCGCCGACGGTGACCTCGGTAAAGACTTTCATGCCCTGGACTTCAAGCACTTTCAACTGCACTCGACCATCGTCAAGCAGCAGGATATCGCCAGGAACGACGTCTGCCGGCAACCCTTTGTAATCAATGCCGACTTTTTCTTTATCGCCTTCGCCTTTACCCAGGTTAGCGTCTAACAGAAATTTGTCCCCGATATTGAGGAACACTTTGCCTTCTTTAAAAGTGGAAACGCGAATTTTTGGCCCTTGCAGGTCGCCTAAAATAGCCACATGACGCCCCAGTTTGGCGGCAATCTCACGGACTTTATCAGCACGCATTTTATGATCTTCCGGCGAGCCGTGAGAGAAGTTCATACGTACTACGTTTGCGCCCGCGGCGATAACCTTCTCAAGGTTGTTATCGCGGTCAGTTGCCGGGCCTAACGTGGTAACGATTTTGGTTCTGCGAAGCCTTCTGGACATGTAATACTCCGTTGACTAAAACAACTTGGTGTTGCGTGAACATTGATCCGGTCGTTCTGAAACCTTAACGGTATAAAATGAACGTCCCCGGATGACGAAAAGGGTAGAACATTGTTATTGCTTTTAGCGGTCATCACTCCTGATGAGTAATTCTTTATCAAAACGCGATTCCTTGAGCGCTTCCTTGACACGCTTCAAGTTATCTCTGAATTTCGCCCCGCGACGCAAAGTAAATCCCGTTGCCAGCACATCTATCACGGTCAGCTGAGCAAGTCGAGAGACCATGGGCATATAAATGTCTGTATCTTCCGGTACGTCGAGGGTAATGGCCAGCGTGGCTTCGCGCGCCAGCGGCGTTCCAGCGGAGGTCAGGGCGATCACCATCGCATCGTTTTCCCGCGCCAACTGCGCCAGTTCCACCAGGCTCTTGGTTCTGCCAGTATGCGAAATGAGCACGACGACGTCATCATCGTTACAATTCATACAGCTCATCCGTTGCAGCACGATATCGTCGGAGTAAATCACCGGCACATTGAAGCGAAAAAACTTATTCATGGCGTCATGCGCGACCGCGGCGGAGGAACCAAGACCAAAAAAGGCGATTTTTTTTGCCTGGGTCAGTAAATCGACGGCGCGGTTGACGGCCGATTTATCCAGCGACTGACGAACATGGTCGAGACTGGCCATGGCGGACTCGAAGATTTTTCCTGTATAGGCCTCAACGCTGTCATCTTCATCCACATTGCGATTAACATAGGGGGTGCCATTTGCCAGACTTTGCGCCAGATGCAGTTTAAAATCAGGAAAGCCGCGGGTATTCATGCTGCGACAGAAACGGTTCACCGTTGGCTCGCTAACGTTAGCTTCCTGGGCCAGCATGGCAATGCTTAAGTGAATCGATCTGCCTGGGGCGGCCAGAATAACATCGGCGACTTTTCGTTCAGATTTGCTTAAATGTTCCAGTTGAGACTGGACTTTTTCCAGCATATTCATGATTAGCAAGGCTCATGGGTATTAGCGATTTCAATGATGCGCGAAACCGAGCGCGTTTTGTTAGATATTACTCCTGGCGGCTGTCAAAGGGGGCAAAATGGCTAAAAAAGGTGTCGTTTTTTTTCATTACATGACCGACGTCGGATTTTAAGTTCCAGCTTGTGTGGAAAAGCGACAATTTTATTAGGCGTTTTGCCGATTATATTGCCAATCAAACGCCGGTTCACCTATGAAAAGGCGTTTACGGTTTCCGTAATCTCGTAAAAGCAGTACAGTGCTGTGTAATAAAATTACAACGATATCCTGGCTAAAGTACCAGGAGATTAACTGAGGAGAATGACATGGCGGTAACGCAAACAGCCCAGGCATGTGACCTGGTCATTTTCGGCGCGAAAGGCGACCTGGCGCGCCGGAAACTGCTGCCTTCCCTGTATCAGCTTGAGAAAGCCGGCCAGATCCATCCGGATACCCGGATCATTGGGGTGGGGCGCGCGGACTGGGATAAAGAAGCTTATACCCACGTCGTGCGTGAGGCGCTGGAAACCTTCATGAAGGAAAAAATTGATGAAGGCTTGTGGGATACGCTGAGCGGCCGTCTGGATTTTTGTAATCTTGACGTTAACGATACGCCTGCGTTCAGTCGCCTGGGCGATATGCTGGATCAAAAAAACCGCACCACCATTAACTATTTTGCGATGCCGCCCAGCACGTTTGGCGCTATTTGCAAAGGGTTAGGGGAGGCTAAACTCAACGCCAAACCGGCGCGTGTCGTGATGGAGAAACCGTTGGGTACTTCGCTGGCGACCTCGCGTGAGATTAACGATCGGGTCGGCGAATACTTTGAAGAGTGCCAGGTATATCGTATCGACCACTATCTGGGCAAAGAAACGGTTCTCAACCTGCTGGCGCTGCGTTTTGCCAACTCGTTATTCGTTAATAACTGGGATAACCGCACTATCGATCACGTTGAGATTACCGTAGCGGAAGAGGTGGGGATTGAAGGGCGCTGGGGATATTTTGACCAGGCCGGTCAGATGCGCGATATGATCCAGAACCACTTGCTGCAAATTCTCTGCATGATTGCCATGTCACCGCCGTCTGACCTGAGCGCCGACAGTATTCGCGATGAAAAAGTCAAAGTGTTGAAATCGCTGCGCCGTATTGATCGCTCCAACGTGCGTGAAAAAACGGTTCGTGGTCAATACACCGCGGGCTTTGCGCAGGGGCAAAAGGTGCCGGGCTATCTGGAAGAAGAGGGCGCGAATAAAAGCAGCAACACCGAAACGTTCGTCGCGATCCGCGTCGACATCGATAACTGGCGTTGGGCGGGCGTGCCATTCTATCTGCGCACCGGCAAGCGTCTGCCAACCAAGTGCTCTGAAGTCGTGGTTTATTTCAAGACGCCTGAACTGAACCTCTTTAAAGAGTCCTGGCAAGACCTGCCGCAGAACAAATTGACGATTCGCCTGCAGCCGGATGAAGGCGTAGATATTCAGGTGCTTAACAAAGTGCCGGGGCTGGATCATAAGCATAATCTGCAGATCACGAAGCTTGATCTGAGCTACTCCGAGACCTTTAATCAGACGCACCTGGCGGATGCATATGAGCGCCTGCTGCTGGAAACGATGCGTGGCATTCAGGCGCTGTTTGTCCGCCGTGACGAAGTGGAAGAAGCCTGGAAGTGGGTGGACTCCATTACCGAAGCATGGGCGATGGACAACGACGCGCCGAAGCCGTATCAGGCGGGCACCTGGGGACCGGTAGCGTCCGTGGCGATGATTACCCGTGACGGTCGTTCGTGGAATGAGTTTGAGTAAATTTGCCACTCACTCTTAGGTGGTATTTTACCGGTAACATGATCTAACACAGATTGTAGAATCATTTTTGCACTTTTAAGCCTCGTGTGGATTCACCTGCGAGGCTTTTTTTATTACACTGCCTGAAACGATTTTGCCCCATTATCCCCGGACATCATGTATTTCACTGTCTTTCCACATTGATGAAACGCATGGTAAACCCGGTAGCCGGACAGATAAATTTCAGGAGCCTCTATGAATCCTAATTTGTTACGCGTAACACAGCGTATTGTCGAACGCTCGCAGCAGACCCGAAAAGCCTATCTTGCCCGCATTGAGCAGGCGAAAACCGCCACGGTCCACCGCTCTCAACTGGCCTGCGGCAACCTGGCGCATGGCTTCGCCGCCTGTCAGCCAGAGGACAAAGTCTCGCTGAAAAGTATGTTGCGCAATAATATCGCCATTATTACCTCCTACAATGACATGCTCTCTGCGCATCAACCGTATGAACATTATCCGCAGATTATTCGTCAGGCCCTGCATTCCGTGAATGCGGTAGGTCAGGTCGCAGGCGGCGTACCGGCAATGTGCGATGGCGTTACGCAAGGGCAGGATGGCATGGAGTTGTCATTACTCAGCCGCGAAGTGATAGCGATGTCGGCAGCAGTAGGCCTTTCTCACAATATGTTTGACGGCGCGTTATTCCTCGGCGTATGCGACAAAATCGTTCCGGGGCTGGCGATGGCCGCGCTCTCTTTTGGTCATTTACCCGCGATTTTTGTTCCGTCAGGCCCGATGGCGAGCGGCCTGCCGAATAAAGAAAAAGTCCGTATTCGTCAGCTATATGCGGAAGGAAAAGTAGACAGAATGGCGCTGCTGGAGTCGGAAGCCGCCTCTTACCATGCGCCGGGCACCTGTACATTTTACGGCACCGCCAACACCAACCAGATGGTGGTGGAGTTTATGGGAATGCAGTTGCCGGGTTCTTCGTTTGTGCATCCGGATGCGCCGCTGCGCGAGGCATTGACTGCCGCTGCCGCACGTCAGGTAACACGTCTTACCGGCAACGGCAATACGTGGATGCCGCTCGGTAAAATGATCGACGAAAAAGTCGTGGTGAACGGCATTGTCGCGCTGCTGGCTACCGGCGGCTCCACCAACCACACCATGCATCTGGTTGCAATGGCGCGCGCGGCGGGCATTCTGATCAACTGGGATGACTTCTCGGATTTGTCGGAAGTGGTTCCGTTGATGGCGCGTCTGTATCCGAACGGTCCGGCGGACATTAACCACTTCCAGGCGGCGGGCGGCGTACCGGTATTGATGCGTGAGCTGCTCAATGCCGGATTGCTGCACGAAGACGTTAATACTGTCGCAGGCTTCGGCCTGAAACGCTATACGCTGGAGCCCTGGCTCAACAACGGCGAGCTGGACTGGCGTGAAGGCGCGGAAAGGTCACTGGATAACGATGTCATTGCCTCTTTTGATAAGCCGTTCTCTCCTCACGGCGGTACTAAGGTGCTAAGCGGTAATCTGGGGCGCGCAGTAATGAAGACGTCTGCGGTACCGGTTGAAAACCAGATCATTGAAGCGCCTGCCATGGTATTTGAAAGTCAGCATGATGTGCTGCCTGCGTTTGACGCGGGCCTGCTTGACCGGGATTGTGTCGTTGTCGTGCGTCATCAGGGACCAAAAGCGAATGGAATGCCAGAATTACATAAACTCATGCCGCCACTTGGTGTATTATTGGACCGCCGTTTCAAAATCGCGTTAGTTACTGATGGACGACTTTCAGGCGCTTCGGGTAAAGTGCCTTCAGCTATCCACGTAACGCCGGAAGCCTACGATGGCGGCTTACTGGCAAAAGTGCGCGATGGCGACATCATTCGCGTGAATGGGCAGACAGGTGAGTTAACTCTGCTGGTCGACGAGGCGGAACTTGCCGCTCGTCAGCCTCATATTCCGGACCTGAGCGCGTCGCGCGTCGGAACGGGGCGTGAGTTGTTTGGCGCGCTGCGCGAAAAGCTGTCGGGTGCGGAGCAGGGCGCAACCTGTATCACTTTTTAAGATGACACACTAGTAATCAGGCGAGAGAAGAATTCCGATGAAAAACTGGAAAACAAGTGCAGAAGCAATCCTGACCACCGGCCCGGTTGTCCCGGTCATTGTAGTCAATAAACTGGAGCACGCGGTGCCGATGGCTAAAGCGCTGGTGGCCGGGGGCGTTCGCGTTCTGGAAGTGACTTTACGTACGGCCTGCGCGATGGATGCTATTCGCGCTATCGCTAAAGACGTGCCGGAAGCGATTGTCGGCGCCGGAACCGTTCTCAATCCGCAGCAGTTGGCGGAGGTGACGGAAGCGGGCGCGCAGTTTGCGATTAGCCCGGGACTGACTGAGCCACTGCTGAAAGCCGCGACGGCAGGCACTATCCCATTGATTCCCGGTATTAGCACCGTTTCTGAACTGATGTTGGGCATGGACTATGGTCTGAAAGAGTTCAAATTCTTCCCGGCGGAAGCGAATGGCGGCACTAAAGCGTTGCAGGCGATTGCCGGTCCGTTCTCTCAGGTACGTTTCTGCCCAACCGGCGGCATCTCTCCGGCAAACTATCGTGACTATCTGGCGCTGAAAAGCGTGTTGTGCATCGGCGGTTCCTGGCTGGTACCGGCCGACGCGCTGGAAGCGGGTGATTACGATCGCATCACCAAACTGGCGCGCGAAGCGGTAGAAGGCGCGAAGCAGTAAGCCGTTAAATGCCCGATGGCGCTTGCTTATCGGGCTTACGAGTGGCGATCAGGCAGGTCTGATAAAAATGCGCTAACGTCGCCATCAAGCGATGGCGCATTAGCCTTTTACCGTCACGCGGCTGACGGCCTTTTTCGCTCTTATCACCGCTTCTTCAACGTTTTCACCTGTCGCTAACGCTACACCAAGACGACGGGTGCCGTCGATCTCAGGCTTACCAAACAGCCGTACCTGCACTCCGGCTCCTACCGCCGCGTGTACATTATCAAACGTCACATTTTGACTGGTAAGCTGCGGCAGAATCACGGCCGAGGCAGCGGGACCATACTGGCGAATAGCGCCTACGGGCATTCCCAGAAAGGCGCGCACATGCAGCGCAAACTCAGAGAGATCCTGAGAAATCAACGTGACCATTCCGGTATCGTGCGGGCGAGGGGATACTTCGCTGAAAATGACTTCATCGCCACAGACGAAGAGTTCAACGCCGAACAGGCCATGACCGCCTAACGCCAGTACCACATGACGGGCAATCTCTTGCGCCCGCTTCAGCGCCAGTTCGCTCATCTGCTGTGGCTGCCAGGATTCGCGATAGTCACCATCTTGCTGACGATGACCGACCGGCGCGCAGAAATGCACGCCATCGACGGCGCTAACGGTGAGCAACGTAATTTCAAAATCAAATTTAACCACGCCTTCCACAATCACGCGACCCGCGCCAGCGCGTCCGCCCTGTTGAGCATACTCCCATGCCTGCGCGAGCTGTTCGGCCGAGCGGATAAAGCTCTGGCCTTTGCCGGAAGAGCTCATGACCGGTTTGACGATGCAAGGAAAACCCACTGCGGCTACCGCATCATGAAAACTGGCCTCACTGTCGGCAAAGCGATACGTCGATGTCGGCAGACCTAATTCTTCTGCGGCCAGGCGACGGATCCCTTCGCGGTTCATCGTGAGCTGCGTTGCACGGGCGCAAGGCACGACATTCAGCCCTTCGCCCTCCAGCTCGCGCAGCGTATCGGTGGCGATCGCTTCTATTTCCGGCACGATATAATGCGGTTTTTCCTCTGTAATCACATGACGTAGCGCCTCGCCGTCCAGCATATTAATGACGTGTGAACGGTGAGCCACATGCATGGCGGGAGCATCAGGATAGCGATCGACGGCGATAACCTCGATCCCCAGGCGTTGGCATTCAATCGCCACCTCTTTTCCTAATTCTCCTGCCCCTAATAACATCACCCGCGTTGCTGCCGGACGCAGCGCAGTGCCTAATAGCGTCATATTTCTGTCCCCTTATTTACCTGCGCGCAGTATATACGAAAACGTTTGCGTATGTCTTTTCGAATAAATTGCTTTTCTTGCTGCCTTGCAATATACTGTATATAAACACAGGTAAATAAGGGGCTGCAAAATGGCGGTTGAAGTTAAATACGTAGTCATTCGCGAGGGTGAGGAGAAGATGTCATTTACCAGTAAAAAGGAAGCCGACGCCTGGGACAAAATGCTCGATACTGCCGATCTTCTTGATACCTGGCTTGAGCAGTCGCCAGTCGTGCTGGAAGATGGGCAGCGCGAAGCGTTGTCGCTGTGGCTGGCGGAACATAAAGAGGTATTAAGCACTATCCTCAAAACCGGTAAGTTGCCTTCTCCGCAGGCGGTTGAAAAGGACGCCGCGAGTAAAACGAAAAAGCAAGCCGCCTGAACCCGTACTTGCGCTCCCGGCGTTTTGTACCATGCTTTTCCTGAATCATTGTGCTAAGGAGAAAAGTATGAATAAAAGAGGAGCGTTGTTGAGCCTGCTGTTGTTATCCGCCAGCGTATCGGCATTTGCGGCATCCACCGAGAGTAAATCGGTTAAGTTTCCGCAGTGCGAAGGGCTGGATGCCGCCGGGATTGCGGCAAGCGTGAAGCGCGACTACCAGCAAAATCGTATCGTGCGGTGGGCCGACGACCAAAAAAAGGTCGGGCAGGCTGACCCGGTCGCGTGGGTTAATGTGCAGGACGTTGTAGGTCAAAATGATAAATGGACAGTTCCGCTAACTGTTCGCGGTAAAAGTGCCGATATTCATTATCAGGTCATCGTTGATTGCAAAGCCGGCAAGGCGGAATATAAGCCCCGCTAGCAGCGTAATTTGCGCTTCTTTTGCCGGAACAGACAATTCCTGACATCCCCTCAGGTACGCTTGACCATTATTGGTCTGTATTTGAGGGGTACTATGGCTAACTGGTTGAACCAATTACAATCACTTCTTGGGCAAAAAGGCGCTTCTGCATCGCCTTCCGGTGAACAGGGGTTAAATAAACTGCTGGTTCCCGGCGCGCTGGGCGGTCTGGCTGGACTGTTGGTCGCCAATAAGTCTTCGCGCAAATTATTAACTAAATACGGTACTGGCGCTTTGCTGGTGGGCGGCGGCGCGGTAGCGGGTTCCGTATTGTGGAATAAGTACAAAGATAAAGTACGCGCTGCGCATCAGGGGGAGCCGCAATTCGGCAGCCAAAGTACGCCGCTGGATGTTCGCACTGAGCGACTGATCCTGGCGCTGGTTTTTGCTGCAAAAAGCGATGGGCATATTGATGCCAAAGAACGCGCGGCGATTGAGCACCAACTGCGAGAGTCAGGTGTTGAAGAGCAAGGGCGTGTGTTTATCGAGAAAGCTATTGAGCAGCCGCTTGATCCACAACGTCTGGCACAGGGCGTTCGTAATGAAGAAGAAGCCCTGGAAATCTACTTCCTGAGCTGCGCCGCCATTGATATTGACCACTTTATGGAACGTAGCTATCTGAATGCGTTAGGAGACGCGCTAAAAATTCCTCAGGAGGTTCGGGACGGTATCGAGCAGGACTTGCAGCAGCAAAAACAAGCGCTACCAGGCTGATAACCTGCCATTAAGTAACATGTTTCGCTTGCATCATGCGTGTCTTTTGCCACCCTTATAGGATGGATAGTTTAAGTCATTCATGTTGCAGGATAGCGGCGAAGCAGTGACATCTCAGGCGCTTACCGAGGTGAGCGACCGGGACTACCATGCTACGCCGCTGTGTTTGCCGCGTGATATATAACAAATATTAACGCAAAAGAAAAAACGACATGTTGCCAAAAGCCAATCGAATTCCCTATGCCATGACCGTACATGGCGATACGCGCATTGATAATTATTACTGGCTGCGAGATGACACTCGCTCGCAGCCGGAAGTCCTTGATTACCTGCATCAGGAAAATGAGTATGGCCGGAAGGTCATGACCTCTCAGCAGGCGTTACAGGACCGCATTCTAAAAGAAATTATCGATCGCATCCCGCCCAGAGAAGTTTCCGCTCCGTATGTGAAAAATGGCTATCGCTACCGTTATATCTATGAACCCGGCTGCGAATATGCCATCTATCAACGACAATCAGCGTTAAGCGAAGAGTGGGATGTGTGGGAAACCTTGCTCGATGCGAACCAGCGGGCCGCGCACAGCGAATTTTATACGCTCGGCGGGCTTGCCATTACGCCGGATAATACCATCATGGCGCTGGCAGAAGATTATTTATCCCGTCGTCAGTATGGGTTGCGTTTTCGTAACCTCGAAAGCGGTAACTGGTATCCGGAACTGCTGGATAACGTTGCGCCTGAATTTGTCTGGGCCAATGATTCCCTGACCCTTTACTATGTGCGTAAGCATAAGAAGACGCTGCTGCCCTATCAGGTTTGGCGACACACGATTGGCACTCCGTCATCGCAAGATGAACTGGTATATGAAGAGAAAGACGATACCTTTTATGTCAGCCTGCATAAAACCACTTCGCAGCATTATGTGGTGATTCATCTTGCCAGCGCCACCACTAGCGAAGTGCTGTTACTTGACGCGGAACTGGCCGATGCCGAGCCGTTTTCATTTTTACCGCGCCGCAAAGACCATGAATATAGTCTCGATCACTATCAACATAAGTTTTACCTGCGCTCTAACCGGAACGGTAAAAACTTTGGGTTGTACCGTACCCGCGTGCGCAATGAAAACGCCTGGGAAGAACTGATCCCTCCGCGCGAGCATATTATGCTGGAAGGGTTTAC
The DNA here is from genome assembly GCF_043848115.1 of Salmonella sp. 2020_1395. NCBI lineage: Bacteria > Pseudomonadati > Pseudomonadota > Gammaproteobacteria > Enterobacterales > Enterobacteriaceae > Salmonella > Salmonella sp. 2020_1395. The sequence continues at coordinate 255,699 of NZ_JBCMFH010000004.1, read as the reverse complement.
CCTGTTTACCGACTGGTTAGTAGTAGAAGAGCGTCAACGGGGGCTTACCAGCCTGCGGCAAATTAACCGTAAAACCCGTGAAGTGATAGGCATTGCCTTTGACGATCCGGCTTACGTGACGTGGCTGGCCTATAATCCCGAACCTGAGACCTCCCGGCTGCGTTACGGCTATTCTTCAATGACGACGCCAGATACCTTGTTTGAACTGGATATGGATACCGGAGAACGACGGGTACTTAAACAGACGGAAGTGCCTGGGTTTGATTCTGGCTGTTATCAGAGCGAACACCTGTGGATCACCGCACGCGACGGTGTCGAAGTGCCGGTATCGCTGGTTTATCATCAGAAGTATTTTCGTAAAGGGCAAAATCCGCTTCTGGTTTACGGCTACGGATCTTACGGTTCCAGTATTGACGCCGACTTCAGCAGCAGCCGACTGAGCTTGCTGGATCGTGGCTTTGTTTACGCAATCGTACACGTTCGCGGCGGCGGTGAGCTGGGGCAGCAGTGGTATGAAGATGGTAAATTCCTCAAAAAGCGGAATACTTTTAATGACTATCTTGATGCCTGCGATGCCTTATTAAAACTGGGTTACGGTTCACCGTCGCTGTGTTATGGGATGGGCGGGAGCGCGGGCGGAATGCTAATGGGCGTCGCTATCAACGAACGCCCCGAGCTTTTCCACGGCGTTATTGCCCAGGTACCCTTTGTTGATGTATTAACCACGATGCTGGATGAGTCGATCCCACTAACGACAGGAGAGTTTGAAGAGTGGGGGAACCCGCAGGATAGTGAGTATTATGACTATATGAAAAGCTATAGTCCTTATGACAATGTCAAAGCGCAGGACTATCCGCACCTGCTGGTGACGACAGGATTGCACGATTCCCAGGTGCAATACTGGGAACCGGCGAAGTGGGTGGCAAAATTACGCGAGCTAAAAACGGACCAACGTCTGCTGCTGTTATGTACGGATATGGACTCCGGGCACGGTGGTAAGTCGGGGCGGTTTAAATCCTACGAAGGCGTCGCGCTGGAGTTCGCCTTTTTAATCGGCCTGGCGCAGGGAACCTTACATAGCGCATAGACGTGCGCCCGCAATGGCTTGTGAGCGTCGCGGGTTATTGTGGTGTTCCATTGCTGCGTTGCTCGCCAGCCTGAACATCTTCCAGGTAGTGTTTAAGCGTCAGGCGAAGTTCCGGGCTCATATTATCAAGGTTATTAAAAAGCCAGCGTAAATAGCCCGGATCGCGTTTTGCGACTTCAGATACCGCCTTACCGCGGTATTTACCGAACGGGAAAGTGGTTAACAGCGCAGGACGGCCCGTGATATTGACCATCTCTTCCGCGGTCCAGCCGGTGGTTTGCATAATATCAATCAGCAAGGCGGCGGTGATATAGCAATCATAAAGCGCCCGGTGATGATGCAGCCCCGGCGGCGTTTGTACGCTTAGTTTACGCGATTTATAGAGCGCCATATTGCTGTATTTTATTCCCGGCCACAGGCGTCGCGACAACTTCATGGTACAGATCCACTCACCCGGCAATTCAGGTAATACGCGTCTGTCGAAACTGGCATTGTGAGCGACATACCACTCACTACCGTAATAAAGCGGTATGACATCTTCAATCCACGGCTTATCGGCGACCATGGCTTCGGTAATACGGTGTATCGCCATCGCCTGCGGCGTAATAGGGCGATCGGGGCGTATCAGGTGACTCATGGGATTGACAATGTTGCCATCAATGACATCTACAGAGGCTATCTCTACGATCCCGCCCTGCAGCCCGCAGGTTTCCGTGTCTATAATCCGCAACATGATTCATTCCTCACCGAAAGACCTTAGCGTAATGGAATGATATCGCCTTGCCAACCCTCGGTTGTGCGCAGACCCGTCAGTAATAGCGAACCGCAATCGGCACGAACAATAAGTTGCCCGCTTTCATCCCACAGCGCGCTACTGCCACAGGCATTGGCCATCAGTACGGCCAGCGCATATTTATGCGAAAAACGTTGTAAGCGTGAGGTAGAAGCATGGAGTTCAGGTTCGTTAAGACATTGACTGGTTGTGAATAACGTAAATGAGGGATCTATATCACCACCTTCTGGCTGCTCATCCACCACGTTGATAGCGCTTCGCTGCCTGGCAATACAGGCGCCATGACTTTTGTGAAACATGAGCGGCGACGTTAGCCATGGGGCAAAAATAGCGATGCCTTTTACGAAGCGGCAGTTATGCTCAACAGGCATACCCACAATGATAGTCATATGGTGGGTATCGGCCGCATGAGTGAGCGGCTGTAAAAGCGCCTCGTCAGGCGGGGCGGGCAACGATTTATTCCTTTCGTCGCAGCCTAATAGCGACAGTGACGGAAAGACCAGCAGTTCGCACTGTTGACGAGCCGCAAGCTCAATATATTCCAGATGATGGGCGACATGCTCCGCCGGCGAGGCGTTCAGGGGCGCATACTGCGCAGCAGCAATTTTCCAGGAGGACATAATGACTTCCTTTTCATAGTCTCTACAGCCATTCTAAAAAGCATAGGTTAAGAATCGCCTTATAATGTAGTCGTCTGCATGTAAGGAAGTGTAACGTTATATAATTTTTATTTAACTTTGGGTTCGTAAGGGAGTCGGGATAGTGATACGGAAGCCAGACGATGGGCAATCAGCCGCTCGCGAAACCAGGCGCGTAGGTGCTCTGGCTGCTCACGTTCGACCGCCTCCGCGACAACTGGCATATTGTAGCGCTCTTTAAATGCCACCCCGGCTGCCGCCAGGTCCACATTGACTTTATCCATTTCCACTTGTTCAAGCTGAGCCAGATTCGTTTTCATACGCGTCTCCTTTTTTGTTGCCGCCAGAAGGTACTAAGAGTCCGCGGTAATGGCAAGATGGAAATGATGATCCTCGACTCATTGATTGTTGAAGGTTATTCTTTGTAACGTAGGCATAACAAAAAGGAATAGTGAATATGGCTTCTTCTGCACCATCGCGACGTTTAGCTTTACTGCTGCTGGCATCGACATTTGCGACGCCAGCGGCTTGGGCACATGCGCACCTGACGCATCAGTATCCAGCGGCGAATGCTGCCGTTACGGCCTCGCCACAGGCGCTGACCCTGAACTTTTCTGAAGGGATTGAGCCAGGGTTCAGCGGCGCAACCATTACTGGCCCTCAGCAAGAGCTCATCAAAACGCGCCCGGCAAAGCGAAATGAACAGGATAAAACGCAGTTGATTATCCCGCTTGAGCAGCCGTTAAAATCTGGCGCTTACACGGTAGACTGGCACGTTGTGTCGGTGGATGGACATAAAACAAAAGGGAAATACACCTTCAGCGTGAAATAAATGATGCTGACATTCGTCTGGATAACTCTCCGATTTATTCATTTTGCTAGTTTGATGCTGGTCTACGGCTGCGCGCTTTACGGCGCCTGGCTGGCACCCGCATCAATTCGTCGTTTAATGACGCGTCGATTTTTACATCTGCAACGACATGCCGCCGCCTGGAGCGTTATCAGCGCGGCTTTTATGCTGGCGATTCAGGGCGGACTGATGGGCGGCGGCTGGCCCGATGTTTTTTCCGTCTCGGTGTGGGGCGCGGTACTGCAAACCCGCTTTGGCGCGGTCTGGATATGGCAAATTATCCTCGCGCTGGTCACGCTGGCGGTGGTAGTCATTGCGCCGGTAAAAATGCAACGACGGCTTCTTATTCTCACCGTTGCTCAGTTTATCCTGCTGGCAGGCGTTGGACATGCGACGATGCGCGACGGTGTAGTGGGAACATTACAGCAGATTAACCATGCTCTGCATTTACTCTGTGCCGCAGCCTGGTTTGGTGGGCTGTTGCCAGTGGTTTATTGTATGCGCATGGCTCAGGGACGCTGGCGTCAACATGCTATTAGCGCCATGATGCGTTTTTCTCGTTATGGTCACTTTTTTGTGGCGGGCGTATTGCTCACAGGCATTGGCAACACGCTATTTATCACGGGATTTACCGCTATCTGGCAGACCACCTATGGACAGTTGCTTTTGTTAAAATGTGCGCTGGTGGTGCTTATGGTAGCAATTGCGCTGACGAATCGGTATGTTCTCGTACCACGTATGCGACAGGAAAATCCCCGGACTGACCTATGGTTTGTCAGGATGACGCAAATTGAATGGGGAGTTGGAGGCATAGTTCTGGCGATCGTCAGCCTGTTTGCAACCCTCGAACCTTTTTGATGGACTGGCATAACGAATGAAAAAAATACTCCTTCCGGCGCTTCTGCTGGCCACTTCGGGCGTAGCGTTGGCGGCGCCGCAGGTGATTACCGTAAGTCGTTTTGAAGTAGGAAAAGACAAGTGGGCGTTTAATCGGGAAGAGGTCATGTTGACCTGTCGGCCTGGCCAGGCGCTCTATGTGATCAACCCCAGTACGCTGGTGCAGTATCCCTTGAATGCCATTGCCGAACAGCAAGTAGCGGAGGGTAAAACGCGCGCTCAGCCTATTGCCGTCATTCAAATCGATAACCCGGCGAAGCCCGGTGAGAAAATGAGTCTGGCGCCGTTTATCGAACGTGCGCAAAAGCTTTGTGATCCATCCAATAGCTGACTGATTTTTAATAAAAAACCGTAAACCTTCACGAAAAGACTTACGGTTTTTTTATCTCTGATGACAGACAAAACGCCAGGTTTTTTCAATCACCTTCGTCACAAACTGGAAAACCTGGCGTCGTCATCTATTCTTAAAGGGCAAGGCGATTTAGCCTGCATTAATGCCAACTTTTAGCGCACGGCTCTCTCCCAAGAGCCATTTCCCTGGACCGAATACAGGAATCGTATTCGGTCTCTTTTTATTTTCCTTACAAATCAAACAATTAAAAACGCTTGTCCGAAAATGTCCGAAATTTGTCCGAATTTCTGTATTCCGGTCTTTTTGGTTATATCACAATCAAATTAAATTTAACATTTATTTCACAAGGAAAATTGGAGTATTAGAGCATCATATAAGCTTTATCATCACGCTCATCGAGATAGAGTTTCGTGGTGTTCGCTGATGTGTGGCCCAGGAGTTTTTGGGCGAACACCTCGCCGTGCTCGTTTTTGTACAGCCGCCCGGCCAGACTTCGGATCTCGTGAAATGTCGGTGGATTATTGCTGAAGTTAACACCGGAGGCTTTTCTTGCTTTTACAAATTTCTTTGTCAGCCCATCCGGGTGAATATTCCCGGTCGGGCTATTTTTCCTGATTCCTGCACTGATCATGAAATCGGTTCTGCTTACCAGCCGGCAGCGATCGATAACCGTTCCCGGACGTAACCCTGGCGCCTCAAGGGTCAGGGATCTGCCTGCCAAAATTGAACGCCCGGGCGCTGATGCCGGATGATCTGGTCATCGTAGAAAGCGCCCCTGAAAAAATCGACACCTTTAGCTGCAAAATGACAGTCCCGCCATCCGGTCATCATAACGGATTTTTCTTCTGCACCTACTGAAGCCCGCCATGGCAGGACGACCATGAATCCGTCGATAACCTTATTGTGAAATTAAGACCAGGGAAAGAGGATGTCCGCCAGACAGACATTATGTGTAAATTTATAAAGGTTTTTTATTATGCCCTTGCATGTTGGAAGCGGATGTCTTCCCGCCACAATCACTAACCTTCGTATTAACTGTATAGCCCAATCTGCAACCCCGCCTGAAATGAGCTTATGGGAAAAAATTAAGGAGTTTTTCTGCTCAACGCACCAGACTGAAGCGCAGGAATGTATCTGGACGATTTGCCACCCTTCGGTCGGAACGACGCGGGAGGATGTGGTCAGCAGATTTGAACAGCTCAGGATGCTCGTGTATGCCGGATACGAGGAAAGCATTCACTCCGGCCGCCACGGGGAAAGCCACTTCTGTATCCTGGATGCAGACAACCAGGAGATATTGTCGGTCACCCTTGATGACGCCGGGAACTATACCGTGAATTGCCAGGGGCACAATGAAACATATCGCTTCACCATGGACATAGAACAGGGAGAGGAATGTACAGAACATGCGGAAGGGGCATCCGGGACACTCCAGGTATCCCCCCTTCCTGATCCGGCGGCTCCACAGACACCAGCAGCGTATGATGCTGTCTGGTCAGAATGGAAGAGGGCTGCGCCAGCAGAAGAGTTACGCGGTCGTGCTGCGACGGTACAGAGAATATGTACCTGCCTGAATAACGGCAGTCGAGAGCTTAATGTGGGAGAGTCAGGCCTTACCGCCTTACCAGACTGTTTACCAGCGCATATAACAACATTGGTTATTCCTCATAATAATTATCTGACTAGCCTGCCGACGCTGCCGTCAGGACTGGAGGTGCTTACTGTCGAAGATAACCAACTGACCAGCCTGCCGCCGTTGCCGTCAGGACTGGAGGTGCTTACTGTCGAAGATAACCAACTGACCAGCCTGCCGCCATTGCCGGCAGGACTGGTGGTGCTGACGGTATCAGGTAACCAACTGACCAGTCTGCCGCCGTTGCCGGCAGGACTACAGACGCTGTCGGTAGCAGGTAACCAACTGACCAGCCTGCCGCCGTTGCCGGCAGGACTACAGATGCTGTTGGTAGCACGTAACCAACTGACCAGCCTGCCGCCGTTGCCGGCAGGACTACAGATGCTGTCGGTAGCAGGTAATCAACTGACCCGCCTGCCGCCGTTGCCGGCAGGACTACGGAGGCTGTTGGTAGCAGGTAACCAACTGACCAGCCTGCCGCCGTTGCCGGCAGGACTACAGGTGCTGTCGGTATCAGATAATCAACTGACCAGCCTGCCGCTGTTGCCGGCAGGACTGGAGTTGCTGACGCTCGAGCGCAATCCACAACTGGTGCGCCTGCCGCCGTTGCCGGAAGGACTACAGACGCTGTCGGTTGATGCTAACCCACAGTTGACCCGCCTGCCGGCGCTGCCGTCAGGCCTACAACGGTTGTATGCCCGCAATAACCAACTGACCCGCCTGCCGGAAAGCATCACGGGTCTGTCTTCAGAGGCAAGCGTAAATCTGGAAGGCAATCCTCTGTCTGAACGCACTCTGCAGGCGCTGCGGGAGATCACCAGCGCGCCTGGCTATTCAGGCCCCAGGATACTATTCGATATGGCGGGAGCCTCAGCCCCCCGGGAAGCCCGGGCACTGCACCTGGCGGCCGCTGGCTGGCTGGTGCCTGCCCGGGAGGGCGAACCGGCTCCTGCAGACAGATGGCATATGTTCGGACAGGAAGATAACGCTGCTGCCTTCAGCCTCTTCCTGGACAGACTGAGTGAGACGGAAAACTTCATGAAGGACGCGGGGTTTAAGGCACAGATATCGTCCTGGCTGGTACAACTGGCTGAAGATGAGGCGCTGAGAGCAAAAACCTTTGCCATGGCAACAGAGGCAACAGCAAGCTGCCAGGATCGGGTCACACTTGCTCTGCACCAGATGAAGAACGTACAACTGGTACATGATGCAGAAAAAGGGCAATACGATAACAATCTCGCGGCGCTGGTTGCCACGGGGCGTGAGATGTTCCGTCTGGAAAAACTGGAACAGATTGCCCGGGAAAAGGCCGGAACGCTGGCCTTGGCCGATGATGTTGAAGTCTATCTGGCGTATCAGAATAAGCTGAAGAAAGCACTCGGGCTGACCAGCGTGACGGCAGAAATGCGTTTCTTTGGCGTATCCGGCGTGACGGTTTCAGACCTTCAGGCTGCGGAGCTTCAGGTGAAAGCCGCTGAAAAAAGCGAGCTCAGGGAGTGGATACTGCAGTGGGGGCCGTTACACAGCGTGCTGGAGCGCAAAGCGCCGGAACGCGTTAACGCGCTTCGTGAAAAGCAAATATCGGATTATGAGGAAACGTACCGGATGCTGTCTGACACAGAGCTGAGACCGTTTGGGCTTGTCGGTAATACCGATGCAGAGCGCACTATCGGAGCAAGAGCGATGGAGAGCGCGAAAAAGACATTTTTGGATGGCCTGCGACCTCTTGTGGAGGAGATGCTGGGTAGCTATCTAGCGCCTTAACTGAACATGATATTCACCGCGCCAGGCGAATGGGGGACGTTGTACTTCGCCGGGCAGGGGATGCCGCAACAGTGGGCTATGAAGCGAGAAATGCTTTCGCCCCGGTACACCACCCGCTATGAAGACCTGCTTCTTCCTGATGTTAAGGACATCCTGATTGCCTGTGTGGATGGTCTGAAGGGCTGCCCGGATGCGATAAACAGCGTCTTCCCGCAAACCCATATCCAGCTATGCATTATCCATATGGTGCGTAACAGCTTGAAATACGTAGCCTGGAAAGACTACAAAGCCGTCACCAGCGGCCGGAAGATGGTCTATCAGGCCCCGACCGAAGAGGCGGTACTGATGGCGATAGATGCGTTCGCGAAAGTCCGGGACGATAAATATCCGCAAATCAGAAAAAGCTGGCGTGCGCACCGGGAAAACCTCAATACGCTCTTCAGTTATCCGTCGGATATCCGCAAGACCATCTACACGACAAACGCAATCGAATCCCTGAACTGCGTGATCCGTGCCGCGATTAAGAAACGCAAGGTGTTCCCAACGGATGACTCAGTACGAAAAGTTATTTATCTGGCAATCAAGGATGCGTCAAAAAAATGGAGTATGCCGATCCAGAACTGGTGGCTGGCGATGAGCCGTTTTATTATCGAGTTCGGTGACCGCCTGAGCGATCACCTTTAATAACTGGGCAGTTACACAGAATTACTGACAGGCTCATTCTTTTGTGTTGCGCATCTCTGTTTCTATTGTTTTAGATAGCCATAAGAGCTCCGTTGCTGAGAGTTTTAGTCGTGGGGTTCTTTCTTCTGTACCGGGTGGTCGCATTTCAAAACTGCAGGAACATCTGCTGAATACTGTATACTCCTGTATTTTGCATGTTGTTGAGATCAGTGTGCAATTCCTCGGTACTGGCTTGTTCTGTATAGGTCTGGAGATTTCTGGGTAGTGTCCTTTTGGGCCTGAACATATGTGTTTGATTGAAAATGGCATCGTGTTTTATCCTTTACGCTGTGAAATGTTGTTTTGTGCTCTTCTGTTGTGATTGGTGATGTGACGGGATCGTCCATGCACCCTTCCTTTTATTGACGGCGTATCAGTCCATTGATGCCATGCTTGCTTAATTTGTCCAGCATCAGCAAGCCGTCGTTTTCTTTCTGCTGCAATTCAAGCAACTTAAAGCGTATTTCGTTAAGTAAAGGTTTAATGACTCCGCGCTTGCGAACCACCTTTTTGATAACGTCTTTTTCGAAGTATAAACGGCAGAAGTGATTTTCATAATTCGCCTACACTCTTCACCCTGCGCTGGCAAATCTTCAACGCTTAAAGGCTGGGGAGAAGGGCGTCCAGTTGCTGAACGGAGAGCGTACCAAACACCCTGATTCCACGCGTTATCAAACTTCATACCGTGGTCATCATTCAGACAAGGCGCTTGAGGTTGCTCATATCTTTTGGGGAAAGAGGTTCGGCGGTGGATACTGGATATCCTGGATCGGGAAGTGGGTTCCACCGGTGCCAAATACAGGGTGCTGGTAAACCGGGTGGATACCTCAAATCCTGACAGGCCAGAGCATCAGCCTGATAAAATCGTATTACTGATTTCTAACCAGTGGCACATTAATTGTACCAGCTCAGACTCCAACTGACAGTTTGCTTTAAGCGAGTAGCGGACGTGACCTGTCCCGCAGGAGTAAAAATAAACTTTCTATTGATACATTTAATTAACTTATTTATAACGTTATATTCCAAATGCAAACTTGTTCAATTGGATATGTATGGACATTCAAATCACACATCAAGTTACTGAATTTGATAAAGAAGAACTATTAGCCGGATTAAGAAGCTACAATGCTCAGTTCGTCGATTTTAGTAAAAATGGGCAGCTTGGGGTCTACTGCAGAAACGAAAGCGGCGAAATGGTAGGCGGATTAATTGCTGACAGAAAAGGTCCGTGGCTCTGCATCGACTATCTTTGGGTAAGTGAATCTGCAAGGAGCCGCGGTCTGGGGAGTCAACTTATGGAGATGGCCGAAAAAGAAGGTTTGCGGAAAGGCTGTGTTCATGGACTTGTAGATACCTTTAGCTTCCAGGCTCTCCCTTTTTATGAAAAACAGGGTTATATACTTCAAATGTCGCTACCGGACTTTCCTAAAGTAGGTTCGCAAAGGCATTATTTAATTAAGCCTGATTTATAGCTTTGTTACATTTGAATACCCATAGCCTTATGAAAGCTGCAATCAGGTAGCTTTAAAATATATCGTATTGTTGGCCTGTACACACCATGTTCAGCGTCCGCTTCTGGCACAGGGCGGACAGCCAGATTAGGTTTGGCGCTGTGCCATAGATATGTCAGCTCACATTTGAGCTAATGCGCATTAATTATCTAAACCAGTTATTAACCACTTCCTCAAACCGCTGGGTTACTTTTTCTCACGGGAATTTCTCTTCCACACAACGTTGTCCATGTAAGGCAATATTGTTTAAATCAGGGGATGCCAGCGCTTTATTAATGTCCCTGGCAATGGTCTCCGGGGTCATTGGCTCCTGCAAATGGAAGCCGGTATCCCCCTCTTTTACGAGCTCAGTCATCCCGCCGCGTGTACTGACCAGTACAGGCTTTCCTGCCCCATTGCTTCAATTGCAACCATGCAGAACGGTTCCTGGAATTGAAAGGGAATAACAACCAGAACTGCTAACGAATAGTAATTGTATATCTCTTCAGGCGTTACACCTTCAACCATATGACAGTGTGGTTTTAGCCGTTTTGCTAATTCCCGCACCTCACGCTGATAGGTTGCTTTTTCACCTTTACTTTTACTCATATAGTTACCAACGACAACTAACTCTATATCGTTGCGTTCCTTGAGGAGTTGTTCGAACGCCTGTAAAAGCAAAGTCACTCCCTTATCCGGTGATATAAGGCCTGCAAAGAAAATCGTTTTTTTCTCCGGAGTTATTCCCAGGTCAGACTTTTGCAGTGGTACAACGTTTTTCTGATAGGCCTCCAGGTCAATACCATTAGGGACGATAGCGATATCAGCATTCGGCAGGTACGCCTGATAATGCTTCTTCAAAAACATGTTAGTGATTTTGTTTCCGGGGAGAATTCTACCTTTTTAACTTCGTCGATATTCAAAGGAATAACCGGGCCATCTACTGGTATATCGTTCATGATCTATCTCTCCTTTTATCTGGTTACTTTCGCATCGCAACGATATCAGGCGAGGTAATACGCCGCCAGAAAATGTCCTGGCGGCAATCTTTTTCTGCAGATCACATCAAAACCATCCAATGGAAGTGAGGGCAAATAGCAGCTTCCACTGCTAAGCGTTGTTTTATAAGAACCACTCAGGTTTCACGCCAAATCGTGCTGAAAGCGCTTTGATGTGCGTAATCGTTAACGAGCGCTGTCCGGACAGGATCTGACTTACCAGTGATTTGGAACCGATTTCTTCTTTAAGATCTGAGTATGAGAGTTTGTACTGGTCAATTAGCGTGCGCAGCAGGGCAACGCCAACCGGCATTTCAGCAACAGATTTGTTGAACTCGGCGAACTGCTTGCTGTTATCTTCGTACTCGGCAATTTTGCTTGCCAGGAAGTCAATCAGCGGGTTTTCATCGTCATTTTCGATAAGATAATCAACCAGCGCCAGCGCATCACGATAATCTTTCTCTGACGCGCTGCCACCCAGGAAAGGAACGGCGGCGACCAGCGCCTTTGTGGCTTCGATAGCTTTTGCGGTGTTGGCAATCATTCTTTATTCTCCCTGTAATAGCGGGTCAGCTTGTCATATTCAGCGTGAGTGGCGATGTGTTTCACATAAAAGCGTTTGTTTATAAAGTTGATGTAAGCGATCACCCTCAGGTTGTTGCCTCCGACATCCAGTACCCACCACTTGTTACGGTACTTAAAGTTATCGAGGCTCGGTATGACCGTTCGTAGCTCTGCCGGAGAAGAGAAATCTTTTTCGCGGACTAAGCGATACAGGGCTTTTATGGCTAACGAGTCATTGGGATATCGTCTTGCCGCTTCATCAAAAGGCTCTTTTGATATGACATGCATTATGCGTTAAACCTGCCTGTTTACATTATGTGAATATTATACCAGTGATGCTTTTCGTTTACAATATGTGAACGGTTTGGTTTTGAACACACTTCAATTACACGCCCGCCCAATCAGCCACCTACATATCACATACCCTGACACCGTGGGCGAGGCGCTTTCCATCAACGGACAGACAATGAAACTTCCTGAACTTAACTGGCCCTGGGCCGCATACTTCTGGATCGGCTGTATCTGGCTTGGCTCTATTGCGCATTCAGCGTTTCGTGTGCTGGTGGGTGATGATGTCACTGTCATTGGTGTCATTCTGCAACTGATCGTCGCGTCGTTCGCCGGGCTGCTGGCAATCCTCATTGCCATCCGCTTTAACTGGAGCGCTGAAACAGCGGGGAGTGTCTGTTCAATCGCTGGCTGGGCCGGTGGCCGGTTCGTTCAGGTTGTTGAGCACAAGGTAATGACGATGATCGCGAAAAAGTGATCTTGTAAATTCTGACCGAGGAAATCCAAATGAAAAAAACCGTATTAGCTGTACTCGCAGCGGTTTCGCTGTGCGCGTTATCGGCGTGCTCGACTTACACCGAAGCAACTGGCCTTAACGGGACGACAGTGAAGCATGTTGCCGTGGCACCGGGAACCAGTGCGGTCATATCGAACGGTGGGTATATTAATTCAGGTGGTGGAGTGTGTGAGCAGCAGACGACCAGCACAACTACTGCCCAGTAACCACTACAGAGCGTCAGGGGTTGGCGCTCTTTGCCAAATGTTTGCCTATTTCGTCAGACTTTAAGATGGTCTAAACTGTAATTTCTTTTGTTTATTTTATTTTCGAATATACTAGTTTCGGGTAAATGATTATGAATCATACATAATATTTTATTCCTATCCTGTTCCTGCATAGCGCAGCCAAGTGTAACTGATTTGAAGCATTCTTTCGGGAGAGAGAATAGTCCGTTTTCAGCAAGATTTTTTATTGGTATTATTGATCTGTATTCATTTTCATAATTCCAAATTTCTTGCTTTGTCAAAAGCAATGCTTCAAAAAGCTTTTTGGCTTCTTCGGGGAATAACTCCTCATTCATGCCCTTAATGATTTCAAAGGTTATCTCAGGGAATTGTTCTGTGTACTTTATTTTTTTTAGTGTGTTAGCGATTACAGTGCATTCTTTTAGTTTTTCTATATCGATTTCGAACATAATGCCTGTATGGTTTTGTGCGTAATGAGACCACATTAAATGGTTGTTCGGTATTTTACTTAAACATAAAACACCGAGTTTTTCTTTGATTATTTTATGAGTTGCATCGATAAATCCTTTATATCCATATATGGTTTTCTCCATTATGTCTGAGATTGACATGCTACGCCTTATAGCTTTCTCTATATTTAAATAATTATCGACTGTCTTATTTTTAATGAATAATTTAATGTAAGTGTTTATGATGTTATTTGCTTTCACTAGTTCTTGATATTTATCCGGTCTTTTTTCTTTAAATTGTTCATATATAGTGTTTGTGTCGTTTACTGTTAGCAGTTTGCAAGTGATTGATGAAGCTATAGCCATTAATCTTATTGCATTGTTTTCATTTTTTTCATCGAGGTGAAATCTTGACTCGAATGGATCGTTAAAGTCGAGGATAGATGACCATCTGAAACTCTGATTCTGTATAATGCGAGTGGCACTGTCAAACGTAGTATATTTATATAATGATGATGGTATGTTCATAAATTTTATATTTGCAGTAAATTAATAAAACATGATGTATCTTCTCTGATTATGTTTCACTTGTACATGTGTAAATAATGTTATACGTGTTTTTTTTGTTATTTTATGTGAAATAACAACCTCATCTGAAGGCGAATAATTAACCAAAACCGACTCATCCAAAATTATCGGCAGAAGCGCACCGCTGAAACCGAAAAGGCTCAGAACAAATCAAACTGCGGCGTGGCCCGAGGATCGTACTCTTCAATTGAAATCCCCAGCTCACGCCGGAACCACCGTGAGACCAGTTGCCGGTGGCAGAACTCCCCAGGCTTTTCCCAGCACAGCAGCACCGGCTCCACATTCCCCATCAACAGGTGCAGCTCATTCCACGTCTGCTCAGGATTTAACTTCACCAGTATGTCGCGCTCATACAGTTCGATATTAGGAGGAGATCACTCCACATAAACGTAATTAATTTTGTACTAAATCTCTGTGGTATGGCACAGACGTTTAGAAGACAGGTCAATTGCGAGCTGCTGGCTGGGATTTCGTCGCGCCACTCAAAAATGCGCAGAGTTTTTCACACGCCGTCAATGGCTCAATGGGCGTTTTTCCGAGGGCGGTCTCAGTCATGACGATGGCAGGACCAATAAGCATGGACCATGCTTCGCTCGCGTCTTGCTCAAGCGATGTGAAGGCAAGGAACAGTGTTTTATCTGAAGGAAAGCGGTGCTGAGTATTAAAAAGTTTCAGCCAGGCGCGGGACTGCCGGTCGGCCTGTGCTGATCGCGTGCCGAAGCGGAGTACTCTTTTTAGTATGGCGATACCCACAATGCCTGGCCCCAGAATAAAGGGATTCCCGACGTTTATGGTGACGCCGACCCCGAGAAAAACGAGGGCGAATGACAGCACGTTATCTACTCTTCTGGTAAGGGTACTGTATAGCTTTTCCAGAGAGTACCGGTAAAGAATTTGATAACTGATTTCATCCTTGCTCATACATCTCCAGATAGTTTTTCGATTACGCTCCGGTATGTTCCCGGAATCCTGACAGATTCTGCAATTATGCCACACTTCCTGGAGGGTATTAATTAGATGGAATATAAATAGCAGGCAAATATTTTGAGCTTTTAGTCGATATCGCTTTGAATATCATTTCTCCTGCATCAGGAGATGCTATTGTCGAGCATCGTGTCAAACGTTGCTGCGTCGGTCGGACTGCACAGGGTAACTCTCGCAGTCAGACTCTCATTATGGTCTCTAAATGGATAACCCGCAGTCGCAACACGCCGGATGTCACGACTGACGCTATTATTACCCTGGCTTGTTAAAGCGGCATGACCACATTTTCTATATATAATAATTGGTTGTCTTTCGACCAGTATTGTCGAGTTTTTTGGTTTAATTCCACAATCCATTTAAAAACGCCTGCCGTTGCCAGATCGGTACAGTATTTTTCATAGGAATGCTCCCCCGAAAAGTGTTTGGCTGAAGTCAATTTTATTAATTGCGTATTCGGTGTTGAATTGACTTTAATCAGCTTTCTATTGCTTTTAATAGAAATGAAGTGGCCTGCATGAGTGATAATTTTCACATTACCGGTAGCAACAAAATAGATGTAATAAGCGATATTATTATATTCCAGATCGATTAGAAATGCGTTGAAATTTGCATCCTTTCTGACGCGCTCGAAAAAGTGGTTAAGCATAAGCTGTAATTCCATTTGTTAACCTATTGTAAGTTATAATGTTATATGTTGTGTTAGAGTATTGTTGCTTAAAAGCAGCCATACAAAGATGTTACCTAAAAGCAATAATAATCGCCCGGTATCATATAGTTTACGTTATGATTGGAATAGTGTTGCAATTGTTACTGATTATTTCTCGTAGCGCGTTTTTTTGACCATTAATAGATAAGTCAATCCATTTCATTTGTAGTTTTTCTGAACGCCATGAAAAGTCATAATATATAAAAATCAGTTAATTAATTGATATTTAGATAATGATTACAGTGGTGGAGAGGTTTGGCGTGGAGACTTTATAGGTTTTGAAAAAGCGGCTAACCTGCAGGCAGGATAACTGACAGTCAGTGTTTGAATAGGGGCAAAATCGTAACAACATCAGCATAAATAATAATATTCATGAATGTTTTTGTGTGACGCAGCAGTTGAATTGAAGTGATGTTTTGCCTGTTCAGGATTGTCCCGGCAAAAATGTTCCTCGATAAAAGTCGATCTCCTTGCGCCGAAAAAAAACAGGCTAAGTGACAGAAGAACAAAATCCATCAGGAAAATAAAATTTATACAGATCAATGAATAAAAATGGTTGTGGCGAAGGTGGCTATTTTTTGAAAGCAAGAAATATAAATAAAGTGTAGCTATGCATAGGTACCCAAAAGGAGAACTACCGTGACTAACATAACACTATCCACCCAGCACTATAGAATCCATAGAAGTGACGTTGAACCAGTAAAAGAAAAAACAACGGATAAGGACGTTTTTGCAAAAAGTATTACTGCCGTTAGAAATAGCTTTATCAGCCTGTCGACGAGTCTGTCTGATCGCTTTAGCCTGCATCTGCAAACAGACATACCGACTAGCCATTTTCATCGTGGGAGCGCTTCTGAGGGTAGGGCAGTATTAACCAGTAAAACTGTTAAAGATTTTATGCTGCAAAAGCTCAATAGCCTGGATATCAAAGGTAATGCGAGTAAAGATCCGGCCTATGCTCGTCAGACATGCGAAGCCATATTATCAGCCGTGTACAGTAATAATAAAGATCACTGTTGTAAATTGCTCATCAGTAAAGGGGTCAGTATTACCCCCTTTCTGAAAGAGATAGGAGAGGCTGCGCAGAATGCGGGGCTACCTGGGGAGATAAAAAACGGCGTATTTACTCCAGGTGGGGCAGGGGCGAATCCTTTTGTCGTCCCCCTCATTGCTGCAGCGAGTATTAAATATCCGCATATGTTTATAAATCATAATCAGCAGGTGGCTTTTAAAGCGTATGCTGAGAAAATCGTTATGAAAGAGGTTACGCCGCTGTTTAATAAGGGGACGATGCCGACGCCACAACAATTTCAGTTAACTATAGAAAATATCGCGAATAAGTATCTTCAGAATGCCTCCTGAAGATAGCAAACACAATACTGCTATTAACCATATGAATTAATAGCAGATTTTCTGAAAGTATATATTCATTTTTATGGCGACGCTTTTAACAAAACGTTGTCATCTTTATTTTAATATAAAAATCAAATGGATACCCTTAAAACTTAAAATAATTGTTATTACTCTAAATACCGGCATAACCAGACAGCTTTTTTTGTAACGCTGCGTGTTGTTAAGTCTATGATACCCGCGCACGGATTATGTCTCGATAAGGATTAATGGTCTGTTAACTGTCAGGAGAGGTTATGCCGCCTTTAAAAAAAATTATGCTGCTCCTGTTTGTGGGGGCGATGGTCGCCACGGTAACGACACCTGCATTGGCGCTGGTTTGCCTTGCAACTCACTCAGCTCAAGAGTGTGCTGAAGCCTGTGGTGTCGATATGTGGTTTATGTTTTTGGCATGCTTTTAAGGAGGGAGAATATTGAACGTGAACAGGCGATAGTGAGTAGCTCGCTGCGCCAGGGGATAACACTCCCCTGGCGCAGCCAGTTATATTTTATTGCGATAATAACAAAGTATTTACTCGCTACTGATGAAATTCGCTATTTACAACAGAGCACATTTACTAAGCAAGAAAATCTGCACACGCTATCCTTTTATATCTGTCCTGGATAATGAACGACAGGAAAAATATGATGCGGCCTGAAGAGATTTATCAGCGAATAGAGGCAAAGAATTGGCGGCATGTCTGGGTGGTCGGTGATATCCACGGCTGTTTTTCAATGTTAATGAAAAAGTTACGTGAGTGTCGATTTGATCCGCAACAAGACTTGTTAGTTTCTGTGGGCGATCTCATTGATAGAGGCCCGGACAGCCTGGGTTGCCTGGCTTTACTGCGTGAGTCCTGGATGACGGCGGTTCGCGGCAATCATGAACAAATGGCGCTGGATGCGCGGGCCTCATCGCAGTCGACGCTGTGGTTGATGAATGGTGGCGACTGGTTTACCCGCCTGACGGCTGAACACGCTGCGCAAGCTGAAGCGCTTTTTATTCTTTGTCAGCGGCTGCCCTGGATACTGGAAGTTCGCTGCCGCCATAGCACGCATGTGATCGCTCATGCTGATTACCCCGCGTCAACCTATCAATGGCAAAAAAAGGTCGATTTACATCAGGTTCTCTGGAGCCGCGAACGGCTCATAAATAAGCGCGGCGGGATTAGCGGTGCCGATCATTTTTGGTTTGGCCATACGCCGTTGCGTCGGCGCATGGATTTTGCCAACGTACACTATATTGATACGGGCGCGGTATTTGGCGGGCAATTGACGTTAGCGCGGATACAATAGCGGTATCAGCGACCAGGGTTAAAAATCGCTATATTGCTGCGCAGGTCGCCAGAAGCCGTCGATAAAATCCTCTACCGGAAAACAGCCGCCATGGCGAATCCGTTGATCGTCCATCGAATAAAGACATTGCTGCTCGGTATCGTAGATGTCCACGACAATATCCTCGCATCCTCCATCCAGGTAACATACAAAAAGTACCAGCGCGAACATTACATCCTCAATGTTAACTACTTTACACGATAGTGTAGGAGAGGTTAGCGCAGGGGGGAAATGAGAAAAGGAAGAATAAATAACCCGCCTGGCGACGGGTTCTTTTTGAGTCAGGCAAGACGCATGACCCAGGCATCAGATTTAGGATCGTAATGAGTACGGAACAAAACGGAATGTTCCCCGTTGAGAATGGCGGGAACGCTGGTTTCGGCATCCCAGGCGTCCAGTTGCATACATAAATCCGGATCGGATTTACAGGGGATTGTTAACGTTCGCTCCCCCGGCGATTCGCCATGTAATTCGGCATCGTCGATTTCAAAAGCGCCAATGCGCACACTGGTTTTCATCATCGTGCTCTCCGTTAATACGCTAATTGTGGTACGACCAGTTTAGCCGTCCATTTTTCAGCGTAGTCAACGTACGCAAAAGCGCCAGTCAAAAAGTGCGGTTTTTTTGTGCGCCTTTTAACTATTACCAGTAAAGAGTTTGCCATCACGTACCAGTTCACGCGGGTAACTGTTCTTTATTCTTGAGCCGATACGTTTTGCCAGACCAAGCGGCTGACGCTGGAACGTCACCAGGACATCATCAGCGGCAGGGGGTGTTTGCGGATAAATATCCCGACCGCGATACCACTCCTCCGCCTCTTGCGCAGAGAGTTCGAACGCGTGAGCATGAGTCGGGCAGGCAAGGGCTATCGTCGCCTCATGTTGCCAGCGATAGCCTTTATTATGACTTTCGGCCAGTTTAATGCCGAGCCGGGAAAAACGGACTTTTCCGATCAGTGATTCAATCTCTGCCGGGAACAGCCAGACCTCTTTTTCACGCTGCCAAAGATGGAGATTTTCATCCCATAGCAGTCCGACGGCGTTGGCCGCCTGGGTAACGTGTAATGCTTCGCGGCCTTTGAGGGGGGTAAAAGGAAACGTCCCCACTTTATACCCCGGCGCGGGCATGGCTGGAAGGGATGATATTTTACGCAGACGTGCGACGAAGAATCCTTCGCAGTCGTAAATTTGTGGGAAGACGTGCAGGAAGCCTTCCGGGGTGAGGGCGCGGTCAGCGTCAGGAAACAGATCATCCAGCGGCAAAAATTCAACGGCGTCGGCGTAGGTCTCTTTTAGCCAGAGGCAGACCTCTTCGTTTTCCTGGCGATTTAACGTGCAGGTGGAGTAGACCAGAGTGCCGCCGGGTCGCAAAGCATGAAAAGCGCTGTCGAGCAGTTCCCGCTGTGTAGCCGCGATATCCAGATTGCTTTCTGGCGACCAGTTTTTTAGCGCATCAGGATCTTTACGTACTACGCCTTCGCCAGAGCAGGGCGCATCCAGCAGGATAGCGTCAAACATCTCCGGTAACGCAGCGCCAAATACGCGGCCATCGAAATGCGTCAGTGCGGTATTGGCGATTCCACATCGGCTGATATTAGCGTGCAGAACTTTGACGCGGCTGGCCGAAAATTCGTTGGCCAGAATGG
The DNA here is from genome assembly GCF_043848115.1 of Salmonella sp. 2020_1395. NCBI lineage: Bacteria > Pseudomonadati > Pseudomonadota > Gammaproteobacteria > Enterobacterales > Enterobacteriaceae > Salmonella > Salmonella sp. 2020_1395. The sequence goes on along the minus strand of NZ_JBCMFH010000004.1, from coordinate 235,782 downwards.
CGCCGCGGTTCCCCATGCGGGCAGCGATCTGCGTGGTTTTGGAGCCAGGCGCCGCTGCCATATCCATAACCCGCTGCGGATGATTATCATCGGCGAACAGGGCCGCGACCGGCAGCATCGAACTGGCCTCCTGAATGTAAAACAGGCCGCTTAAATGCTCAGCGGTACTGCCAAGCGGCAATGCCTCTTCATCATCGCGCTCGATCCAGAATCCTTCATGACACCACGGAATTGGCGTGAGCGACCAGCCGTAGGGCGCGATTAGGGCAAGGAAATCAGCCACGGATATTTTAAGCGTATTGATGCGTATACTGCGGCGCAACGGGCGTTGGCAGGCCGAAATAAATTCATCAAAAGAGAGCGTGGAAGGCATTGCTTCACGCATTTGCGTCAGAAAAGCGTCAGGAAAATAGACAGCGTGTTGAGCCACAGGTGTATCGCCGGCAAAAAAACAGGCGCGCAGTGTAGCATAAAACGCTCCGGCGCGAGTACGCCGGAGCCGGGTGTTTAACGTGGCAGAGCGGTACCCCATTCACGCCACTCTTTCGGTTCGCTCTCTTGTAACAGGAAATGCTTACCGGCTTGCGCTTTTGGCGCCAGAGGCGTACCTGGTGGAGTAGCGAAGGCGATACCGCCACGGATGAACTGATTGAATGTCCCCGTTTTCACCACGCCGCCTGTCAGACCAAAGTCGAGACTATAGCCGGAGGCAAGCCAGAATACGGAGTTATTACGCACCAGATATTGGTAACGCTTACTGATGCGCAAGGTGATCATCACGCGATCGGAGAGCGACCCCAGGGACATTCCGGTGACGGTTCCCACTTCGATACCGCGGAACAGGACGGGTGTGCCAATATTAAGCGAGCCTGCTTCTGGCGCCTCCACGACGATGCTTAACCCATCCAGATAGCGTGAGTCGGTAATCGTGGCTTCCTGCAGTTCAAAGTCGCGCCGCGCCGCGCCGCGTCCTGGCTCAACGTTAATATAGGGCTGGAGAATCGTATCCAGATGCTCGACGCCCGCCGCGGAAATTTGTGGCGTAATAACGGAAAAACGTGTCCCGGCGCGGGCAAATGTCTGTACGTACTCCGGATAAAGGACGGCTTTTGCCTGCACTTCATTACGTGCGGTGATCAATTCCAGCGTCTGGATCTGGCCGATATCAATACCGAGGTAACGAATTGGCATCCCTTCCGCCAATTTTCCAGCGTCGAACGCGTGCAGCGTAATTTGTCCGCCTACCGCGCGGGCGGAAGTTTCTGAAGCATAAAGAATGCGTTTATCGCCTTTGCGCCGACTGGCGCTGGCGCCGCTCAGGTTATCAAAACTAATGGCCCCTTTCAGCGCGCGGGAGAGTGGCGAGGCCTGTACCGTTAGGCCGCTGCCGTTAAGTTGCACCTTCGCGCCGCCTTCCGCCCAGAACACGCTATTGCTGGTTAACAGGTGGCGATACTCCGGCTTAATATGCAGGTCGATGTCAAAGGTATTGGCGCGTGGGCGAACGGTGATGACTTCGCCTACTTCAAATTTTCGATACAGCACGACGGAACCTGCCTGGACATCCGGCAACGTTTCGGCCGTCAGCGTTAAGGTGGTAGTCGGTAAGTCACTGAGGCTATTTTCCAGCGCTTTTTCCAGGTTAGCATAGAGCGGGTAGGTGGATTTCATCTTCCCGCTCGTACCGGGTAAAATACGAATTCCGCCGTCAATCCACTCGCTGGCGCTGGCGCCGAGGAACTCTACGCCGTCAAGGCCGACTTTGACATCCACCCGGCTGTTGACCACGAATTTACTGTCGCCCTGTACCAAATCCCGGTGCTGCGGTTCAATCGCGACGGTGAATGACACGCCTTTACTGGATAAGTTGCGCTCAATGACCTGGCCAATTTTTACACCATGTAAAATTAACGGCTGGCCCGGTTCGATGCCGTAACTTTCCGGGGCCGTCAGCGTCAGGGTTAAGGCATTCGCCTCATGCAGCAGGGCTTTTTCACCCGGCACCACCACAAATTCACTGCGCGGTTCGCCGTCGCCCGGCACCAGCTCGAAGGTTTTTCCGGTTAACAACGAACTGATATTCGCGTCACTTAGCGACAGTTTGGGATTGCGTAACTCAATACGCGTATTTTCCCGCATCAGCGGAACAACGCTGGGATCGACGGTCATCTCTCCGGTGACTTTACCGCCAGGGTTGAGCGTCAGTTTAGAAAGCTCACCCACCTCCAGTCCCTGGTACATGAGCGGCGTAGATTCCGCCTTCAGACCGTCTCCGCTGGGCAGCTCAAGTTTAACGATTACCCCTCGTTGGCTGTGGGCTAAATCTTTATATAAGCCGAACGTGTCATCCTGGGCGGCGGGTTTGGAATTGTCCGGCGAATCAAACGCAATCGCGCCATTGACCAGGGCTGCGAGGCTCTCCAGTTTCACCTTCGCGCCGCTCAGGCTTAGATCGGCGTCAATGCCGGAGACATTCCAGAAACGGCTGCCTTTTTTCACCAGATCGGTAAACCGTCGCTCAATCAGAACGTCAATCGTCACGCCCTGTTTGTTAGGGTTAATCGAATAGTCATACACCCGTCCGACAGGGATTTTACGGAAATAGACCAGTGAACCGCTATTAAGCGAACCGAGATCCGGCGCATGGAGATGAATCATCAGATCGCCGTTGCTAAGCCGGTATTTAGGCTGTGTATCCAGGGCGACGAAATGATCTCTGGGCTTGCCTTTACCTGGCATCATACCGATGTAATTCCCGCCGACCAACGCATCCAGGCCGGAAACGCCCGCCAGCGAGGCTTTGGGCGTCACCAGCCAGAATTGCGTCTCTTCGCGCAACGCATCTTCCATATCTGATTTGATACTGACGCGAACTTCAATTTTGCGCAGATCTTTGCTCAGACTGACATCTTCCACGGTGCCGACTTCTACTCCCTGATAACGCACGGGAGTCCGGCCCGGTACGATACCGTCCGCCGACATAAAATCGATAGTCACGCTATTGCCGCGATCCTGGTAGCTATCCCATACCAGCCACCCTGCGATCATTAGCGCGATAAGCGGTAGCAGCCAGAAAGGTGAAATACGGCGTTTAGTTTTAATTTGCGCTTCAGTCTTCGAAGCGGGCGTTTCCTGACTCATGTGCATCCCAAAGTAAGCGGCTATCCAGCCATTCCACTGCAAGAATAGTCAAAATTACCGCTGCGCCGAAATAAAACGCAGCCGGTCCCATAGTAAAAGCCAGAATCTGATCGCGATTAATCAGAGACATGGTTAACGAGATAACGAAAAGATCCAGCATCGACCAGCGGCCTATCCATGTCACCAGACGCAGCAACAGAATTCGCGTCCGCAGTCCCTGTTCGCATTTAAAATGGATACTCAACAGTAGCGTAAACATCACGATGACTTTGGTAAACGGCACCAAAATACTGGCGATAAAAACGACGGCGGCGACGGCGATATTGCTGCTGGCAAGCGACATAATGCCCGACAGGATAGTATCTTCCTGACGCCCGCCATTAATGTAGATTACCGAGATAGGCAGCAGGTTTGCCGGCAGCAAAAAGACAATAGACGCCAGCAAGGCCGCCCAACACTTCTGTATGCTCTGTTTTCTGCGTAACCGTAGCGGAATATGACAACGCGGGCAGCGTCCTTTCGCATCCGGATAGCCGCTAAAGTGGCAGCCAAGACAGACGCGCAATCTTTCGTCCGCACGTTGAGCAGGGCGCTGCGGATAAAATCGTTCCCATAGTTGCTCCACATTCAGATGAATCATAGTCAGAATGCTAAGAACCACCAACGAGACGAACGCTAAAAGCCCGATGCCCGGCTGCAGAAAGGCATAGTCCTGCACTTTGATAGAGGCAACGCCAATACCGACCAGATAGATGTCCAGCATCACCCACTCTTTCAGTTTTTCCAGCATCAGCAGGACTGGACGCAGATTCATGCCGAGGAGGCTGCCAAACCACAGATAAGCAATTGAAAAAACCAGAATAAGCGGCGCGCCCACCACGCAAAAGAGCACCATTGCGGCGGTTAACGGATCGCCCTGCTGCGTCATTTGCCAGATGCCGTGCATCACATTGGCATCAATGCGTACGCCCAACAGGTAGATATGGAGTAGCGGTTCACTCCAGGCAAACGGCATCAATAGCAGCATGGTTACCGCCATCGCGGTCAGCCGCGTCAGCGACCAGTCGCGCCCATCGCGAATTTTAGCCTGGCAACGAGGACAATAAGCGCTTTGATGAGCGCTCATCTCCGGCAAGCTGAACAGCATGTCGCATTCAGGGCAGCGCTGGTAGTGGCTGCGCGGCAGCGCTTCGCTAATTGACCTGATCGTTAGCTTTTTTGTTGGCGTGACGTGTGAGGTGTTCAGAGCCATGTATCGTGAATCAAAGTGTTAGAATAATGTAATCTTAACTCATGACAGGAATAATCTTGAGCAAGAACGCATTTAATGCTTATTTTAATAGCCTGTGTTTAGGAGTAAGACCACGAAGTGATTATATAATGAGCAAAACAGAACTATACGCGGCGTTAAACCGCGATTTTCAGTCGTTAATGGCAGGTGAAACCAGCTTTCTGGCCACGCTGGCGAATACCAGCGCGCTACTGTTCGAACGTCTTACCGAGGTGAACTGGGCAGGGTTTTATCTCCTCGAAGGCGATACGCTGGTGTTGGGGCCGTTTCAGGGGCGAATCGCCTGTGTGCGGATTCCGGTTGGTCGCGGCGTGTGCGGCGCAGCGGTAGCGCAGAATAAGGTTCAACGTATTGATGATGTTCATGCGTTTGACGGCCATATTGCCTGTGATGCCGCCAGCAACGCCGAAATTGTGCTGCCTGTCACGGTTGGCGAACGGATTATCGGCGTGCTGGATATAGATAGCACGGCGTTTGGCCGTTTTACCGAAGAAGATGAACACGGCCTGCGTACGCTGGTCGCACAGCTTGAAACCGTGCTTGCAACGACGGATTACAAAAAATTCTTTGCGAGCGTCGCAGGATAATCAACGGATAACGTAGCAATTACTGATGGCGTCATTATAATGACGCCTGTTCATGCCTGCTGCTTGTTGGCTACGTCCGTTGTAATCAGGAAATTTCATGGAAAATCAACCTAAGTTGAATAGCAGTAAAGAAGTTATCGCGTTTCTGGCCGAGCGTTTTCCTCACTGTTTTAGTGCGGAAGGCGAAGCTCGCCCGCTGAAAATTGGTATTTTTCAGGATCTGGTAGAGCGAGTTGGGGGCGAAATGAACCTCAGCAAAACGCAACTTCGTTCCGCTTTACGTCTTTATACTTCAAGCTGGCGTTACCTGTACGGCGTTAAGCCGGGCGCAACGCGCGTCGACCTTGATGGCAATCCGTGCGGCGAGCTGGAAGAACAGCATGTCGAACATGCGCGTAAGCAGCTTGAAGAAGCCAAAGCCCGTGTTCAGGCGCAGCGCGCAGAGCAGCAAGCGAAAAAACGCGAAGCTGCCGCGGCGGCTGGCGAAAAAGAAGACGCGCCGCGACGCGAGCGTAAACCTCGCCCGGTAGCGCGTCGTAAAGAAGGCGCTGAACGTAAACCTCGCGCTGATAAACCGACGACGAAAGCGCCGCGTGCGCCTCGCGAAGAGAAGCACACGCCGGTTTCTGATATTTCAGTATTGACCGTAGGGCAGTCCCTCAAGGTGAAAGCGGGTAATAATGCGATGGATGCCACCGTATTAGAAATCACCAAAGATGGTGTCCGTGTACAGCTGAATTCGGGTATGTCTTTGATTGTACGCGCAGAACACCTGGTGTTCTGAAACGGAGGCCAGGCCTGGCATGAACACTTTTTTTAGGCTTACCGCGTTAGCTGGCCTGCTTGCATTAGCAGGCCAGTCCTTCGCCGTGGAAGATATTACGCGTGCCGATCAAATTCCCGTACTAAAGGAAGAGACGCAACATGCGACGGTGAGCGAGCGAGTAACGTCGCGTTTTACCCGCTCCCACTATCGCCAGTTCGATCTGGATGAGGCATTTTCGGCAAAGATTTTTGATCGCTATCTGAATCTTCTCGACTATAGCCACAACGTTTTGTTGGCGAGCGATGTCGAGCAGTTTGCGAAAAAGAAAACCGTGTTGGGCGATGAGCTGCGCACGGGTAAGCTGGATGTTTTTTACGATCTTTATAACCTGGCGCAAAAGCGCCGGTTTGAACGTTACCAGTACGCGCTAAAAGTGCTGGAACGGCCAATGGATTTCACCGGAAACGATACGTTTAACCTGGACCGCAGTAAAGCGCCCTGGCCTAAAGATGAGGCTGAGCTAAATGCGCTGTGGGATGGTAAAGTGAAATTCGATGAGCTCAGTCTGAAACTCACCGGCAAGAGCGACAAAGAAATTCGCGAAACGCTAACGCGTCGCTACAAATTCGCTATTCGTCGCCTGGCGCAGACCAACAGTGAAGATGTGTTCTCGCTGGCGATGACCGCTTTTGCGCGTGAAATCGACCCACATACAAATTATCTTTCTCCCCGCAATACCGAGCAGTTTAATACCGAAATGAGCCTGTCTCTGGAAGGTATCGGCGCGGTGCTGCAAATGGATGACGATTATACTGTCATTAACTCATTGGTTGCCGGCGGCCCGGCAGCGAAGAGCAAGTCGATTAGCGTCGGCGATCGTATCGTCGGCGTAGGGCAAGCTGGAAAACCGATGGTCGACGTCATTGGCTGGCGTCTTGACGATGTGGTGGCGCTGATCAAAGGGCCAAAAGGCAGCAAGGTTCGACTGGAAATACTGCCGGCTGGCAAAGGGACGAAAACGCGTATTATCACGCTGACGCGTGAACGGATTCGTCTTGAAGATCGCGCGGTTAAAATGTCGGTGAAAACCGTCGGCAAGGAAAAAGTTGGCGTACTGGATATTCCAGGCTTCTATGTTGGCTTGACCGATGATGTCAAAGTTCAGCTTCAGAAGCTGGAAAAACAGAACGTTAACAGCATCGTTATCGATCTGCGTTCAAACGGCGGTGGGGCGCTGACGGAAGCCGTTTCGCTTTCCGGTCTGTTTATCCCTTCTGGTCCGATAGTTCAGGTGCGCGACAATAACGGCAAAGTGCGTGAGGATAGCGACACCGACGGCGTGGTCTACTACAAAGGCCCGCTGGTGGTGCTGGTCGATCGTTTCAGTGCCTCGGCATCGGAAATCTTTGCTGCCGCGATGCAGGATTATGGTCGCGCGCTGATTGTCGGTGAGCCGACCTTCGGTAAAGGGACGGTACAGCAATATCGTTCGCTAAACCGAATTTACGATCAGATGCTTCGCCCGGAATGGCCTGCGCTGGGTTCGGTGCAGTACACCATTCAGAAGTTTTACCGTGTCAACGGCGGTAGTACGCAGCGTAAAGGGGTCACGCCGGATATCATCATGCCGACTGGCAATGAAGAGACGGAAACCGGAGAAAAATTTGAAGATAACGCCTTGCCGTGGGATAGCATTGATGCGGCGAAATACGTGAAATCGGACGATTTGGCCCCGTTTGGCCCGGAATTATTGAAAGAACACAACGCGCGTATCGCCAAAGATCCTGAGTTTCAGTACATCATGAAGGATATTGCACGTTTCAATGCCATGAAGGATAAGCGCAACATCGTCTCTCTGAATTATGCGCAGCGTGAGAAAGAGAACAATGAAGAAGACGCTCTGCGTCTGGCGCGTATTAACGATCGGTTTAAACGTGAGGGTAAACCGTTGCTGAAGAAACTGGACGATCTGCCAAAGGATTACCAGGAGCCGGACCCGTACCTTGATGAAACGGTGAAGATTGCTCTGGACCTGGCGCATCTTGAAAAAGAAAAACCAGCGGAGCAGGCGGCAGCCAATAAGTAACGCTAAACAGGCACAAAAAATTGTGCCTGTTTTTTTTTAACAAGCGCAGAAGTCGTCAGGATAATGCTACAAAATGTAAAGTTGTGTTTTTCTCGTGACTTACCGCCTGGTGATGCTTGAAAATAGCCATAAGACCCATACGATGTGGGTAATCGCATAGTGCGCTTTGTTAAATTGAGGTTAAAAGAAAATTATGATGCGAATCGCGCTCTTCCTGCTGACGAACCTGGCCGTGATGGTCGTTTTCGGGCTGGTTCTGAGCCTGACAGGGATACAGTCGAGCAGCGTGCAAGGCTTGCTGATCATGGCGCTGCTGTTTGGTTTTGGCGGTTCTTTTATTTCATTGCTGATGTCCAAATGGATGGCGTTAAAATCCGTAGGAGGGGAAGTTATTGAACAGCCTCGCAATGAAAGAGAACGCTGGTTGATGAACACCGTAGCAACGCAAGCGCGCCAGGCCGGTATCGCCATGCCGCAGGTTGCTATCTACCATGCGCCGGACATTAACGCGTTTGCGACGGGCGCACGCCGTGACGCCTCATTGGTCGCTGTGAGCACCGGTTTGTTGCAAAACATGAGCCCTGACGAAGCGGAAGCCGTCATTGCGCATGAAATCAGCCATATTGCCAATGGCGATATGGTGACGATGACGTTGATTCAGGGGGTGGTTAACACCTTCGTTATCTTTATTTCGCGCATTATCGCGCAAATTGCTGCTGGTTTTCTGGGCGGCAACCGCGATGAAGGCGAAGGAAGTAACGGTAATCCGCTAATCTATTTCGCCGTTGCGACGGTGCTGGAACTGGTCTTCGGTATTCTGGCGAGCATCATCACCATGTGGTTCTCCCGTTACCGTGAGTTTCATGCCGATGCGGGATCGGCGAAGCTGGTAGGCCGTGAAAAAATGATTGCCGCGTTGCAGCGCCTGAAAACCAGCTACGAGCCGCAAGAAGCGACCAGCATGATGGCGTTTTGTATTAACGGTAAATCGAAATCGTTAAGCGAGCTGTTTATGACGCACCCACCGCTGGATAAACGCATCGAAGCGCTGCGTAGCGGCGAGTACCTGAAATAATAAGCCCACTGGCAAGTATGAAAAGCGCGTCGAATGACGCGCTTTTTTTACGCCTGAACGCGTGGTTGCGTAATACGTAAACCGCTCACCACCGCCGCGAGAGTCGCCAGGATCGCCGCCGCAAGCAGCGAAAGATGCGTACCGCTATCGCCAAACTGGTTCAACATCAGCGCTACCAGCGCGGCGCCAGTACTTTGGCCTAACAGTCGCGCCGTGCCCAGCATCCCGCTGGCGCCACCGCTGCGCTCACGCGGCGCGGAAGTGATAATGGTGTGATTATTCGGCGACTGGAACAGGCCAAACCCTGCGCCACAAAGGATCATTGGCCAGATAATATTCAGATCGGAGGGGGAGGCTGGCAACATGACCAGCGCAAACAACCCGGCTGCCATTATCACCATTCCCAGCGCCCCTAGCAAACCGGCATGAAGACGTTCTATCAGGTATCCCGCCAGCGGCGCCATCACCATCGTTGCCAGCGGCCAGGGCGTCAATAACAGGCCGGTTTCTACTTCGCTACGGCCCAGCACGGTTTGCAGATAAAAAGGTAGCGAGACCATGGCTAACATTTGCGCGCAGAACGAGCAAATTGACGTGCCGATCGAGAGTGAAAAAAGCGGAATTCGTAACAAGTCGATGGGTAACAAAGGGACGGGCAAAGAAAGCTGGCGGCGCACGAAGAAAAACCCGACCACGACCAGAACGAGCAGCTCTGCGCCAATCAACGTTAGCGACTGTCCCTGGGCAAATCCGCTCAATGCGGTAATCAGCAGGCCAAATGTGAGCGCATTCATTACCGCGCTCGGTAAGTCAAAGCGCGGCTTAGTGTCATGGGCGATGTTTGCTGGTAAAAAGCGGATGGCCAGAATTAACGCGATGATACCTAACGGGACATTAATCAGAAACAGCCATTTCCATGATGAGATGGATAAAATCGCCGCGGCGATCGTCGGACCCGCGGCGGAAGAGACTGCGACGATAAAAGAGTTAATTCCCATACCTCGTCCCAGATGACGCTGGGGGTAGATAAGACGAATCAGCGCCGTGTTTACGCTCATTAGCGCCGCGCCGCCAAATCCCTGCGCGATGCGCGCCAGCGTCAGCATCTGCAGCGAGTCTGAAAGCGCGCAAAACAATGATGAAAGCAGAAATACCACTAAACCACATTTATAGATCCGGTGATAACCAAACATGTCGCCTAAAAAAGACAGGGAAAGCAGTGAGACGACAATGGCGATTTGGTACGCATTGACAATCCAGATAGAGCTGGCAGGGGAGGCATGTAAATCAGTCGCAATGGTTGGCAGTGCGACATTAGCGATTGCGCCATCCAGAACCGCCATCGAAATACCGATAATAATCGTCAGGATAGCGCCGTATCTCTGCGGGAGGGGCAGGCCATCGGCCCGTGTTTTTTCCATAAGTATTTTGTAATAAGGGGAATTATGAGCTGAATAATAATGTTAGCATTAATACTGAGTTGTTATGTCGCAGATTTGTAACGAAGTAAGCAAAGATGGATTGCGGGCGACCTGGCGTGAAATTATAATAAAAACTCGTTCTGAATTTTATAAAACGCTCGTAATGAGGTGATAAATGGCAAACGCAGATCTGGATAAGCAGCCTGATTCTGTATCTTCTGTGCTGAAAGTTTTCGGCATTCTGCAGGCGCTGGGTGAAGAGCGTGAAATAGGGATTACCGAGCTATCGCAGCGCGTCATGATGTCGAAAAGCACCGTTTATCGCTTTTTGCAAACCATGAAAACGCTGGGCTACGTGGCTCAGGAGGGGGAGTCTGAAAAATACTCTCTGACGCTAAAGCTGTTTGAGCTGGGCGCGCGAGCGTTGCAAAATGTTGATCTCATCCGCAGTGCGGACATTCAGATGCGCGAACTGTCTCGTCTGACAAAAGAAACTATCCATCTTGGCGCGCTGGATGAAGACAGCATTGTCTATATCCATAAAATTGACTCTATGTACAATCTGCGGATGTACTCACGTATTGGGCGTCGTAATCCGCTGTACAGTACGGCCATCGGTAAAGTGCTTCTGGCCTGGCGCGACCGTGATGAGGTTAAGCAGATTCTCGACGGCGTAGAGTATAAGCAAAGCACTGGACGCACGATTACCAGCACTGAAGCGTTGCTGCCGCTGTTGGATGAAGTGCGTGCGCAAGGCTACGGTGAAGATAACGAAGAACAGGAAGAAGGGTTACGTTGTATCGGCGTACCGGTATTTGACCGTTTTGGCGTAGTCATCGCAGGGTTAAGCATTTCGTTCCCGACGCTGCGTTTTTCAGAAGAACGCCTACAGGAATATGTGGCTATGTTACACGCCGCCGCGCGTAAAATTTCTGAACAAATGGGTTACAACGATTATCCCTTCTAAGCAACGTTATTAGCATGACGTTAAAAAAAAGCAGCTACGAAAAATGTAGCTGCTTTTTTTATAACATCGGGTGGGATGAAATCGTAAAAGTAGATAATATCTGTCGGCTTATTTAACGGTTATTAAAATATTATTTAACAGTACTTATGAACAACAGCCAATATAGGAGAATTATTGGTGATAGTTTCACTGTGAAATTATTTATTGCCGCTTAGCCATTATCCACCACGGTGGCGATTTTTCTGAAAATGGGACAGTCGGAAAAGCCAATAATGCCGCTGTTGGTATGGAGATATTGCGCCGTGCTGGTGCCGCGTGCGGTCAGGTAATGGCACTGTAAACCCAGCCCCGCAGCGTTCACTTTACTTCCCACCAGGATGCCATAGCCGCTCATCAGCAGGCCTATCCACACCAGGGCAAACAATACAATTGCGCGAATGATCAAACGCATTACTACCTCTTTTCTTTTTTAGTTAGAATAAGAGTAGCGTGTACATTGATTGAAACAAGTGAATCATTCCTAAAAACATATAATGCCGCTACAGTTACTCCTGGTTTAAGTAACTCATGATAATTTAGCGACATAAGATGTAAGATCGGAGAGTGGAGTGAAAAAATTTCGATGGGTCGTTCTCGGCATCGTGGTGGTAGTATGCCTGTTGCTGTGGGCGCAGGTGTTTAATATCATGTGCGATCAGGATGTACAATTTTTCAGCGGTATTTGCGCCATCAATAAATTTATTCCCTGGTAAACGTTTTACACCAGAGATTTCCTTCCCGTGTAGCAGTGGTAGAATGACGTCTCTACATCGAGGTGGTGAAATGAACGACGTTTTAAACTCTGGTGCGTTTTCTCTTGCATCTTTAATAGTATCAATGGTGGTTCTGGTGGTGGGGCTGGCGCTCTGGTTCTTTGTCAACCGGGCAAGTTCCCGTGCCAACGAGCAGATAGAACTGCTCGAAGCGTTATTGGATCAACAGAAGCGGCAAAACGCGTTGTTACGCCGCCTTTGCGAAGCAAACGAACCAGAAAAAGAAGCGGAACCCGCAACAGCGGCAAGCGAACCGAAAGAGGATGAGGACATCATTCGTCTGGTTGCAGAACGATAATGCTTACCGGGGCGCAAATGGCGCCAGTGCCATACGCCCCATTTCCCCGTCGGATCTCTCCGCGTTGCCGTTTGCAACTGATACTACAGCATCAACACCTTACATAATATATGGCTTTATATGCAACATAGTTTTATATGTATAACAAATGGACATATGGCATTTTTGTGATACTGCTCATTCTCTATTAAAAGCGAAACGTTTCTCTCTCTTTATGGATTGTCATTGTTTGTTCATTATTTTAAGGCATTCTGTAAAGACGCAGAACATCACAAAAAGCGGTGTCGAAAATCGCTTTTCTTTTCTATTATTTTGATTAAAAGGTGTTTTTTATCATTGTGACAATTTATGCATAACTCAGCATAAAAAGTGATATGAAAAATACAGCTTTTAAATGTGATTTGATGCACTGGAAGAAGCGAAGTTATTGAGCTATGGTAGAAAAATGGCTTTTCAGCAGTGACGTTGTCAGGAGTCCGTCAGCGCGTGAGGATATATCTTTCGCAATTTTGTTGCATAAACGTGCTGTCAATTTGTGAAGGTTCTCGTAATTTGTGCGACGGATCGAGACACGTTTAAAAATGGCTTGCCATAATTAACGTTGTATGTGATAACAGGCTTTGGGTTAAACGAGGTACAGTTCTGTTTATGTGTGGCATTTTCAGTAAAGAAGTCCTGAGTAAACACGTTGACGTTGAATACCGCTTCTCTGCCGAACCTTATATTAGTGCCTCAAGCAGTAATGTCTCAGTTTTATCTATGTTATGCCTACGGGCAAAGAAAACACTCTAAGGAATTTTGCAAATGGCAAAGATTAAAGGTCAAGTTAAGTGGTTCAACGAATCCAAAGGTTTTGGCTTCATTACTCCGGCTGACGGCAGCAAAGATGTGTTCGTACACTTCTCCGCTATCCAGGGCAATGGTTTCAAAACTCTGGCTGAAGGCCAGAACGTTGAGTTCGAAATTCAGGACGGCCAGAAAGGTCCGGCTGCTGTTAACGTAACAGCTATCTGATCGACACCACTGATTTGATGCGTTTGTCGCGTCAGCCTCAGATATAAAGCCTCGCTAAAAGCGGGGCTTTTTAATTCAATATCCTTCAAAATGTGTCTGGATGCGCTCTCGTTAGCGATTTGTTGCAAAGGCGCGAGGTTATTAGCATTGTTTTTTCTGGTTTTTCCGTCCGTTTCCCGTTAAATCAATCACCTGAAAAATGATTCGGCTGGAGATCAGGTGAAAAAGAAAAGCGACGGCGATACCCGTAATTTTGCGCCCATACGTTTTGCACTACTTTGCACTGCCATTCTGCTCAGTATGGCATTGTTGTTAGGGCGGGTGGCATGGCTGCAAATTGTTACGCCGTCGAAACTGGTGAAACAAGAAGATATGCGCTCGCTTCGTGAAGTGACCACGGCCTCTCCACGCGGCATGATCACCGACAGAGAAGGGCGGCCCTTAGCGGTGAGCGTTCCGGTTAATGCTGTCTGGGCCGATCCGAAGACTATCATAAGCAAAGGCGGCGTTGGCTACAATGAGCGCTGGCAGGCGCTGGCCAGCGCCTTACATCTGTCTCTCAGTACGCTTGCGGAACGGGTAAACAGTAACCCGGCAGGCCGTTTTATCTACCTTGCGCGCCAGGTTTCACCCCAGCAAGCCGAATGGATAGATAAACTGAATCTACCGGGTATTAACCTGCGGGAAGAGTCGCGCCGTTTTTACCCTGCCGGACACGTAGCGGCCAATTTGATCGGCTTTACCAATATCGACGGGCAGGGAATAGAAGGTATTGAAAAAAGCTTTAACGCGCAACTGACGGGAAAACCGGGCTCCCGACTGGTGCGTAAAGATAAATTTGGTCACGTTATTGAGAACATTACGGAAGTGAATCCGGTTCCTGCTCATGAACTTCAGCTTAGCATTGATGAACGTCTGCAAACGGTTACCGAAGATGCGCTGGATAACGCCGTCATCTGGAACAAAGCGGAATCCGGCGCTGCCGTATTGATTAACATCCCAACGGGTGAAATTCTCTCGATGGCGAGCTACCCGGATTTCAACCCGAACAACCGTGAAGGCGCGCAGTTGGACGATTTTCGTAACCGCGCGATTAGCGACACTTTCGAACCCGGTTCTACTGTGAAGCCATTGGTCATTATGACTGCGTTACAGCAGGGTATCGTGCAACCGGACAGCGTTATCGATACCCATCCTTTTACTCTCGATGGACACCGTATCCGCGACGTCGGTTACTATCCGGAACTGACATTAACCGGCATTTTGCAAAAATCCAGCGATACCGGCGTTTCTCACCTTTCTCTGGCGATGCCGGTGCAGAAATTAATGGATACTTATAAAAGCTTTGGTTTCGGCGTGCCTACCGGACTGGGTCTCACCGGAGAGAGCAGCGGGTTATTACCGAAACGCCGTTACTGGAGTGATTTAGATCGCGCTACCTTCGCTTTTGGCTATGGATTAATGGTGACGCCGCTGCAACTGGCGCATGTTTATGCCACGATTGGCAGCTTTGGTATCTACCGTCCGTTATCGATCACCAAAGTTGATCCGCCCGTGATCGGCACGCGGGTAATGCCTGAAGAACTGGTGCACGAGGTGGAACATATGATGGAGAGCGTCGCGTTGCCTGGCGGCGGCGGAACAAAAGCCGCAGTAAGAGACTACCGTATTGCGGTCAAAACCGGGACGGCGAAAAAAATTGGCGATGATGGTAAATACGTCGATAAGTATGTGGCATATACCGCAGGCGTCGCGCCGGCAAGTAACCCCAGGTTTGCGCTGGTGGTGGTGATTAATAATCCACAAAATGGGGCTTATTATGGCGGCGCGGTATCTGCGCCCGTCTTCAGCCAGATCATGGGCGATGTGCTGCGGCTGGAAAATGTTGAGCCAGACGGTATGCCAGCCGATTCAGATCACCTTCTGGTGATGCATGGCAGCCACGTTGCGGTTCCGGGCTCGTAAAGGATTTTCCCGGGGCGCAATTCGCGTTACACTTGCGCCCTTTAGCGCCCCAGTCCGGAGTTGTCATGTCGTTTACCTGTCCGCTTTGCCATCAGCCGCTTACGCAGATTAATAACAGCGTTATATGTCCACAGCGCCATCAGTTTGATGTGGCGAAAGAGGGCTACATCAATCTGCTGCCGGTACAGCATAAACGTTCGCGCGATCCGGGCGACAGCGCCGAAATGATGCAGGCGAGGAGAGCGTTTCTTGATGCGGGCCATTATCAGCCGCTGCGCGATGCGGTGATTAACCTGTTGCGCGAGCGGCTGGATCAGTCGGCCACGGC
The DNA here is from genome assembly GCF_043848115.1 of Salmonella sp. 2020_1395. Classification (NCBI taxonomy): domain Bacteria; kingdom Pseudomonadati; phylum Pseudomonadota; class Gammaproteobacteria; order Enterobacterales; family Enterobacteriaceae; genus Salmonella; species Salmonella sp. 2020_1395. The sequence goes on along the minus strand of NZ_JBCMFH010000004.1, from coordinate 220,031 downwards.
GATTCTGGATATCGGCTGCGGCGAGGGGTATTACACTCATGCTTTTGCCGAGGCGTTGCCGGGAGTTACCACGTTTGGACTGGACGTTGCTAAAACGGCGATCAAAGCGGCGGCGAAGCGCTATTCGCAGGTGAAGTTTTGTGTGGCGTCAAGCCATCGACTGCCCTTTGCCGATGCGTCAATGGATGCGGTGATCAGAATCTACGCCCCGTGTAAGGCGCAGGAATTGGCGCGCGTGGTGAAACCTGGTGGTTGGGTCGTTACCGCCACGCCGGGACCGCATCATCTGATGGAACTAAAAGGGCTCATTTATGATGAGGTGCGTTTACATGCGCCGTATACCGAGCAGCTCGACGGATTCACATTGCAGCAGAGTACCCGCCTTGCTTATCACATGCAGCTCACCGCCGAAGCGGCTGTAGCACTGTTGCAAATGACGCCATTTGCCTGGCGCGCCAGGCCAGAAGTGTGGGAACAACTGGCCGCCAGCGCCGGACTTAGCTGCCAGACGGATTTCAACCTTCATCTCTGGCAGCGTAACCGTTAACCGTGAAAATGCGTCCAGAGGATCTGGACGCCAATTCCTATCAGTACGACCCCGCCGAGAATTTCAGCACGCTTACCCAGCATTGGGCCGATAAAGCGACCGATCATCATCCCGAGGGTGGACATGATAAGCGTGGCGCAACCGATAGCCAATGCGGTTGCGATGATGTTTACCTGCAAAAACGCCAGACCGACGCCAACCGCCATCGCATCGAGGCTGGTCGCGATAGCCGTCGTGACTAATAGCCAAAAGCTGTGGCGACGTAACGGTGTTTCATCTTCATCGCTACCGCCGCGGATACCTTCGATGATCATGCGTCCGCCCAGAAAGATCAGCAGAACAAAGGCTATCCAGTGGTTCCATTCCAGAACGAATTTACTCGCCAATATCCCCAGCCCCCAGCCGATTAACGGGGTCAGCGTTTCAACCGCGCCAAAGATAAGACCGGTACGCAACGCTTCTGAGAATTTGGGTTTATGTAGGGTGGCGCCTTTGCCAATTGATGCCGCGAAAGCATCCATCGACATGCCGAAAGCGAGAAGAACAGTAGCAGTAAAGTGCATGACAGCGTCCTGACCGGGGTATCCATTAAACACATCACTGCCCCCAGCAAACATGCATGTCGCCATTCTGTGACGAAATACACAGCAGTTGATGCGCCTATGGTCTCGCCTGACCAGCGGCGGCTGGTCCGTACGCGCCACGTTTTGCAACGAGTATGTTGACGCGTACATTTCCGGAGTCTGGAAATCGGCTACTCCCCAATTGACGGCGCAACATTAACATATTTTTAGAATATAAAACAACAGCGATAAAATATTATTTGCCTTCTAATTGAAAACGATTTTCATTTAGATTCATTCATCAATAAAACGTTAAATTAAATAACAATTGGCCAATAGAAAATATAGCCTTAGCTATATTATGATTCGAAATAAAATTCGAAAAACATAGTTGAGGCTATATCTTAGATTATTGATTTTCAATAAGAAGTTTATATATTTTTTCCAGATCGTTGATATTGCGTACACGGATAAGCAAGCGTCGTTGTTCTAATTGCATCACCAGTACGCCGTCTTCCGATAAATTCATCTCTTTAATACGGTTATATTCTATCCAGACATTGGCGAAGAAAAAGCCACGTTGTTTAAAGATGATCCGTGGCGTGCGGATCCAGAATATATAAAACCCCATTAACGCCAGCGCGCTTAATAACCATGTGGTCATCTGCGCTCCGTGGCTGGTTACGTTGTTATAAATAAGGATGGCGACCAGCCCAACAAAGATAACGCTGTCTACGCGACCACGGCGGAGCAGGGCTATAGAAAGCAGAGTGGGGCCATTGCGACGGGGCATGATGAACTGATCGTAGAGAGCGTAAGCCAATAATGCGGCAATAAAGAGAATCAGCACCAGGTCCGTGATAGTCATTTATCCTCCAGAGAAATAAAAAAACGGGGCCGTTTGGCCCCGGTAGTGTACAACAGCCTTACTGGCCCAGCAGTCCTACGGAGTAGCCGGCGATACCAATGACGAAGAAGCCCACGATAATCCACAGCGGGTTAACTTTCTTACGCAGCAGCCACATACAGGCAAAGGTCAACAGTAGCGGAACCAGACCCGGCATCAGCTGGTCGAGAATGGTTTGCACGGTGGTAACGCGTGTCTGACCATCCTGACCAGTGATGGTGGAAACCACCAGCGGGATATTCACATGCGTCCACTTGTTAACCAATGCCCCCATGACAAACAGGCCGAGGATTGACGCCCCCTCAGTCAGTTTTTGCAGGAAGCCGCCGCCCATATCCTTAACGATATCGACGCCTTTGCGGTAGCCATAAGCCACGCCATAATAACGGGTCGCCAGACGCACCAGGTTAAACAGGATGAAAAACAGCAGCGGACCAAGCAGGCTGCCGCTCATTGCAATACCTGCGCCCAGCGCCGCGAATACCGGACGGACGGTACCCCAGAAGATAGGGTCGCCGACGCCTGCCAGCGGTCCCATCAGACCGACTTTGATACCGTTGATAGCGCCATCGTCAATCTCTGCACCGTTCGCACGCTTTTCTTCCATTGCCAGGGTCACGCCCAGTACCGGCGCCGCAACGTAAGGATGAGTGTTAAAGAACTCCAGGTGACGTTTAATCGCCTGTTTACGCGCGTCATTATTCTCCGGATACAGGCGACGAATCGCCGGCACCATAGAGAAGCAGAAGCCCAGCGCTTGCATACGTTCGAAGTTCCATGACCCCTGGAACAGGTTAGAACGAAGAAATACGCCGCGAATATCGCTCGGAGTGAGTTTTTTCTCGGTGGTAGTTTTAGTCATATCAACCATTTCGCTCACCTGTTAGTCCAGTTCGTTATCGAGATCGTTATTGCCAGCAGCCGCTGCAGGCGCGCCCGCTACACGGTTGTATTTCGGGCTCAGCTGGATGTAAAGAATAGCCATCACTGCGCCGATGACACCCAGTGCGACCAGGTTGAAGTTTGTGAAAGCCGCGGTGACGAAACCGAGGTAGAAGAACGGCATCAGGTAGCCTGCGCGCATCATGTTGATAACCATCGCATAACCAACCACGACGATCATGCCGCCGGCGATGTTCAGACCGCCTGTGACGACTTCAGGAATCGCATTCAGCATTCCCTGTACTTCGCTGGTGCCTACGGAGATGGCAACGATAACCGCCGGGATAGCGATACGCATTGCCTGCAGGAACAGAGAAGAAACGTGCAGCCAGGAGAGCGCCGTCAGGTTGCCGTTTTCAGCCGCCTTGTCCGCCGCGTGCTGGAATGCCACGGTGATGGTACGAACGATAATGGTCAGTACCTGGCCTGCCGCCGCCAGCGGAATCGCCAGCGCGATACCGGCGCCAATGCTTTGATGCCCGGCGATGACCAGAACGGTAGAGATGATGGACGCCAGTGCGGCATCAGGCGCAACGGCAGCACCGATGTTCATCCAGCCCAGAGCGATCATTTCCAGAGTACCGCCGATGATAATACCGGTTTTCATGTCCCCCAAAACGGCGCCGATTAAGGTACAGGCGATCAGCGGACGGTGGAACTGAAATTCATCAAGTACCGACTCCATACCTGCGATACATGCGACGATGAACACCAGCACAATCTGAAGAGTGGTAATCTCCATTGTACTTCTCCTATTGCTATCTTAAGTGTGAAAGCTAATTAAATGCCGGCGGTTATTTCGCCACTTTGGCAATTAAATCCATCATTTTCAGTTTCGGATCGGTGGAAACTTTACGCACCTCAAGCTCGATGCCGCGCTCGTTGAGCTTTTTAAAGGCTTCGATATCCTTTTCATCGACGGAAACGGCGTTGTTCACCTGCGTTTTACCTTGACGATAGGCCATACCGCCAATGTTCACGGAAGTGACTTTCACGCCGCCCTCAACGATGCGCTCGACGTCGGTAGGATTGGTAAACAGAAGCATCACGCGTTCACCGGCGTATTTCGGGTTATTGTAGACGCGAATCATCTTCGCGACGTCAACCACATGCGCCGTAACGCCCGGCGGCGCAACTTGCGTCAGCAGCGTTTTACGTACGGTATCCGCCGCGACTTCATCGCTCACAACAATAATACGGCTGACATTGGTCTCTTTGGTCCAGCGGGTAGCGACCTGACCGTGAATGAGGCGGTCATCAATACGGGCAAGCCCGATAACCATATAATCATTCGGGCCCATCGGTTTTGCCGGCGTGGCCGCTTTTGGCGCGGCGGCGACTGGCGCTGGCGCGGCTTTTTCTACCGGTTTCGCTTTCAGCGCTTTTACGCCTTCACGACCGGTTTCTACCGCCAGTGCGACCAGCTCATCAAAGCTCGGATCGTCGTCACGAGCCATAAACGTTTCGACCAGCATCGGGATGTTGACGCCGGCAATAACTTCATAGCGCTCTTTATCGACGACAATGCGGCTGGCAGCATTAAACGGGCTGCCTCCCCATGTATCAACGAGAAATAGCACGCCTTTACTGGTATCGAGTTTAGCCAACTGAGCGTTGTACTTTTCGATCAGCGTTTCGGCATTTTCGCCTGGAACGAAATCGATCCAGCCGACGTTTTCCTGCTCGCCTAACAGCATTTCGGCTGTTTTAAGTAACTGCTCTGCAGCCCAACCATGTGTGCCTATAACAATAGCAATGGTCACTTGCTACCTCCTTTATTATTGTCAACACATCAACTTGACAGATGTATTTTTTGAATCGCCGTCCGCAAGCGAATCGATTCAGATGAGGGTTACAACGAAAAACGCATGATTTTCGTGAATTATTTTAGATATCGAAAAAAATATTTTGTGTGATGGAGATCCGTAATTTTGTTTTCGATAATGAGAAATTTCGAAGTGTAAAATATCCCGGTTACATCTCTTTGCAAAGGAAGGTAAATCTTTGCCAAAAACCAGTTGTCTCTGTTATGTTTAGCTTCCGTTTAATTAGAATGGGGTATAGGGCAGCAGCCCGTTGTATGGATCGTCACCGACGTCATTTCACTCTTTGGCCGTTTTGCGCCTGTCAATCTGGCATATCTTGCCATAGCCTTACTTTGTTTATTGCGTTACCGCCTGCATCCTTTGAGATGTTGTGGGCGCCGTTTAGTCATTCCTTAAGCAGGAGCTTGTCATGGAATTATTAATGGATCCCTCAATTTGGGTGGGTTTACTCACGCTCGTCGTCCTGGAAATTGTCCTGGGTATCGATAACCTGGTCTTTATCGCGATCCTCGCCGATAAATTGCCGCCAAAGCAGCGTGACAAAGCGCGTCTTATCGGGCTCTCGCTGGCGCTGATTATGCGTCTGGCGCTGCTGTCCATTATTTCGTGGCTGGTGACCTTAACAAAGCCGCTCTTTACCGTCTGGGATTTTACCTTCTCCGGCCGCGATTTAATTATGCTGCTGGGCGGTATATTCCTGCTGTTTAAAGCGACCACCGAGCTGCATGAACGTCTGGAAAACCGCGAGCATGACACCGGACACGGTAAAGGCTATGCGAGCTTCTGGGTGGTAGTCACGCAGATTGTCATCCTGGATGCGGTCTTCTCGCTGGACGCCGTGATTACGGCGGTAGGTATGGTAAACCATCTGCCGGTTATGATGGCGGCGGTGGTGATTGCGATGGCGGTGATGCTACTGGCGTCAAAACCGCTGACCCGTTTTGTCAACCAGCATCCGACGGTGGTGGTGCTCTGTCTGAGTTTCCTGCTGATGATCGGCTTGAGCCTGGTGGCGGAAGGGTTCGGTTTCCATATTCCGAAAGGCTACCTGTACGCGGCAATTGGTTTCTCGATCGTTATCGAGGTGTTTAACCAGATTGCGCGCCGCAACTTTATTCGTCATCAGTCCACGTTGCCGCTGCGCGCGCGTACTGCGGACGCTATCCTGCGTCTGATGGGCGGTAAACGTCAGGCAAGTACGCAACATGAGACGGATAGCCCGGCCGCGATATCGGTGTCGGAAGGCGCCTTCGCCGAAGAAGAACGCTACATGATTAACGGCGTACTGACTCTGGCGTCGCGCTCCCTGCGCGGCATTATGACGCCGCGAGGCGAAATTAGTTGGGTGGATGCGAATCTCAGCGTAGCTGAAATCCGTCAGCAGTTACTCTCTTCTCCGCATAGCCTGTTCCCGGTATGTCGGGGCGAGCTGGATGAAATTATCGGTATCGTTCGCGCGAAAGAGTTGCTGGTGGCGCTGGAAGAGGGAGCGGACGTTGCGGCTATCGCCGCGTCTTCCCCGGCGATAGTGGTGCCGGAAACGCTTGATCCTATCAATCTGTTAGGCGTTTTGCGTCGCGCGCGCGGCAGTTTCGTTATCGTCACTAACGAGTTCGGCGTGGTGCAGGGGCTGGTTACGCCGCTGGATGTGCTGGAAGCGATTGCCGGTGAGTTCCCGGATGCCGATGAAACGCCGGAAATCGTTGCCGATGCCGAGGGCTGGATAGTGAAGGGCGGCACCGATCTTCATGCGTTACAGCAGGCGCTGGAAGTTGACCATCTGGTGAACGAAGAGGGCGATATTGCGACGGTCGCGGGGTTAGTGATCGCCGCTAATGGCCATATTCCTCGTGTAGGCGATGTCATTGATGTTCCGCCCCTGCGGATCACCATTGTCGAGGCCAACGACTACCGTGTCGATCTGGTTCGGATTGTTAAAGAACAGCCTGCCCACGACGAAGAGGAATAACGTCACACGCAGGAATCAAGTCTATAGATGCGGCATCGCGGACATAATCTGTCCGTTATGCCGGGCGGGCGGCGGCGCGCTGCCCGCCAGCCACTGTGGAAATTCGCTAATGGGCATCGGCTTCGCATAGAGATAGCCCTGTAACATTTGCACGCCATGCTGGCGCAAATGCTGTGCTTGCGTCTGGTTTTCGACCCCTTCCGCCACCAGTTCAATATTCAGTCTCTGCCCCAGCGCGATAATAATATCGGTCACCGTTGAATTGACCGCATCGGTACCGATGGCGGCGGTGAAGGATTTATCGATTTTCAAAATATCCGGCCGCAGTTTTTCCAACCAGGAGAGCGAGCTGTTTCCTGTGCCAAAATCATCGATGGCTAACTTGACGCCTTTACGATGCAACTCGCGCATCAGGCGGTAATCAACGTCAAGCAACGCGTCGCGTTCCGTGAGCTCCAGCACCAGTTGCTGAACAGGTTCCGCACTAAACCAGTACTGATTAAGATCCTTGAGAAGCACGCCGTGTCGGAAATGGCTTGCCGCCACATTGATGCCGATATGAAACTGATGGTTGATGGGGAAGTAGTGCCGCTGCCGAATGGTTTCCGCAATCACATAGCGGGTCAGCGGCGCTATCAGGTTATGCTCCTCGGCGATAGGAATAAAAACATCCGGTGAGATCCAGCCCTGGCGCGGGTTGTTCCAGCGTAACAGGATCTCAACGCCGGTACACTGCTGCGTGCGGGCATTAAGCAACGGCTGACAAAATAGCTCAAACTCCCGTTCGGCAAGGGCCAGATTAATCTCCCAGGAAAAGCTCATTCTGCTGGCCGTCGCCAGCCAGGCGATATAACCGATCAACAGGCTAAGCAATACGGCCAGCGGTAACTGTGTCGGGAGATGTTTGAACGCCAGTACGCCTGCCGACGGCCCGCTGACGCTGATAGTAAAAGGGAAATGCCGCGATGAAAGCTGGTAACGCTCTTCATCTTTTTTTAATTCTGGAAGAGTATCGACCACGCCCCGACCATATAACAGGTGCCGTTTGCCGACCGTCAGGCTGGCGCTGGTAATTTGCGGCTGCTGTGGCTCAAGTAGCATGGTCGCCAGCAAGTCAATATTCACAATTTCCATCACGCCATCCTGGCCATCGGCAGAGGCGGGATACCACTGAATGAGGATCGGGCTTCCCTTGAGTAACGATTGATCCGTGGAAAGTAGCAGCAGATCGCCAGCTGCGGGAAGATCGGGTTGAAGCTGGCGTATGGGAGTATTACGGGCGCCAAAAATGCTTGAGCAGTAGAGAATTCCCTCTTTTACCAGCCCGATAGAACGAATGGTTTGCAGGCGGGCGGCTTGCTTACGCAACGGCAAATGCGCGGTCGCGCACGGAAGCTCAAGCAAGGGTAGCAGTATGTTTCGTCCGACCAGGAGAGGATGCAGCACATTATCCAGCGCATCAACGGCATGATTCGCAAATGCAACCGTGCGATGGTGATTTAAGTTCCGCTCCGAAATAAATCGGATGCTCAGCGTAAGAATGAGCGTGACCAGTGCACAAATCGTGCAAACAATGAAACGATTACGGCGATAATGATTGATGATCCGTTGTGCTGTTTGCATGCGGGCCGCCCAATAAGCGTTGGCGACAAAAGCCAACCGCGACACAGCAAGTGTAGTGGGGAAACGTGGAGTCGACGAGGAAGAGATAAAAATTTCGCCCATCCGTAGCAGATGGGCGAAGGGAGGGGAAACGGCGTTTAATCACACTGGACTTTAATGGCCAGCCCGCCGCGCGACGTTTCGCGGTATTTTGCGTTCATGTCTTTTCCGGTCTCGTACATCGTTTCGATGACTTTATCCAGCGAGACGCGCGGCGCGCTGGTTCGACGCATGGCCATACGCGCAGCGTTAATCGCTTTAACCGAAGCAATGGCGTTACGCTCGATACACGGCACCTGCACCTGACCGGCAACCGGGTCGCAGGTCAGCCCCAGGTTATGCTCCATGCCGATTTCAGCGGCAACGCAAACCTGTTCCGGGCTGGCGCCCAACAGTTCAGCAAGGCCTGCCGCCGCCATCGAACAGGCGACCCCGACTTCACCCTGACAGCCGACTTCCGCGCCGGAAATAGACGCGTTCATCTTATACAGCGCGCCAATAGCGCCTGCCGCCAGGAAGTAGCGGGTGTAAATATCTGGGCTGACAGACTCAATAAAATGGTCGTAGTAAGCCAGTACCGCAGGCACGATGCCGCACGCGCCGTTGGTTGGCGCCGTCACGACGCGACCACCTGCGGCGTTCTCTTCGTTCACCGCCAGAGCAAACATGTTCACCCAGTCAATGACGTTCATCGGATCGCTGGAAAGCTTATCGCTGGAAACCAGCATACGACGCAGCGCGGAGGCGCGACGCGGTACGCGCAGCGGCCCCGGCAGAACGCCTTCGGTATTCATACCGCGATCAATACAGGCCTGCATGGTTTGCCAGACGTGACCGAAATACTCTTCAATCTCTTTCTTGCTATGCAGCGCCAGTTCGTTTTGCATCACCATGCCGGAGAGTGAAAGGCCGGTGCTGTTGCAATACTCCAGCATTTCTTTCGCCGATTTAAACGGATAAGGTACAGTAACCTCATTCGTCGCTTCCTGGCCGAAATGCTCTTCATCAACGATAAAGCCGCCGCCGATGGAATAGTACGTCTTGCTATAAATGACCGTGTCGTCATGCCAGGCGTGGATCTGCATCCCGTTTTCATGCAGCGGCAAATTGCCGTTGTGAAAACGCATTCCGTCATCTTTCGGGAAGTCGACTTCGTGACGTCCCTGGGCCAGTAACAGACGCTCGCGCGTTTCGACGTCGCGAATAAAACCGGGGATACTATCAATATCCACGGTAGCGGGTTCATTACCCGCCAGACCCATAATAATGGCGATATCGGTATGGTGACCTTTCCCCGTCAGCGACAGCGAGCCGTAGACATCGACAGCGACGCGGGTAACGTTATCCAGTAATCCTTTTTCGACCAGGTCATCGACGAACTGTTTACCGGCCTTCATCGGGCCAACAGTGTGGGAAGAGGAGGGACCAATCCCTACCTTAAACATGTCGAATAGGCTAATCACGATAATACTCCTGACAGGGCAACCGGGGCTTCCGGTTACGATGTTATAACTGCGCATAGTGTAAGAGGGAACGCTGGCATCAGCTTAACTATTCACATGAATTAAACTAATGAATAACCGCGTTTTTACTAATATTGCGACAGTAATCTCAAGTCGTGTCTTGCGCGCGTAAAGTTAAGTATATACACGTTGCCCTTCAGGCTGCCTCTTTGGGGGAGGCGATTGTTACCGCCTTGAGGCAACGTGAATGGCGTTGTGTACAGTCAGGGCTTTACGCCGATTTGCAGCGCCAGCTCACGAAGAATGTTTGCGGTCATGCCCCAAACGAAATAATGCTCATACCAGGAGAGCCATACGCGGTGCGAATTGCCGCGACGGTAAACATCAAGCGGATGATATCGACCCAGTTGCAACGCTTGCGCCAGCGGCATTTCAAACACCGCAGACACTTCGTCTTCACTGGCGCGCCAGGGGAGATTTGGCGGAATAATGCCGACCACCGGGGTGACCTGAAAACCGGTCACGCTGTCTACCGGCGGTAAAACGCCAATCACTTCCACGGCTTGCGGCGGGATGGCGACTTCCTCCTGCGCTTCGCGAAGCGCTGCGGCGATAAGCGAAGCATCGGTACTGTCCACGGCCCCGCCGGGAAAGGCGACCTGTCCGGCGTGTTTGCGCAAATGAATAGCCCGCTGGGTCAACAGCAGCCCCGGTTGGGGGCGGCGAACCACAGGGATCAGTACGGCGGCCTGACGTTGGTTTAACGTTTCATGAGTTATCTGCGGGCGCAAAAGCTGAAAGCGCGATAAGAAATGATCGAGCGTCAGACGGCTGGTATCCACGTATTAGTTCTCCAGTGGGTGCAGGATACGATTAACTTTATCAAAAGTTTCCTGATATTCCGCTTCTTCCTTGCTATCGGCCACGATACCGCCGCCGGCTGAGCAATAGAGTTTGCCCTGCGTTGCCGTGACGGTGCGGATAGTAATACTGGTATCCATCTTGCCGCAGAAACTCAGATAACCGATGCTACCGCACCAGGCGTTGCGTCGCTGCGGCTCCAGTTCGTCGATAATTTCCATTGCCCGCACTTTAGGCGCGCCGGTAATGGAGCCGCCGGGGAAAGCCGCGCGCAGCAGGTCGGTAGCATGAAGCGAGTCCGGTAAACGGGCGGTAATGGTGCTAACCAGATGGTGAACGGCAGGAAATGGTTCGACGACGAACAGTTCCGGCACTTTCACCGAACCAGGTACGGCGACCCGGCCAATATCGTTACGCATCAAATCGACGATCATCAAATTTTCAGCGCGATCTTTCATTGAGTTGGCCAGTTTCTGCGCCTGCTGACGATCCGCCTGCGGATCGTTAAGCCGTGGAAGCGTACCTTTGATCGGGCGCGTCTGGATATGACCATTCTCCAGTTGGATAAAACGCTCGGGAGAAAGGCTCAATATGGCGCCGTCATGTAAACGAAGAAAGGCGCTGAACGGGGCGCGATTTGCGCGGTTAAGGCGTTCGAATGCCTGCCATTCATCACCCTCGTAGCTCGCCTGAAAACGCTGGGAAAGATTGACCTGATAGCAGTCCCCGCTGTGCAGCCAGGCCTGCACCTGACGAAACTTCTCGCCATACTCGCAACGCGTCATATTGGATTGCCAGGCCGAGGTAAGCCTGAAGGGCGTTCGGGTTGGCGCGCGCTGGCTGGTGAGCCAGCGATATCGGGCGTCTGCATCGTGATAGCTTATCAGCGACACCACCTGTTTTTGGTGATCGACAATCAGCGCCCAGTCGTAAAGGCCAATCGCCATATCGGGTAAAGCGATATCGCGCGCGGCAGTATCGGGCAAAATTTCGAAACGCCGCCCTAAATCATAACCAAACAGACCCAGCGCGCCGCCCTGAAAGGGTAAGTCAGGGTCAGGCTGAGGATGAAAAGGCAGCGCCTCCAGTTGAGTCTGCAAAACGTGTAACGGATCGTCGAGAGTGACGGTAGTCGTGCGCGCAGTACATACCGTGGTTTCCTGCGCGCGCGTGGTCAGTGTGGTGACAGGATCGGCGACCAGAATATCAAAGCGGTTATAGGGATGAATAGCATCACCTGAATGCAGCAGCATCGCCCAGGGCAAATGGTTTACGGGCGCAAAATAGTGTTCAGCGGCGTCCGGACGCCAGGGTAAGGTGATAACAGTGGGAGATAACGTCTTCATCATTCCTGACTCGTTACAACACTACTGGCTTACCGCCGGGTAGCGTGAAATAATTAGCGCTAACAATTTAGCAGGAGTTAATCATGTTTGCAGGTTTACCTTCACTCAGTCATGAACAACAGCAAAAAGCCGTAGAACGTATCCAGGAATTGATGTCGCAAGGTATGAGCAGCGGAGAAGCGATTGCCCAGGTGGCGGGCGAACTTCGCGCCAACCATACCGGCGAACGGATAGTGGCGCGTTTTGAGGATGAAGACGAATAACCGGCTTATACCGCCGCGACAATCTTAATCTCAACTTTATATTTCGGGTTCATCAACCCGGCCTGTACGGTACAGCGTACCGGCGCATGGCCTGCGACGACCCACGCATCCCACGCCTTATTCATGGCGGCAAAATCCGCTTTATCGCTCAGGAAAATAGTGGCATCCAGAATACGTGACTTACTGGAGCCCTGTTTTTCCAGCACCGCATCAATTTGCGCCAGAGTATTCGCCGTTTGCTCAAAAGCATCGGCGTCCAGGTTTTCCGGCACGCCGGTATACCACAGCGTATTATTGTAGATCACCACGTCTGACCAACGATCTTCGGCATCAATACGCACGATAGACATTACTTATTCCTCATTTGCTTTTCATTTGAATGGCTCAAGACTGCCACAATGTGGCGCCGCCGTCACCTCTGTAACTGGCGTAAGCCTTTCTACCCTGACATAATCCCTGTGCAAATTAACAGGGGGCAGTGTGACGGACGATTTTGCAGCAGATGGCCAACTGGCCAAAGCGATAACCGGCTTTAAACCGCGCGAACCACAGCGACAAATGGCGATTGCCGTAACACAAGCGATTGAAAATGCGCAGCCTCTGGTTGTTGAAGCCGGCACCGGAACCGGGAAGACCTATGCTTACCTCGCTCCGGCGTTGCGTGCCGGGAAAAAAGTCATTATTTCAACCGGGTCGAAAGCGTTGCAGGATCAACTCTACAGCCGCGATCTGCCGACGGTAGCAAAAGCGTTGGCGTTTACCGGTAAGACGGCCCTGTTGAAAGGACGTTCAAACTACCTCTGCCTGGAGCGGCTGGAACAACAAGCGCTGGCGGGCGGCGATTTACCGGTACAAACGTTAAGCGACGTGATATTGCTGCGCTCCTGGTCAAATCAGACGCGGGATGGCGATATCAGCACCTGCGTCAGCGTGGCGGAGGATTCCCAGGCCTGGCCGCTGGTCACCAGTACCAACGACAACTGCCTTGGCAGCGATTGCCCGCTCTATAAAGAGTGCTTTGTGGTGAAAGCGCGTAAAAAGGCGATGGACGCGGATGTGGTGATTGTAAACCACCACCTTTTTCTTGCGGATATGGTGGTTAAAGAGAGCGGATTTGGCGAACTTATCCCTCAGGCTGAAGTAATGATCTTCGATGAAGCCCACCAACTGCCTGACATCGCCAGCCAGTATTTCGGACAATCGCTCTCCAGCCGTCAGTTGCTGGATTTAGCAAAAGACATCACCATCGCCTACCGGACGGAACTGAAAGACACTCAACAGTTGCAAAAATGCGCCGATCGCCTTGCCCAGAGCGCCCAGGATTTTCGTCTGCAACTGGGGGAGCCCGGCTACCGGGGAAATTTGCGTGAACTGTTAGCCGACCCACGTATCCAACGGGCATTTTTACTGCTGGATGATACGCTGGAGCTTTGTTACGACGTGGCGAAGCTGTCGCTGGGCCGTTCGGCGCTGCTGGATGCGGCTTTTGAACGCGCCACGCTATACCGTTCACGGCTGAAACGCTTAAAAGAGATCAATCAGCCGGGATACAGCTACTGGTATGAGTGCACCTCGCGCCATTTCACCCTGGCGCTGACGCCGCTCACCGTGGCGGACAAATTCAAAGAGGTGATGGAACAGAAGCCCGGTAGCTGGATTTTTACCTCGGCCACGTTATCGGTAAATGATGATCTTCACCACTTTACCGCCCGTCTGGGAATTGAACAGGCAGAATCCATGCTACTGCCCAGCCCATTCGACTATACGCGCCAGGCGTTACTCTGCGTACCGCGTAACCTACCGCAAACCAACCAGCCCGGCGCGGCGCGACAGTTGGCGGCTATGCTCAGGCCGATTATCGAAGCCAATAACGGGCGATGTTTTATGCTGTGCACCTCACACGCCATGATGCGCGATCTGGCGGAGCAGTTTCGCGCCACCATGACGCTGCCGGTATTATTGCAAGGGGAAACCAGTAAAGGCCAATTGTTACAGCAATTTGTTAGCGCCGGCAACGCGCTGCTCGTCGCCACCAGCAGCTTCTGGGAAGGGGTGGACGTACGCGGCGATACGTTATCTTTGGTGATTATCGACAAATTGCCGTTTACTTCCCCGGACGACCCGTTGTTAAAAGCGCGAATGGAAGACTGTCGTTTGCGCGGCGGCGATCCGTTTGATGAGGTTCAACTGCCCGATGCGGTGATTACGCTGAAGCAGGGGGTGGGGCGGCTGATTCGCGATGCGGACGATCGCGGGGTGTTAGTGATTTGTGATAACCGGCTGGTGATGCGGCCCTATGGCGCCACGTTTCTCGCCAGCCTGCCTCCTGCGCCGCGCACGCGTGATATCGCCCGTGCCGTTCGCTTTCTTGCGATTCCATCCGCCGAGTAATTTGTTACGGAGTATGGTAAGATGCGCGCTATTTTATTGATCTAAGCACGAAACCTCATGCGAATTCTGGCTATCGATACCGCCACAGAGGCCTGTTCTGTCGCCCTGTGGAACAACGGTACTATCAATGCTCACTTTGAGCTTTGTCCACGAGAACACACTCAACGTATCCTGCCCATGGTGCAGGAGATTCTGGCCGCCAGCGGCGTCTCGCTCAATGAGATAGATGCGCTGGCGTTTGGGCGCGGTCCGGGCAGCTTTACCGGCGTGCGTATCGGCATTGGTATTGCGCAAGGGCTGGCGTTAGGGGCAAATCTGCCGATGATCGGTGTTTCGACGCTTGCCACGATGGCGCAGGGCGCGTGGCGTAAAACCGGCGCGACCCGCGTACTCGCCGCGATTGACGCGCGGATGGGCGAAGTGTACTGGGCGGAATACCAGCGTGATGCGCAGGGCGTCTGGCAGGGCGAAGAGACGGAAGCGGTGCTGAAACCGGAACGGGTCGGCGAGCGGTTGAAACAGCTTTCCGGCGAGTGGGCGACCGTAGGAACGGGTTGGTCCGCGTGGCCCGATCTGGCGAAGGAGTGCGGCCTGACGCTTCATGATGGGGAGGTGTCGCTCCCGGCAGCGGAAGATATGTTGCCCATCGCCAGTCAAAAGCTGGCGGCAGGAGAGACCGTTGCCGTGGAACATGCCGAGCCGGTTTATTTGCGTAACGAAGTGGCGTGGAAGAAACTTCCCGGCAAAGAATGACTCTCACTACTATTACCCCCCATACTTTATGCTGTGGGGTGGAATAGAGGTCGAGAAAAAGGAGTCGCATCATGGCGGTTCAAAAAAGGTTAATAAAAGGGGCGCTGGCGTGCGCTTTTGCGCTTATGCTGAGTGGTTGCGTGACTATCCCGGATGCCATTAAAGGTTCGAGTCCGACGCCGCAGCAGGATTTGGTGCGGGTGATGAATGCGCCACAACTCTATATCGGGCAAGAGGCGCGTTTCGGCGGTAAAGTTGTGGCGGTACAAAATCAGCAGGGAAAAACCCGGCTTGAAATCGCGACCGTACCGCTCGACAGCGGCGCGCGTCCTGTTCTGGGCGAAGCCTCGCGCGGCAGAATTTTTGCCGATGTGAACGGTTTTCTGGACCCGGTGGACTTCCGTGGCCAGTTAGTTACCGTTGTCGGGCCGATAACCGGCACGGTTGACGGTAAAATCGGCAATACGCCGTATAAATTTATGCTGATGCAGGCTACCGGCTATAAACGCTGGCATCTTGTTCAGCAGGTCGTCATGCCTCCACAGCCGATCGATCCGTGGTTTTACGGCGGACGCGCCTGGCCTTATGGCTATGGCGGTTGGGGGTGGTATAACCCTGGACCCGCAGAGGTTCAGACGATAGTAACAGAGTAACTCTTTGTTTTATCAATAAAAGAAACAGCGGCTGGTCCGCTGTTTCTGCATTCATAGAGACATAATAAAAATAAATAGTGACGCGCTTCGCAACCTTTCAGTTGCGTAATTAATAAACTGGTACGCTGAGTTAATATAATGTTAACGACTTGTTTATTAACTGGGGTTGTGATGACGACGAACACTCATTTTAGAGGTGATGCATTGAAGAAGGTTTGGCTTAACCGTTATCCTGCTGATGTTCCGGCGGAGATCAACCCTGACCGTTATCAATCCCTGGTTGAACTGTTTGAACATGCGGCGACGCGCTATGCCGATCAGCCTGCGTTCGTCAATATGGGGGAGGTAATGACCTTCCGTAAATTAGAAGAACGTAGTCGGGCATTTGCGGCTTATTTACAACAAGGGCTGGGACTCAAAAAAGGCGACCGTGTGGCGCTGATGATGCCAAACCTGTTGCAGTATCCCGTCGCGCTATTTGGTATTTTACGCGCCGGCATGATTGTGGTGAACGTTAACCCGCTGTACACGCCGCGTGAACTTGAGCATCAGCTTAACGATAGCGGCGCGGCGGCAATCATTATTGTTTCTAACTTTGCCCATACGCTGGAAAAAGTGGTCGAGAAAACGTCGGTACAGCACGTTATTCTGACGCGGATGGGCGACCAGCTTTCTACCGCCAAAGGTACAGTTGTTAACTTTGTCGTGAAATACATCAAGCGTCTGGTGCCAAAATACCACTTGCCAGATGCGATCTCGTTTCGCAGCGCGCTACAGCATGGCTACCGTATGCAGTATGTAAAACCCGAGGTTGTCGCTGAAGATCTGGCTTTCCTGCAATATACCGGCGGTACGACGGGCGTGGCGAAAGGCGCGATGTTGACCCACCGCAATATGCTGGCGAATCTGGAGCAGGTGAAAGCGACCTATGGGCCGCTGCTGCACCCGGGGAAAGAGCTGGTAGTGACCGCGCTGCCGCTGTATCACATTTTTGCCTTAACCATGAACTGTCTGCTTTTTATCGAGCTGGGTGGGCAAAACCTGCTGATTACCAATCCGCGTGATATCCCCGGCCTGGTCAAGGAGCTGGCGAAATATCCATTTACGGCGATGACTGGCGTTAATACGCTATTCAACGCTCTGCTCAATAATAAAGAGTTTCAACAGCTGGATTTTTCTTCGCTGCATCTGTCAGCCGGCGGCGGGATGCCGGTACAAAATGTCGTTGCGGAACGTTGGGTAAAGCTGACCGGGCAATACCTGCTGGAAGGCTACGGGCTGACCGAGTGCGCCCCGCTGGTGAGCGTCAACCCGCATGATATTGATTATCACAGCGGCAGTATCGGCCTGCCAGTACCGTCAACAGAAGCCAAACTGGTGGATGACGATGATAACGAAGTCGCGCCGGGTGAGGCCGGAGAGCTTTGCGTGAAAGGCCCGCAGGTTATGCTGGGATACTGGCAGCGTCCTGACGCGACGGATGAAATCATTAAAGATGGCTGGCTGCATACGGGCGATATTGCGGTTATGGATGAAGAGGGCTTTCTGCGGATTGTCGATCGTAAGAAAGATATGATTCTGGTTTCTGGTTTTAACGTTTATCCAAACGAAATTGAAGATGTGGTGATGCAGCATTCTGGCGTGCAGGAAGTCGCAGCGGTTGGCGTGCCTTCCGGTAGTAGCGGCGAAGCGGTGAAGCTTTTTGTGGTTAAGAAAGATCCGGCATTGACTGACGATGCGTTGATCACCTTCTGCCGTCGCCATCTGACCGGATATAAGGTGCCCAAACAGGTAGAGTTTCGCGAGGAATTACCAAAATCTAACGTTGGGAAAATTTTACGACGAGAACTGCGTGACGAAGCCCGTGGCAAAGTAGACAATAAAGCCTGAGCGTTAAGTCAGCTAACGAGAGACGCCGGTTAAGCCGGCGTTTTTTTTGGCGCGAACCAAAGAGAACACGATTTGAATTACCAAATGATTGAAACGGACGATGCGCTGGCGAGCCTGTGTGAGGCTGTCCGCGCATGTCCGGCTATTGCTTTAGATACGGAATTTGTCCGTACCCGCACCTATTACCCGCAGTTAGGATTGATCCAGTTATTTGACGGGGCAAATGTCGCCCTGATCGATCCGCTCGGCATCAGCGACTGGTCGCCGTTAAAAGCGGTGCTGCGCGATACGGGAATCACCAAATTTCTGCACGCGGGTAGCGAAGATCTGGAAGTATTTCTGAATGCGTTTGGCGAACTGCCGGAACCCCTGATTGATACGCAAATTCTGGCGGCGTTTTGCGGGCGTCCGCTGTCGTGGGGTTTTGCGGCGATGGTAGAAGAGTATACGGGCGTGGCGCTGGATAAAAGCGAATCTCGTACCGACTGGTTAGCCCGGCCTTTAAGCGAGCGTCAGTGTGAATACGCGGCGGCGGATGTCTGGTATCTGTTACCGATCGCCAAAAAGCTGATGATTGAAACTGAAGCCGCAGGATGGCTGCCTGCCGCGCTTGATGAATGCCGATTGATGCAGCAGCGTCGTCAGGAGATTCAGGCGCCGGAAGAGGCATGGCGGGATATCACTAATGCCTGGCAACTGCGTACCCGCCAGTTAGCCTGTCTGCAACTTTTAGCTGACTGGCGGCTGCGTAAGGCGCGTGAGCGCGATATGGCGGTGAACTTTGTTGTGCGTGAAGAAAACCTGTGGGCGGTCGCGCGTTATATGCCGGGCAGTCTCGGTGAGCTGGATAGCCTGGGGCTTTCCGGCAGCGAGATTCGTTTTCACGGCAAGACGTTGATATCGCTGGTGGCGAAAGCACAGGCGTTACCGGAAGAGGCATTGCCGGAGCCCCTGTTGAATCTGATGGACATGCCGGGCTATCGCAAAGCGTTTAAGGCCATCAAAGCGCTGGTGGCGGAGGTGAGCGCGTCGCATCACGTCAGCGGCGAGCTACTGGCATCGCGTCGGCAGATTAATCAGTTGCTTAACTGGCACTGGAAATTAAAACCGCAAAATGGGCAACCGGAATTGATTTCCGGCTGGCGCGCCGAACTGATGGCGGAGAAGTTAACTCTTCTGTTGCAGGAGTACCCGCGTTAACGGCGGTAATTGCCGGGAAAACGGCCAGTGAAATAAATGTCCGTATTCGGAATAATGTAAAAAAATAAAAAAGGCAGATTCTTCTGCCTTTTTAATCCAGGAATTTTCCCATAAAAGAGCTTATTTTGACTCTTCGGCTTCCGGCAGCGTTACGTTAAGTTCAAGGATGGAGATATCGCCATCTTTTTGCTCAAGCTGGACGGTAACCATTTCCGGATCGATTTGTACGTATTTACAAATGACCTCAAGAATATCTTTACGTAACTGCGGTAAATAATGCGGTTCGGCATCGCTACGGCGACGTTCCGCGACAATGATTTGCAACCGCTCTTTTGCAATATTAGCGGTACTCTTTTTCCGCGAGAGAAAAAAATCCAGTAATGCCATAATTTATCCTCCGAACAGGCGTTTGAGGAAACCTTTCTTCTCTTCTTCAATGAAGCGGAAAGGACGTTCTTCTCCCAACAGACGATCTACGGTATCTGCATAGGCTTTACCCGCATCCGCAGTGGCGTCAAGAATCACCGGTTCGCCCTGGTTCGATGCGCGCAGTACGGATTGATCTTCCGGGATCACCCCGACGAGTTTAATACGCAGAATCTCCAGTACATCTTCCATGCTGAGCATGTCGCCTTTATTTACGCGGCCTGGATTGTAGCGCGTCAACAGGAGATGTTCTTTAATCGGTTCTTCGCCATTTTCTGCGCGACGAGATTTCGATGCCAGAATACCCAGAATACGGTCCGAGTCACGGACAGAAGAGACTTCCGGGTTAGTCGTGATGATCGCTTCATCGGCAAAATAGAGCGCCATCAGCGCCCCGGTTTCGATACCCGCCGGCGAGTCGCAAACGATGAACTCAAAGTCCATCGCTTTCAGTGAGTCCAGTACCTTAGCGACGCCTTCGCGCGTTAGCGCGTCTTTATCCCGGGTCTGCGACGCCGGAAGAATGAAGAGATTTTCAGTACGCTTATCTTTGATCAGCGCCTGATTCAGTGTCGCATCGCCCTGAATGACGTTTACAAAATCGTAAACGACACGACGTTCGCACCCCATAATCAGATCGAGGTTACGCAGTCCGATATCAAAATCAATGACGACAGTTTTCTTTCCCTTCTGGGCCAAACCTGTAGCGATGGCCGCGCTGGAGGTGGTCTTGCCAACGCCCCCTTTACCCGAAGTAACAACAATAATGCGTGCCATAAAAATTCCTTGTTAAAAAGGGATCAATTCAACGGTTGAACTGTCAAAGCGTTGTCTGCTAAACGCAGGCGCGCCGCTTTGCCATAAAATTCTGCCGGGATTTTATCACTCAGCCAGTAAACACCTGCGATAGAGACCAGTTCTGCCGTCAGATGGGTACAAAAAATTTGCGCTTCCCGATCGCCGCTCGCCCCTGCCAGCGCGCGACCTCTCATCATGCCATAGACATGGATATTGCCGTCAGCGATAAGCTCTGCGCCAGCGCTGACGTGACTTGTAACAATCAGATCACATTGTGGAGCATAAATGCGCTGACCGGAACGAACCGGAACATCAATTAATCGCGTTTTTGTGATGGGATTAGCGTTTTGCGGCGGTTCGCTGGGCGTTGCCGGCTCAACGGGCGCAGGCCGAACCGCTTTCTCTTTACCTTCAGTCAGTAAAGGAAGACCCATCCGATCGATTTCTACTTTCAGGCTGGCGTCTTTACAGCCGCTCACGCCGATAATGCGTAAGCCGGTTGAGGTCACGATCTTATGCAGTTCCGGCCAGTTTACCGGGCTTTCAAGACCGCTAACGTTAATAACGACAGGGGCGTGTTTTAAAAACGCAGGAGCCTGCGCTATTTTGTCTTCTAACGCCTGACGAATAACCTCTGGTTCCGCTTCATGCAAATGAACCACTGATAAGGTGAAGCTACTGCCTTTAAGCTCGATTGGCGTGTTTGACATCCTGGCCTTACTCAATTTGCTATTTATCATCTCCGATACGGAGTGATATTCCGAAGTCCAGAAGGCATGTTATAGTCAGTATTATATTGAGGCAAGTCACCATCCCGTTAATTCAGAGTAAAAGTATGTTTTGTGTGATCTATCGAAGTAGCAAGCGCGATCAAACCTATTTGTATGTCGAAAAAAAAGACGATTTTTCGCGGGTGCCTGAAGCGTTGATGAAAGGATTCGGTCAGCCGCAGTTAGCGATGATGCTGCCGCTTGATGGACGTAAAAAATTAGTCAATGCCGAGCTCGAAAAAGTAAAACAGGCGTTAAGCGAGCAGGGCTATTATTTACAATTGCCGCCGCCGCCGGAAGATTTGCTGAAACAACATCTTTCTTCGGTGGGATAAAATACGTCGTCCGCTGACCGTTAAACGGTATTCGGCGCCGCGCCTGAATTCCATCATGATCTTAGGGGAAAATATGTATCAACATCGTAACTGGCAAGGCGCCTTGCTTGATTACCCGGTAAGTAAAGTGGTCTGCGTGGGCAGTAATTACGCAAATCACATCAAGGAGATGGGCAGTGCGACGCCGGAAGAACCCGTGCTTTTTATCAAGCCGGAAACCGCATTGTGTGATATTCGCCAGCCGCTGGCGATTCCGGCGGATATGGGCGCTGTTCATCATGAAGTTGAGCTTGCTGTGCTGATTGGCGCAACGCTCCGCCAGGCGACCGAAGATCATGTACGTAAAGCGATAGCCGGTTATGGCGTGGCGCTTGATTTAACCCTGCGCGATATTCAAGGGAAAATGAAAAAGGCCGGACAGCCCTGGGAAAAAGCCAAAGGTTTTGATAACGCATGTCCGATTTCAGGCTTCATCCCTGTCGCGGCCTTCTGCGGCGATCCGCAAAATACGGTTATCGGACTTAACGTTAATGGCGAGGTTCGCCAGCAAGGGTCGACCGCGGATATGATTCATCCTATTGTGCCCCTTATCGCCTATATGAGCCGCTATTTTACGCTCAAAGCCGGGGACGTGGTGCTAACCGGCACGCCGGCAGGCGTGGGGCCATTATTAAGCGGCGATGAGCTGGACATTCGTTTTAATGACGAAACGTTGTCTACCCGCGTTCTGTAAAATCTGCTTGCCGCCTTCAGCGGCGGTAAAACTTGCATCTGCAGGCCAGACTGGTTATAAGGTGCAGCTTTAGTGCAATGGCGGATACTTTAATGAGCGATATACCTTTCTGGCAACGTAAAACCCTGGATGAAATGACCGATGCCGAGTGGGAGTCGCTGTGCGATGGCTGCGGTCAATGCTGCCTGCATAAGCTGATGGATGAAGATACAGATGAAATCTACTTCACCAACGTGGCGTGCAGGCAATTAAATATCAAAACGTGCCAGTGCCGTCATTATGAACGCCGTTTTGAATTTGAACCCGACTGTATCAAACTCACTCGCGAAAACTTGCCAGACTTTGAATGGTTGCCGATGACCTGCGCCTACCGTTTGTTAGCGGAAGGTAAGCCCTTGCCGACGTGGCATCCGCTGCTGACTGGATCGAAAGCCGCTATGCATGGCGAGCGAATTTCTGTCCGTCATATCGCGGTTAAAGAATCTGAAGTACGGGACTGGCAGGATCATATTTTAAATAAACCGTCGTGGGCAGAATAAGTCTTCGGCAAAACGGCTGATTGTTTACAATTCTTTAATTTACGCCGGGCGGCCCCTGAAACCAGGAATTGCGTGCAAATTCCGTCACCTGGCGTTATCACCGCTTTCTATTCTTCCCTGACGCGCCTTGTCGCTGCGCTCGCGCACGTATGGCGGCGACTCTATACTTTCAAAGCAGTATATCGCTGCCTATCCTGAGGAGTTACCCCATGAATAACCAACCGTTGCGCGTTTCAAAGGATCAGCCCAGGAAGCCTGATAAGACACCCGAAGACGAAGGAAAAAATCCAAAGAAAAACCAAAAGTAGTGCTGTAGGGTATCTTTAATAACTATGGTTCGTTGGAGGCTTTATGTCTGAACGTCCTGATTTAGTCGATCCATTACCAGAGGATGACCCGCTTCCTGGTGAAAATATTCCGGATACGCCAGAGGGAGACGATCCTCTCGACCCGGATACCCAGAATGAGGTTGAAGATCCTCGTAGATAGCGTCTTGTGCTATTAACCAACCGCCTGATGCACCGTCTGCGCCAGGCGGTTTTTTACATCTTCTAAAGCGAAACATCCTGATAATCCTCAGAAAGATAGCCTATAATTTTTTGTACGTTAAAATAGTAGCGCGTCCATGACGACACTGTCTTATTTGCGCTTAGCCGTTTGCGAGTTCAAAGGAGGAAATCAATGAACAGCGAAGAGTTGACACATAAAGCAGAAGAGGAAATCGCGGCACTCATTAGCAAAAAGGTTGCCGAACTACGGAAGAAAACCGGGCAAGAGGTTTCCGAAATAGAGTTCGCGCCGCGAGAAACGATGAAAGGGCTTGAGGGATACCACGTTAAAATTAAACTACTCTAGCGTTTAATTAGCGCCATTAATCACCTGGCTACTGGGCGGGACCCGCCCAGTGGTGACTGGTTTACCGATGTCAGGCTTTTTTCTGTTGATACATTTCCTCGCCCTGATGGTCTTCCTCTACCCAAAAATGAATGTTGAACCGCGCATCATCGCTCAGCTCTACCCGATGCCAGTATTGCGGCGGACTGGTGGCGAATTGCCCGGCATTAATCACCACTTTCACTTCTGGTTCTGTCGCGGTTTCATTCGCAAAGCCATAGTAGGTCACGGTGCCTTCCATCACGCAGAGTTGTCCGAAAACGCCTGCCGCTGTGTTGTGATGAGAGAGCAGTGCCGCCGGAACATTCTCTTTGGTGAAAAAGGGGGTAGAGCGTTTAACTTTCCAGTTTGCCGGGATGCGTAAGTGGGACATAAGACATCTCCCTGATGTGGTGATTGAAAGATGTATTTAATATACACCTTTCAATCACTGGCAAACAACGCTTCGGGCAAAAAAAACGCTCCCGAAGGAGCGTGTGTATCAACGACCGAACAGGTCGCGTTTTTTAGGCTTAAATGCCTGGGCTATGACGACGGCTATCGCCACCACAAGGTAAGCGGCAAAGATCCCCAACAGCCATTGCGGCATCTCCAGCGTTAAAAACGACCACTGGCGCTCGGCGCAATCACCGGATGCCACAAACACCTGCGGTAGCCATTTACCCAACGGTAACCAGTCTGGAAAGCGCGCCATAAAGTCACAGGTCATGAACGGCGAGGGATGCAACTGAATCATCGTATGTTCATACGCCAGTTGTAGACCCCGCCAGGCGCTGTAAATCCAGATAACCATTGCCACGTATCGCAGCGGCGTTTTCGGCGCTATTGCGCCGACCAGACCCGCGCCCATCACGCCAAACAGGGCGCAACGTTCGTAAATACATAGCACGCAAGGTTTAAGTAACATGACGTGCTGGAACCACAGCGCCACCATTTCCAGCGCCAGGGCGGTAAACGCCATCAGTAACCATGCGCCCCGACCCCGTGAGCACTGGTTTAAAAATCGCAACATAATAATTTCCCTGCAACATGCGTAGAGACCGCAGTGTAAACCAATTCAATTCGTGCGCCACTAGCGGGAAATGAAATAATGTGTAATTGGATAATTATCAGGCAAAAATCGGAGCCGGGCGGTGTATTGCCCGGCCAAACGTTACGAAAGCGTTGCTAACCATCCTGCCTGAGTCATCCATTCGGTGGCCGGCGCAAGAGTGAATTCGACGCACAGTAGCCCTATCAGGGTCAGTACGATAGTGTACGGTAACGCCATCCAGACCATACGGCCATAGGAGAGACGGATTAACGGCGCCAGCGCGGAGGTCAGCAGGAATAAGAATGCCGCCTGACCATTTGGCGTCGCTACCGATGGCAGGTTAGTACCGGTATTGATGGCCACGGCTAAAAGCTCAAACTGTTTTAAGCTGATAGCGCCGTTTTCCATTGCCGCCTTCGCTTCGTTGATATAAATGGTGCCGACAAAGACGTTATCTGAGATGGAGGACAACAGGCCGTTAAAGAGATAGAACAGCGTTAGCTGCGCGTGTTCAGAGGCTTGCAAGACGAACTGAATAATCGGCGCGAAAAGATGTTGATCGATAATAACCGCCACAATAGAGAAGAAAACGGTTAACAGCGCAGTAAACGGCAGCGACTCGGTAAACGCTTTGCCGATGGCGTGTTCATCGGTGACACCCGTTAACGCGGTGGCCAGAATAATGACCGACAGACCAATCAGTCCCACCTCCGCGAGATGGAGGGCGAGGGCGGTAACCAGCCAGACGCCAATAACCGCCTGGACTATTAGTTTAATTTTATCCTGGCGGGTGCGCTTCTTACGGCTTTGATCGTCGAATTGCTGCAAGACGTCGCGGACTTTTTCGGGCAACGTTTCGCCATAGCCAAACCAGCGCATTTTCTCGACCAGCATACAGGTTAACAGTCCACATACCAGTACCGGGACGGTGACAGGCGACATCCGCAAAAAGAAGTCGCCGAAATGCCAGCCAGCCGCTTTAGCGATGATCAGGTTTTGCGGCTCCCCGACCATGGTCATGACGCCGCCCAGCGCCGTCCCCACGCCTGCATGCATCATCAGACTACGCAAGAATCCGCGGAATTGCTCCAGCACCGTTTTGTAATGCGGATCGATATGGCTGTCGTCCAGCATATCGTTCTCTTCGCCGCGCGATGAGGCCACACGATGGTAAATCCCGTAAAAACCGACGGCGACGCTGATCACCACCGCAACGACGGTAAGCGCGTCAAGGAAAGCCGACAAGAACGCGGCGGCGACGCAAAAGGCCAGCGACAGAACCATCTTCGAGCGGATACTGAGTAACAGACGGGTAAAAATAAACAGCAATAACTGCTTCATAAAGTAGATGCCTGCCACCATAAACATCAGCAGCAGCAAGACTTCCAGGTTGGCGGCAACCTCTTCACGTACATGGGCGGCGCTGGTCATGCCGATGATGACGGCTTCAATGGCCAGTAACCCGCCGGGCAGCAGCGGGTAACACTTTAACGCCATCGCCAGGGTGAAGATAAACTCTGCCACCAGCAGCCAACCGGCAACAAAGGGATTAGCTAAGAAAATAAATGGGTTAACAATTAAAAAGACAAGTAGTGCCAGTTTGTACCAGTCGGGCGACTGGCCTAAAAAGTTGCGCCACATGGCGCGACCCCATGAGATCTCCATGAAATTTTTCCTTACCTAGAAAAATGAAATAGCGTTTTTATGTTTAAACACAGAGAGTAGCGAGCGCGACGAATGCAAGCAAGTCCTTAACGATATTGGCAGGCGATATCAGAAATGGTGCCTTGATCCCCTTTTTCTTCATTGCGTCCGCTATCAGGTGTTACGCCCGTCTGGTATGATGAGTACAACTATGTTTTGCTGTGTAATGGAAATCTCACTATGGTCATTAAGGCGCAGAGCCCGGCGGGTTTCGCGGAAGAGTATATTATTGAAAGTATCTGGAATAACCGCTTTCCTCCTGGCACGATCTTACCGGCAGAACGAGAACTCTCCGAACTGATCGGCGTAACGCGCACGACATTACGCGAGGTGTTACAGCGGCTGGCGCGAGATGGCTGGCTGACCATTCAGCATGGCAAACCGACAAAGGTTAATAATTTTTGGGAAACGTCAGGGCTGAATATCCTTGAAACGCTGGCCCGCCTTGATCATGAAAGCGTTCCGCAACTGATCGACAATTTGTTGTCGGTGCGTACCAATATTTCTACTATCTTTATTCGTACCGCGTTGCGTCAACACCCGGATAAGGCGCAGGAAGTGCTGGCCACTGCCCACGAAGTGGCCGACCATGCCGATGCATTCGCCGATCTGGACTATAACATCTTTCGTGGTCTGGCATTTGCCTCCGGCAATCCTATTTACGGCTTGATCCTGAACGGCATGAAAGGGTTATACACCCGCATTGGTCGCCACTATTTCGCCAATCCGGAAGCGCGCAGTCTGGCACTGGGTTTCTATCATAAATTATCGTCGTTATGCGAGCAGGGCGCGCACGACCAGGTATATGAAACGGTGCGACGTTACGGGCATGACAGCGGCGAGATTTGGCATCGGATGCAGAAAAATCTGCCCGGCGATTTAGCGATTCAGGGACGATAATCCCGCGATGCCCGGTAAGCGCAAACACTACCGGGCAGCATCTCGATTACAGCATGTTCATGCGCGGCGGACAACGCTCCAGCAGTTCTACGCTGCCATCCTCATTTTGTTGCTCCAGCATCACATCAAAGCCCCATAACCGATGCACATGTTTCAGCACCTCTTTGCGGCCTTTATCCAGCGGCGCGCGGTTATGCGGGATATAACGCAACGTCAGCGATCTGTCGCCGCGTAAATCCACATTCCAGACCTGAATATTCGGCTCCAGGTTGCTCAGGTTATACTGTGACGACAGTTTTGATCGAATCTCCCGATAACCTTCTTCGTTATGAATGGCGGAGATCTCCAGATAATTATGCCTGTCATCATCAAGTACCGTGAAGAAACGGAAATCACGCATCACTTTGGGCGACAGGAACTGACTGATAAAGCTTTCATCTTTAAAATCGCGCATGGCGAAGTGCAGCGTTTCCAGCCAGTCGGAACCGGCAATATCCGGAAACCAGTATTTATCTTCATCCGTGGGCGACTGACAAATACGTTTGATATCCTGGAACATGGCAAAGCCGAGCGCATAGGGGTTAATTCCGCTATACCAGGGGCTATTATAGGGCGGCTGGAATACGACATTGGTATGGCTGTGTAAAAACTCCAGCATAAAGCGTTCCGTCACTTTGCCTTCATCATAGAGATGGTTCAAGATGGTGTAGTGCCAGAAGGTCGCCCAGCCCTCGTTCATGACCTGCGTCTGTTTCTGCGGATAAAAATACTGGCTGACTTTACGCACGATGCGCAGAATTTCGCGCTGCCACGGCTCGAGCAACGGGGCGTTTTTCTCCATAAAATAGAGCAGGTTTTCCTGCGGTTCAGCGGGAAAGCGGCGTGCTTCGGCGACAGTTTTTTCTTCCTCGCGTTTTGGCAGCGTGCGCCACAGCATATTCACCTGGCTTTGTAGATACTCTTCCCGGCTTTTTTGTCGCGCTTTCTCTTCCTGCAACGAGATTTTCTGCGGGCGCTTATAACGATCGACGCCGTAATTCATCAGCGCGTGGCAGGAGTCGAGCAGTTTTTCTACTTCATCCACTCCGTAGCGTTCTTCACAGCGGGTAATGTAATTTCGGGCGAAAATCAGGTAATCGACGATAGAGCTGGCATCCGTCCAGCTCCGGAAGAGATAATTATTTTTAAAAAAGGAGTTGTGGCCGTAACAGGCGTGCGCCATGACCAGTGCCTGCATGGTGATGGTGTTCTCTTCCATCAGGTAGGCAATGCAGGGATTAGAGTTGATCACAATTTCATAAGCCAGTCCTTGTTGACCATGCTTATACAGACGTTCCGTCTCAATGAACTTTTTGCCAAACGACCAGTGCGGATAGTTGATCGGCATCCCGACGCTGGAGTAGGCGTCCATCATCTGTTCGGAAGTGATGACTTCAATTTGGTGCGGGTAAGTATCCAGTTGGTAGAGTTTCGCCACGCGGTCTATCTCTGCCAGATAGACATCCAGCAGATCAAATGTCCAGTCGGGTCCATCGCTCAAACGTGTGGTGTCCTTGTTCATGGAATCAATCGTTGCCATTCGCGCACCCTCATTGTTGGCGACGCTCTCTGTATGGAGCGCCTCCTTTCAAGCATAGAACACCATGTTAAAAAACGACTTGATCGTGAAAACTTTTCTTTGCGATTTCCTCCACATTGAACGGCAAAAAATCGGGTATTGGCATCATTTTATGCTGTATAGCCATGCCGCGTAGCAGGAGATCCCAAACCAGTGGGATCGCTTGTCTTTAGGGTATATGTGAAGCACGTCACCATAAAAAAGTCATATGTTGAATAATATTTTCATCTGGGTTATCAAGATGTAATCAGAAGATTGTTCTTTTACTATTAACGGAGTGGCTATGCGAGTTGTCATCCTGGGGAGTGGCGTAGTTGGCGTGACCAGCGCCTGGTACTTGAGTCAGGCGGGGCATGATGTCACCGTCATCGATCGCGAATCCGGCCCGGCGCAAGAAACCAGCGCGGCGAATGCCGGACAAATTTCACCGGGATATGCTGCGCCCTGGGCGGCCCCTGGCGTACCGCTGAAGGCGATAAAATGGATGTTCCAGCGCCATGCGCCGCTGGCGGTACGTCTGGATGGCACTCCGTTTCAACTGAAGTGGATGTGGCAAATGCTGCGTAACTGCGATACCCGGCATTATATGGAAAATAAAGGCCGCATGGTGCGCCTGGCGGAATATAGTCGCGACTGTCTGAAAACGCTACGCGCCGCGACCGGTATCGAATATGAAGGCCGCCAGGGGGGAACGCTACAACTCTTCCGCACCGCGCAACAGTATGAGAACGCCACCCGTGATATCGCCGTACTGGAAGATGCCGGGGTGCCGTATCAGCTCCTGGAAGCCAGCCGACTGGCGGAAGTTGAACCCGCTCTGGCTGAGGTTGCGCATAAATTAACCGGCGGACTGCGCTTACCGAATGATGAAACCGGGGACTGTCAGCTCTTTACCCAGCGTCTGGCGCGCATGGCGGAGCAGGCGGGCGTAACCTTTCGCTTTAATACTCCCGTGGAAAAATTACTGTACGAAAATGATCAGATTTACGGCGTGAAATGCGCCGATGAGATCATTAAAGCAGATGCGTATGTCATGGCGTTTGGATCGTATTCGACGGCGATGCTTAAAGGCATTGTTGATATCCCGGTGTATCCGCTGAAAGGCTATTCATTAACCATCCCAATCGTCGAGCCAGACGGCGCGCCGGTATCGACGATTCTTGATGAAACCTACAAAATCGCTATTACGCGTTTTGATAAGCGTATTCGCGTGGGGGGAATGGCGGAAATCGTGGGCTTTAATACCGACTTACTGCAACCGCGCCGCGAGACGCTGGAGATGGTTGTGCGCGATCTCTTTCCGCGCGGCGGTCATATTGAGCAGGCCACATTCTGGACCGGCCTGCGCCCCATGACGCCGGACGGCACGCCGGTAGTAGGACGTACCCGTTATAAAAATCTGTGGCTTAATACTGGACACGGCACGTTAGGCTGGACGATGGCCTGCGGTTCAGGCCAGTTGTTAAGCGATATCTTGTCGGGTCGTACGCCAGCGATACCCTACGACGATCTGAGCGTGGCGCGATACCGTTCCGATTTTACGCCCACCCGCCCGCAACGTTTGCATAGCGCGCATAACTGATAAAGGAAGTGAAATGACCCGCCCTATACAGGCCAGCCTTGATTTACAGGTAATGAAACAAAATTTGGCTATTGTGCGCCGGGCGGCCCCAGAGGCGCGCGTCTGGTCGGTAGTGAAAGCCAACGCCTACGGCCACGGTATTGAACGCGTCTGGAGCGCGCTGGGCGCCACAGATGGTTTCGCTATGCTCAACCTTGAAGAGGCGATTACCCTGCGTGAGCGCGGGTGGAAAGGGGCGATATTGATGCTGGAGGGGTTTTTCCATGCGCAAGACCTGGAGGCGTATGACACTTATCGGCTGACCACCTGCATCCACAGTAACTGGCAGTTGAAAGCGCTGCAAAATGCGCGGCTTAACGCGCCGCTGGATATCTATGTCAAAGTCAACAGCGGCATGAACCGACTCGGTTTTCAGCCTGAGCGGGCGCAGACCGTCTGGCAGCAATTGCGGGCAATGCGCAATGTCGGTGAAATGACCCTGATGTCACATTTTGCTCAGGCCGATCATCCAGAAGGTATCGGGGAGGCGATGAGACGAATTGCGCTGGCGACGGAAGGCCTTCAATGTTCATACTCGTTATCAAATTCGGCAGCGACGCTGTGGCATCCCCAGGCGCATTATGACTGGGTCAGGCCAGGCATTATTTTGTACGGCGCGTCGCCGTCAGGACAGTGGCGGGATATTGCCGATACCGGACTAAAACCCGTGATGACGCTGAGTAGCGAAATTATTGGCGTGCAGACGCTGAGCGCGGGTGAAAGAGTAGGCTATGGCGGAGGGTATTCTGTGACTCAGGAACAACGCATTGGCATCGTCGCGGCGGGTTATGCCGATGGCTATCCACGCCATGCGCCGACCGGGACGCCTGTGCTGGTGGACGGTATCCGTACCAGAACAGTAGGCACCGTTTCAATGGATATGCTGGCGGTGGATTTGACGCCGTGTCCGCAGGCGGGAATCGGCACGCCGGTTGAATTATGGGGCAAAGAAATTAAGGTCGATGATGTCGCCTCTGCGGCAGGCACGCTGGGCTATGAGCTACTGTGCGCCGTAGCGCCGCGTGTGCCGTTTGTGACAACGTAACCTAATTCAGGCTAAGGCGTCGACCGGTCCACTTGGGGGCGGGTCGACGTTGCCAGGCGACCTTATTCTGCTTCGTCTTCGGCGACGCGTACCCCAATCTTGCGTACCACGTTATCTTCTTTTTCAGCTACCGTCCAAATCATGCCGCCAAACTCCACCTGATCGCCGACGACCGGCGCAGCGCCCAGCAGTTGCTGTATGATTTCACCGAGGGTTTGTTGTTTATCCCGGTATTCCGTTCCTTCTTCCAGCCCGTAGATAAGCGCCACGTCGGCGAATTTCGCATTCGCTTCGAGGATAAAATCGCCAAAGAAACGCTGATCTAACGAAACCGGCGGCGACTGGCTAAACAATTTGCCCAGCGCTGGCAGATCGCGCTCCCGGCCAATCACGCAGAGTACGTCGCCTTCCTGCAGGCGAGTACTGCCCGTGGGGTGAAACAGTTCATTATTGCGAAATAGCGCGGCAATGCGGGTTTCGTTCGGCATATGCAGGTCGCGCAACGCCGCGCCGACGCACCATTTGTCGGCGCTCAACTGATAGATGAATTGCTCCCACGGATTATCAGGATGGATGTCAAGCCCCACGCGCGATACTGGCCAGCCAACCGGAGGCACGACCACTTTGGCTCTTTTCGCCGCCCATGACAGCGATGTTCCCTGCAGGAGCAGTGACACCAGTACCACAAAGAAAGCGACATTAAAGAACAGGCGAGCGTTTTCAAGCCCGGCCATCATCGGGAAAACGGCGAGAATAATCGGCACCGCGCCGCGCAGTCCGACCCAACTGATGAAAATGCGCTCCCGAAGATTGAAGCCGCGAAATGGCAGCAGGCCGGTAAACACCGACAGCGGGCGGGCGAAGAAAATCATCCAGATAGAGAGAATAAGCGCAGGGACGGCAATCGGCCACAGATCGGAAGGCGTCACCAGCAGCCCCAGAACCAGGAACATGGCGATCTGCGCCAGCCAGGCCAGTCCGTCAAAGTTTTGCAGGATGCCGTAACGGTTGCGAATCGGACGGTTTCCTAACAGGAATCCGCACAGATAGACCGCGAGAATGCCGCTGCCTTCAAGCGCGGTCGTCAAAGCAAAAATCAGAATACCGCCGCTGAGCGCCAACATCGGATACAGGCCGCTGGGCAGAGAAATACGGTTGATCATCTGCTGTAGCAGGTAACCGCCGCCGAGACCAAAAACAATACCGAGACCGAACTGTTGGATAATATGGACGGCAAACATCCAGTCCAGGCCGGTTTCATGCTTCTGGATCATCTCAATTAATGTAATGGTCAGAAAAACGGCCATCGGGTCGTTACTTCCCGATTCGATCTCCAGCGTGGAGCCTACACGTTCGTTTAGCCCTTTGCCGCCAAGCAGAGAAAAGACCGCTGCGGCGTCAGTGGAACCGACTATCGCGCCGATAAGCAGACCTTCGATAAGATCCAGATGAAACAGCCAGGCGGCCATCATACCTGTTAACCCCGACGTGATCAGCACGCCGAGCGTCGCCAGCGACAGCGCGGGGCCCAGCGCTACCCGGAAAGAGCTGGCCTGGGTGCGCATGCCGCCATCGAGTAAAATAATCGCCAGCGCCAGGTTACTGACCATATAAGCGAAAGGATAATTATCGAAAGGAATACCGCCAATGCCATCCACACCCGCTAACATCCCAATGGCGAGGAAAATGACCAGAATCGGGATACCCAGTCGCGATGAGAATGAACTTAACAGGATACTGCTGGTTACAAGGATGGAACCTAAAATAAATAGACTAATAATTGTTGCAGCATCCAACGTTTTATATCTCCTGACTCACACGACTTCGTATTATTTAACATTAACATAATAACGGCCAGGGCAGCGTTTTACTTAGCCTGTCGGGGACTTTTTTTACAATTGCAGCGTAGGATGACCAGATAAAGTGAGTTGAGTCCCCTGGCGCGTATTTTTAAGCGTTGCGTTTGCCCCGATAGGGAGCGTCACCGTACGCTGTTCATGCCCGAAGTCGAGACCGGTAATCAGCGGAACGGACAGACGGGAACGTAAAAACGCGTAGACGCTCTCCAGAGAATAGCCGGCGTCATACTCGTTGGGCGCCGCGCCGCTAAAGCTGCCGAGAACGATGGCGCTCTGGCGGTTTAAAATTCCGGCGTACTCCAGTTGCAAAAGCATACGCTCCACCCGGAAAGGATGCTCATTGACATCTTCCAGCACTAAAATTCCTTTATCGATAGTCGGCATCCAGGGCGTACCGATAAGGGAAATCAACATCGCCAGATTTCCGCCCCATAAGGTGCCCTGTACGTCGCACTGAGGGCCGTCGCCTTGCCACTCTACGGTAAATTGCGCCTTGCGTAGCGCCAGCCAGAAATGTTGCTCGGTGAACGTATTCAGCGTTTCGGCGCCAAAATTTGCCGCCAGCATAGGACCGCTAAAGGTGATGACATTGGCCTGCGCCAGGAGTCCAGCCTGAATCGCCGTAAAATCGCTATGACCGCAAATCAGTAAGGGATCGCACTGTTGCCGGGAGGCGAGCGCCTGCCAGTCGATACGATCCAGCAAGCGGCTGGCGCCATAGCCGCCGCGAACCGGCATGACGATCGTATCCGGCGACGTTAGCGAGGCCAGCGAATTAACATCGGCCAGCCGTTCCGCGTCCGTACCGGCAAAACGCTGATAGCGGCGACGAATCACCTCGTCATTCTCCACCTGATGACCCGCGTCAGTCAGGCGCTGAACGCCGCGTAACGCGGCCTGTTGGTTAATACAGTAGCCCGAGGGGGCGATTAAATGAAACAGAGACATGGTAATTCCTTGCTGACAATAGAATGCAAATGTATATCATGCCGCATATATTAGGCGATGTCCCTCGTTGTGCGACGTTTCTGGATGCGCACCAGGGAGGCAACCTAAGTACCTGGCCGGGGCGGTATGACCTCTTCGGCAGATAAGTTACGGCTATAAGGATAGATGACGTGAAATTAAGATGGTTTGCTTTTTTGGTAGTAATACTGGCTGGCTGTAGCTCAAAACAGGATTACAGGAATCCGCCGTGGAATGCCGAAGTGCCTGTAAAGCGTGCGATGCAGTGGATGCCCATCAGTGAAAAAGCCGGGGCGGCATGGGGGGTTGATCCGCATTTAATCACCGCGATTATCGCCATTGAATCCGGCGGCAACCCTAACGCGGTCAGTAAATCCAATGCGATTGGCCTGATGCAGTTAAAGGCGTCGACCTCCGGGCGCGACGTTTACCGTCGTATGGGCTGGCGTGGCGAACCGACCACCAGCGAGCTGAAAAACCCTGAGCGTAACATCTCAATGGGCGCGGCGTATCTGAGCATTCTGGAAAATGGGCCGCTGGCCGGCATCAAAGATCCGCAGGTGATGCAATATGCGCTGGTCGTCTCTTATGCTAACGGCGCAGGCGCGTTATTGCGTACTTTTTCATCCGACAGGAAGAAGGCGATAGAAAAAATTAACGATCTGGATGCTGACGAGTTTTTTGAACATGTTGTTGATAATCATCCCGCGCCGCAGGCGCCGCGCTATATCTGGAAGCTTCAGCAGGCGCTGGACGCCATGTAGTTTAGCGTGAAGATTATTCTCGCACTTTATTCGCTCTTTCTCGGGCCTCGCGCTCAAGCGAAAAAATAATCCGCTGCAACTCCCGCTCCACCGCCGGGCTAACGTTAAGGAAACGAAAGCTCAGGCGGGGAGTGGTGATCGTTTCATTTTTCCCATCAATCACCTTACGCTCGCTGATGGCGATAAGCTGGGCGTCAACGTGAAAAATCCCCCATTGCCCCATGTTCAGTTCAACCTGCGAAAAGCGCGCGCCTTCGATTAGTCCGTCGGGGATGGCGGATTCCAGTAGCGCGCCCATGCCGCCCAGGGAAAGATCAAACAGGCGAAAACGTAACGTACGGGTGTCCGGTAGCGTGGTGACGCCGTAATAAGGCGGATACAGCGGCGCGCCAATGCGAAAATACTCCCGGCGCTGGACAAACCACAGTGACGACGGCAGGGGCGTGATAAAGGCCGGCAGCCGCTGATATTCGCCTGTAACGAGTTGCGGCAACGTGAACTCGACTTTTGCGCCCTGCGTTTCTGCGATAATGGCTACCTGCCCGGCACGTAATACGGCGCTATTTTCGTATTCCTGGCTGCCGTAATCCACGATGAGTTTTTCCGGGTCTACCGCCAAAATTTTACTAATGAATTGACCATGCGCCCATGAAATACGCAGTGGAACCTGATTTTTATTTAAATCCCGTAGCACGCCTAATATCGCTAATGGATTTTTTTTCAGGAACTGCTCATTGTAACCACTCACACGAAATAACCCCTGATACGCAGACTATCGTTGGGTTATCGGCATCGGTAGAAAGAACTTAATAGCGATAAATAAATTTTTATGTCCGCGAGATAAATCAGTGTTCAGAAATGCGACGCTCGACTTTGCCTATACTTAAAACGTTTTTACTGGAAAGAGGGTTCGCAAATGGGAATTATCGCCTGGATTGTTTTTGGTTTGATTGCCGGCGTTATCGCCAAATTGCTTATGCCGGGGCGCGATGGCGGGGGATTTATCCTGACCTGTATTCTCGGTATCGTCGGGGCGGTCGTTGGCGGATGGCTGGCGACGATGTTTGGTATTGGCGGCAGTATCAGCGGCTTTAATCTGCACAGTTTCCTGGTCGCCGTGGTGGGCGCGATCGTGGTGCTGGTGATTTTCCGCCTTCTGCGACGCGGCTAACCGCTGCAAAACGTGTAAGCGTTGACCCGGTCAGCGCCGGGTCAACCTACTATAAACACGCGTTACTGCGTTGCTGCAGACGGCGTTTTTGTCGGCGTTGCGCTTAACGATGCCGGACGAGTAGACGGTACGCTATCGCACGGTTTTTCCTGCGGACAAATCAGATCGAGCATTTTCAGCGTCACGCCGTTGGTCCAGCCAAAGCCGTCCTGAAGGGGATATTCGCCGCCGCCACCGCCGGTTCCGGTACTGCTGACGTCATATTTTTCGACCAGTTTTTTCTCGCGATCGTAGGTGTGCTGCACATTGGTTAAAAAGCGCCAGGTGACTTCCATTGCCACGTCATCCTGCCCATAATTTTGCAATCCTTCGGCAGCGACCCATTGTAACGGCGCCCAGCCGTTTGGCGCATCCCACTGCTGTCCGCTTTTAACCGAGGTGGTAGCCAGCCCGCCAGGCTGTAGCAGATGCGCCTGGGCCGCCGCCGCCACTTTCGCGGCGCGATCTTTCGCGGCGGCGTTTACATATAGCGGGAACAGCGCGGCAGCGGTGAGTTGGTTACGGATTTTATTGTTCTGCAGATCGTAGTCGGCATACCAACCCTCTTTGTTATTCCACAGATGCATTTCAATGGCTTTTTGCCGCGCGTTGGCCAGCGCGTCATATTGCGAGGCTTTGGCCCGATCGCCCGCCGCAGCGCTGGCGCGGGCGAGGGTTTTCTCCAGCTGATACAGCAGAGCGTTAAGATCGACAGGGACAATCGTGGTGGTACGGATGGTACTGAGCTGCTGCGGATTATCCATCCAGCGGGAGCTGAAATCCCAGCCGGAGGCGGCGGCAGATCGGAGGTCCCGATAGATCTCCGTTGCCGGGCGGTTGGGGTTGCTTTTGGCGGTAGCGATATCTTCAACCCAGGATTCAGGGCGGGGCGTATCCCGATCATCCCAGTAGCGGTTGAGAACGCTGCCGTCTTCCAGTTTGACGACGCGTTGGTTTTGTTGCCCTGGCTGCAATGTCTCAACGCCCTCCATCCAGTAGGCGTACTCTTTTTGCAGTTGCGGCAGGTATTCTTTCAGCGCATCGTCACCTTCATGTTGCGCCAGTAACTCAACCATAAACGCAAAGAAAGGCGGCTGCGAACGACTCAGGTAGTAGGTACGGTTGCCGTTAGGAATATGCCCCCAGGCGTCAATTTCGTAACCAAAGTTCGCTACCATATCCGCCACCTTATCCCAGTGCCCGCTTTCCGCCAGCCCCAGCATCGTAAAGTAGCTGTCCCAGTAGTAAATCTCTCTGAATCGCCCACCCGGTACGACATAGGATTCAGGCAACGGCAAGAGCGAGTCCCACTTTTCGACGTTTTTAGTTGAACGGGTCAGCACCGGCCACAGGCCATCAATATGTTCACGCAATGACTGTCCGGCCGGCGGGACATATTTTTCACCCGCTTTCGGCAGGGTGAAGTTAACATCAACAAAATGACGCAAATCGAAGCCGGACTGGTTCCGCTGCATACGATAATCCGCAAGAATCATGAGCGGATCGCTATTAGGTATGGCGTCAGCAAAGGTTTTCTGATCGGGGAAGAGTTTTGCATTCTGGACATCATTAAAGAGCGGGCCAAGCAAAATATCCGGCGGCTGCGGAGTTTCAGTGTCGGAAGACGGGTCTGCGGCAGTCGCCGAAAACGATGCAAACGTCAGCAGCGTCCCTGCCAGCGCCAGTTTTATGGCTTTCTGCAGTAGAACAGAACGGCGAATCTCTGGGGGTATCATCAAGTTATCTCCTTAGCGGTGAGCCAAAGCCAACGGCATTTACCATGACAAAACCTTAGTCTACGATGACCAGATACGCGTGATTGAACCGCTATTTTGCGAACAAACAGACATTTTATTCAGACAGAGTTTATCGGCGCGCGCGTGGAAAACGGGGGATACAGACAAAAAATCCACGCCGGGACGTGGATTTTAGCGCAATAACTTGTAGCCTTAACCCGGATAGATACCGCGATCTTTACGGGCCAACAGAATGCGCTCACAGGCGACAATATAGGCTGCGGTGCGCAGAGAACAGGATTTCTCAGCCGCTTTCTCCCAGACATGGACGATCGCGTCGGTCATGATTTTGTCCATGCGCGCGTTGATCTCTTCTTCGCTCCAGAAGAAGCTGGCCATATCTTGTACCCATTCGAAGTAGCTGACGGTTACGCCGCCTGCGTTACAGACCACGTCAGGCACCACAAGGATACCACGGCTGGCCAGAACATCATCAGCATCCGGATAGGTCGGGCCGTTAGCCCCTTCCAGCACCAGCTTACACGTCAGGGCTTCCGCGCGCTGACGAGTTATCTGACCTTCAAGCGCCGCCGGGATCAGAATATCCATCTCCAGACGCCAGAACGCATCGCTGGCGATAGTTTCCGCGCCCGGGAAACCGGCAATCTGTTTGTGTTCTGTCTGCCATGCTGTGAGCGCTTTCATGTCAATACCGGTGGCGTTAAACAGCGTTGCGGTATGATCCTGAATCGCCACGACACGGGCGCCAGCGCCTGCAAACAGACGCGCGGCTTCGCTGCCGACGTTACCAAAACCCTGAACCGCAACGCGAGCGCCTTCAACGGCGATATTCGCCCGACGCGCGGCTTCCAGCCCGCTGACGAAAACGCCGCGCCCCGTCGCTTTTTCACGACCCAGCGAACCGCCAAGATGGATAGGCTTACCGGTGACGACGCCAGTGACCGTCGTGCCATGATTCATGGAATACGTATCCATCATCCAGGCCATCACTTTACCGTTGGTGCCGACATCCGGCGCAGGAATATCTTTCTGCGGCCCGATGATAATGCCGATCTCGCTGGTATAGCGGCGGGTCAAACGCTCCAGTTCACCTTCCGACAGCGAGAACGGATCGACGCGGATGCCGCCTTTGGCGCCGCCGTACGGCAGGTTCAGCGCGGCACATTTGATGGTCATCCATGCTGACAGGGCCATCACTTCATTGAGATCAACGTCAGGATGGTAGCGAACACCGCCTTTACCCGGACCTCGGGAGAGGTTGTGCTGCACGCGATATCCTTCGAAATGACGAATAGTGCCATCATCCATTTGTACCGGAATATCGACGATCAGAGCGCGTTTTGGGTGGCGCAGAGTATCCACCCAGGGGGATAACTCGCCCAGATAAGGGGCCACACGCTCGATTTGTTGCAGGTAGGTATTCCAGGCAGATGTGCTGCTATCTGAAGCGTAAGATAACTTATCCATGATAAACCTTAGTGATAAAAGTAATATGTTCTTTAATTGACCGTGATACATAGTAGATCACACCATGTAGCGATAAATTTAACACTTTTTTAAACAATTAACTCAGATCAAAAATGGCAGGCAGTTGGATTTTCGTTATGTTTTTGGATGAGAAGTGGTTAACTATCCGTTATAAGAGGTGATATATCGCTAATTATGCAATTATTTGCTTAAATATGCGCAATATGTGCAAGGCGGCTATTTGTCATAATTATGACGCACCTCTAAAAGTAAACGTTATGATAACGACATGTATCAATGTTATGTCGTCCTGTCGGCGGGGAAACGTCTTCGCCAGGCGCGTAAAAAGATAAAAATAACCGGAGTCAGACGGCGCTGGCCCCGGTTTACCTCTTTATTGTTGACGCGACTCAAGCCATACCAGCGCCAGTGTCGACAGTGAGCACATCAGCAGAATGCCGACAAACCACAGTAAATACCACATCGCTTCCGCTCCCTAATAAAGTTCATGATCGTTGCGGCGGAGGGTCTCCAGGTTGATACGCCCCAACATTTTGTAATAGCTCCATAGCGTATAGAGCAGTACGATCGGCAGAAAAATCAGCACAATCACCAGCATGATTTCGAGCGTCATCTGGCTGGAGGTGCTGTCCCACACCGTCAGGCTGGAGAGAGGACTAACACTCGACGGCATCACAAAAGGAAATAGCGTTATTCCGGCGGTAAAGATGACGCAGGCCTGGGTCAGGGAAGCGAACAGAAATCCACGAATAGTCTGACCGCGAAGGCAGGCATAGAAAGCCAGAATCGGCAGGATCATACCGAGCAACGGGATGATGAGCAGTAGCGGCGAGCGTATAAAGTGGTTCATCCATGCGCCAGGGAGTATCGCCACGCCTTTTAAGAGCGGATTGGAAGGGCCGTTGGCATCCTGCGTGAGCAAGACAAAGCCATCAACGCCGGCCCACAGCCAGTAACCGGCCAGCAGGAAGCAGATCACGATCAGCAGCGCGCTGTGGCGGGTGGCCGACAGAGCCCGTTGACGAATAACGCCCTCCGTTTTCAACTGTAACCAGACGCCTCCTTGCATAATCACCAACGACAGGCTCAATAATCCACACAGTAGGGCAAAGGGCGAGAGTAACTGCCAGAAGGTGCCAAAATAGTCAACATGAAGCTGCGGCGTGAAGGCAAACGGCACGCCTAAAAACAGGTTGCCGAACGCGATGCCGAATACGACTGGGGGAACCAGGCTGCCGATAACCAGACCGGTATCCCACAGCGCGCGCCAGCGGGCATTGGCGATTTTACCCCGATAATCAAAGGCCAGCGGGCGAAAGAAGAGGGCACACAGCACCAGGATCATCGCCACATAAAAACCGGAAAACGCGGCGGCATAGACCCGTGGCCAGGCGGCGAATAATGCCCCGCCCGCGAGAATCAACCATACCTGGTTTCCTTCCCAGTGGGCGCCGACGCTATTGATCAATACCCGGCGTTCGTCATCGTTGCGCGCTATCAGCGGGAGCAGGCAACCGACACCCATATCAAACCCGTCAGTTACCATAAATGCCACCAGGATGACGCCGATCAGCAGCCACCAAATGAACCGCAACGTTTCATAATCCAACATGATTGTCTCCTTTATCCCTGTTGTTGCGCTTGTTGTTGATGTTGCATGGCGCTCGGCCCAAGACGCGCGTACTTCTGCATCAGATAGACTTCCGCGATTAAAAACAGGGTGTAAAGTCCGAGGATAAGTCCCATTGAGAAGGCCAGCTGGCCCGGCGTCAGCGCGGAGTGAGCGTACCAGGTCGGCAGAATGTCCTGAATCGCCCAGGGCTGACGGCCAAACTCCGTCATAAACCAACCGGCTTCAATGGCAATCCACGGTAACGGCAGGCTCCACAGCGTCATACGCAATACCCAGCGATGCTGGTCGATATGCATTCGCAGCGTCTGTATCAACGCAATCAACATCACCACTAACAGCAGCGAACCGCAGCCGACCATAATACGGAAACTCCAGAACACCGGCGCCACCTGAGGAATAGCGCCACGCTGGGCCGCACGATACTGCTCCGGCGTCACATGGTTCATATCCGGGGCATATTTCGCCAGCAGAATGCCGTACCCCAGATCGCCCTCAACGGCGTGAAACGCATTCAGTACCTGCGGCGAGCGATTGCCTTGCGCTATCTCCTGCATGAGCAGCCAGGCCTCCCGGCCACGCTTCAGGCGCGGCAGAGCGTCGTCCATCAGGTTTTTTAACCCCGGAACTGGCGTATCCAGCGAATGGGTGGCCAGAATACCCAGCAGAGCAGGGATCTTCACGGCAAATGCATTACGCTCCTGTTCCTGCTGCGGCCAGGCAATCAGATGAAACGGCGCGGGCGCGGGTTCGGTTTGCCATTCGCCTTCCATCGCCGCCAGTTTCACCGGCTGAATTTGGGCGACCTCGTAGGCCGAACTGTCGCCCAGTTGCAGGGTTCCCAGAATGGCCAGGGTGCCGAATACTGAGCCGATAGCAAACGAGCGCAAGGCCACCTCACGCTCGCGGCCACGTAGCAGATACCAGGCGCTGATAGACATAATAAACATGGCGCCGGTGACATAACCGGACATGACGGTATGGACGAATTTCACCTGGCTCACCGGGTTAAAGACCAGATCGCTGAAGCTGCTCATTTCCATCCGTAACGTATCGATGTTGAAATGAGCGCCGGTAGGATACTGCATCCAGCCATTGGCATTCAGAATCCATAATGCTGAAATATTGGAGCCGAAGGCCACCAGCCAGGTGACCAGCAGGTGTTGGTATTTATTCAGCCGCTGCCAGCCGAAAAAGAACAGACCGACAAAAGTGGATTCGAGAAAAAAGGCCAGTAACGCTTCCATCGCCAGCGGCGCGCCGAAAATATCGCCCACATAGTTGGAATAGAGCGACCAGTTAGTCCCGAACTGAAACTCCATGGTCAGGCCGGTAGCCACACCGAGAGCAAAATTGATCCCGAAGAGCTTGCCCCAGAAACGCGTCATATCGCGGTAGACGGTTTTCCCCGTCACTACATAGATCGTCTCCATGACGGCCAGCAAAAAAATCAGCCCAAGCGTAAGAGGAACAAATAAAAAGTGATACAGCGCGGTCAGCGCAAACTGCCAGCGCGATAAGTCAATGACATCCCACATGCTAACTCCTGTAGGCAGAAAGAGAGTAAAAAGCTAATCAGTACCGGACACCGGTTACGTTCCTGTTGAGAGCGCTAGCGC
Source organism: Salmonella sp. 2020_1395 (assembly GCF_043848115.1). Taxonomy (NCBI): domain Bacteria; kingdom Pseudomonadati; phylum Pseudomonadota; class Gammaproteobacteria; order Enterobacterales; family Enterobacteriaceae; genus Salmonella; species Salmonella sp. 2020_1395. The sequence continues at coordinate 177,086 of NZ_JBCMFH010000004.1, read as the reverse complement.
GTCTCCAGCCATCGGCAGACTTCATCCAGGCGCTGGCGCGAATCGGCCAGATCTTCCGGGGCCGCCAGTACCAGCTCCGGCAAAGGACAAATCTCATAGCTATCGAGCAACGGCCCTTTAAGGGCGTCCAGACAGCGCACATGCCAGAGATGGCGCAATGCTGTGGCGTTGATTTGGCTTTCGCCATACCCGGAGATGCGAATCTGAATATTCCCGTGTCCGCATAAACGCGCCAGAAAAAGACGATCGGCCTCGCTGAGCGGCAGTTGGGTCAAATTGATGCTGTGAGGTTGCAACGCCGGATCGCGTACGTGCGCCAATAACTCATGGGCCAGCGGCAGTCCATTCATCAGGCCAGCGACAGGCGGAGGCAGCAGAGAGTCGTCAGGCAGCGTATCGGCAGTCGCCGCTTGCCATAATGTCAGGGGCGCGCTACCCGCTTCCAGACGATCCGTCAGCAGACGTCGGTTATGCAGATGGCGTACCCGCCACAGGCCGCAGAAGATGGTCTCCTGGATCTCGCTTTCACTCCCGTCCGGATGCTGAATGCGTACCGAGACTTCGCCTTCGCCCAATAACGTATTGAGGAATGAGAGATCATCGGCATTCAGGGGAGATAACTCCCATCCCAGCACGTCGCCGACTTCCGGGATGCGCCGGGCAAGCTGACCTCGCAGATCGGTCAACAATGCCATCACCGCCGGGCTGTGAGCGCAGCGCTCCAGCGCCGCCATACTTGGGTCGCCATTGACCTGACAGGTGAGCGGTAAGGGATTCATCGAGAAACTGGCGTCATCAGGCTGCGTACCTGGCCCCAGCAGATGAAAAAAGGCGTTGCTCATTGTACTGTCTCCTGCGCTGCGGGAGTGTCAACCATCGAACGCATCAGCGTGAGCAGTTCAGCCCAGGGATGAATGCCGCTGAGCGCGCCGCGTAGCTCGCCGTCTGTAAAAACTAACGTCGCCGGAAACCGACGAACATTAAAGCGATCGCCGATAGCTTCGCTTTGTTCAAGGTCGGCCACCGCCACCTGCCAGTCAAACTGCGGGAACTCACGCAGGAGTTCGGCAATCATCACCGGGTTATCGCTGACTTCCGGCGTACGCCGCGGATCGCTACTTAACAGGATGACGCCATCTCCAACCCGTTTGATCCAGTCGTCTACCGTGGAAGCCTCTACCGGTTGCCATCCACGGGTTAACAGGCGTTGCCATAGCGCAGAGAAGGGGGTGTCATTCGCCACTTCTTTTGCCCTCCAGACGTGTCTGATACTGACGTATGCGCACTCCCTCATAATTTTCCATCGACAGGCATTTATAGTTCAGGCAGCGTGCGACCTCGTTTGCCTGCGGTACGATCCCCCAGGCGGCCAGTTGCGCCAGGGCGGCCTGTTCCGCCGCCGGTAGCTGGCTGCGAGCTATTTCGCTCAGGCTACCGCCATAGTCGTCCAGTTGCGCCGGTTGCAGACCGACCAGCGCTATGTGACAGGGCAGATGCCCGCGGATGTCGGCCAGCGCCAGAACTTCGGAAAAACTGTTTTGATGCAGACTCATTTTTTTGGCGCTGAGATACGCGGGGATTTTCTCGCCGGCATAGGTTCGCAGGCTGCCCGGCGCCAGGCCGTAATCGATCGCGTCAAGGAGCAGGAGATGGCTGGCTTGCTCTACATAACCTAACAGGTTTAGCCCTTGCGTACCGCCGTCCACAATTTCCACCTCTTCAGGCCAGTGATATCGGGCATACAAACGCTCCGCGACCCGGATACCGAATCCTTCATCGGCCCACAGCAGGTTTCCTAACCCCATCACCACTACGCGTTGCGCATTCATGAGGGCTCCTTGTCGTGCGGTTTGGGGAATTTATGGCTGCGATAGCCATTGATCATGGTGGAGATCACCGTATCGTCGGACATAATGTCTTCCCGGATAGCGAGGTAAACGTGCCCGACGATGAAGGCGGCGATCAGCCACATGCCCAGTCGGTGCCAACTGTGAATATCGATGGAGTTGCCGCCGGTCCAGTAGAAAAATTCAACCACATAGCGGAACGGCGCAAAGATGGCGTACTGGCTATGCTCGCCAAACAGAGCGAAACCGGTGAGGATCATAAATACCGACAACAGGAAATAGCCGAACATCGCGGCCTGCGCGACAGGGTTATGTCCGATGTCGCTCCCCGGTTTTTTCTCCAGAAACAGATACCAGCGGACCACGGTGAAAGCGCCTTGCCACCAACTACGACGCCAGACCGGGACGATAAACAGCTCTCGTGAATAGCGGTTGCCGACACAGGCCCAATAAATTCGCCCCAACAGTAACACGGTAAAGATCATCGCGGCGGCAAAGTGGATCAGCCGGATATAGCCCATATAAAACAGATAGGTCGCCTCGCCACTCACCGACGGCAGCGGTCGGCCAATGAAGTAGCCTGTTACCATCAGTACCAACATGCAGGCCACCGTTAGCCAGTGCCACAGGCGTACCGGCGCTTCAAACACATAGTGGCTGACGGCAGTATCACGCGCCTCCCCGACGCGTGGAGATAGCTTTCCAGTCATCGTTCTTTTCCTTAACGCTTAGCGTACCTGGACGGCAATCAGTTCGCTGCCGTCGTCGCCGAGCACGTGGGTTGAACAGGCGAGGCAGGGGTCGAAGCTGTGCAGCGTCCTCAGGATTTCTAACGGTTGGTCGGGAATCGCCATTTGCGTTCCCATCAATGCCGCTTCATAGGCGCCGATCTGTTTTTTAGGATCGCGCGGGCTGGCGTTCCAGGTGGTGGGGACCACGCACTGATAGAGTTCAATCTTCTGATCGCGTATTGACGCCCAGTGTCCCAACGCTCCGCGAGGCGCTTCGGTAAAACCGATGCCCCGGCAGTGCTGCGGCCAACTGGCCGGTTCCCATTTCTCGGTATTGGCGGTGGCCAGGTCGCCGTTTTTCAGGTTGGTCATAAGCCTGTCGAAAAAATACTGCAGCTTACCGACGGCCCATTGCGCTTCGTGCGCGCGGCATAAAATACGGCCAAGCGTAGACTGGATACCGGAGAGCGGCAGTTTAAGGGCGGACATCATGCGATCTACCGACTCTATGGTGGCGGCATCCCCTTTGTGGTACGCGATAAGCGTTCGGGCAAGCGGGCCGACTTCCATGGCATGACCCCGCCAGCGCGGCGCTTTAATCCAGGAGTAACGTTCCTGCTCGTTGAGCTGCTGGATATGCGTATCGCTGCCTTTGACATCACCCGGGTTGTACCAGGGATCGGTAATGCCGTCAAAAGGATGACGCCCCTGCCGATCGTCCGGATAGCGGTACCAGGCGTGATCCACAAACTCCTGTATCTGCTGCGGATCGGCCAAATCTACCGGCATGACATTTTTAAAATCGCCATTGACCACCGCGCCGCCCGGCATTAACAGGCTTTGCTGGCTGAAGTCGTTGGCAATGTCCGGAAATGCGCCGTAACTCAGCACGCATTTATCCGACAGACCGGTGCCAATTTGACTCCATGCTTTATTGAACTGGCCGATAGCCAGCGCGTCCGGAACCATCACGTTGTTAATGAAGTCGGCGGTGCGGGTGATGATCGACTGCACCAGGTTGAGGCGCTCCATATTGATAGCCCCGACCGCGCCGCTTTGATCGAGATTGATCGCGCACGGCATCCCGCCAACGATCCAGTTAGGATGGGGGTTCTTACCGCCAAATATGGTATGGATTTTGACGATCTCGCGCTGGAAGTCGAGGGCTTCAAGATAGTGGGCAAAGCCCATCAGATTAGCCTCTGGCGACAGTTTGTACTGTGGATGTCCCCAATAGCCGTTACGGAATATCCCAAGCTGGCCGCCATCGACAAATTTCTTCAATCGATTTTGTACGTCAAAGAAGTAGCCCGGCGATGACATCGGCCAGGCGGAAAGGCTTTGCGCCAACTGCGAGGTGGCGCGCGGATCGGCTTTCAGCGCATTCAGAACATCAATCCAGTCCATACCGGCTAACTGATAAAAATGGACCAGATGATCGTGACACCACAACGTAGCCAGCATGATGTTACGTATAATATTGGCGTTATCCGGCACCTGGATACCAATCGCATCTTCGATAGCGTACACCGATGCCAGAGCATGTACCCCGGTACATACACCACAAATACGTTCAACAAACGCCCAGGCGTCACGCGGGTCACGGCCTTGCAGAATGATCTCCAGCCCGCGGAACATCGTGCCGCAGGAAACGGCATTGGTAATGACGTTTTGCTCATCAATGTTCACTTCGCAGCGCATATGCCCTTCGATGCGGGTAATCGGGTCCACGATCAGACGACGGCCGGCGTCGTTAACGGTATAACCCTGGGTTTGATACTGGTTACTCATGCCTGTTTATCCTCATTGTCCGGCTGTTGTTCGGCTTGCGCTAACTGTTGTTTGTGGCGTTTACGTTGGTTGAGCGCGCTGGCGACAGCGTGACCGCCAACGCCCGCCGCGACCACGCCCAGCGCGGTCAGCCCCACCGTATCGGCGGTTGAATGGGTACCCATCTGGGGAATATCCACCACGCGGCTATAAAACGAGCCGCGATCCCAGAAACCATTTTCTGAACATCCCAGACATCCGTGACCGGACTGGATAGGAAAGGAGACGCCGTCATTCCAGCGAGTGGAGGAGCAGGCGTTATAGGTGGTTGGCCCTTTACAGCCCATCTTGTACAGACAGTATCCCTTGCGGGCGGCATCATCATCCCAGCTCTCGACAAATTCACCGGCGTCAAAATGGGCGCGGCGGTAGCATTTATCGTGGATACGCTGACCGTAGAACATCAGTGGACGGCCCATGCGATCGAGTTCCGGCAGACGATCAAACGTCACCATATAGGTGATAATGGCGCTCATGACATCCGGGATTGGCGGACATCCAGGGACTTTCACGATCGGCTTGTCGGTGATCACTTTATCGATAGGCGTTGCCTGGGTTGGATTGGGGCGGGCGGCCTGGACGCAACCCCAGGAGGCGCAGTTTCCCCAGGCGATAATAGCGCTGGCGCCCGCGGCGGCTTTCTTCAGTTTTTCAATAAACGGGCGGCCGCCGCTGATACAGAACATCCCTTGTTCTCCTAACGGCGGATTGCCTTCCACCGCCAGAATGTATTTCCCGGCGTAGCGAGTGGTAATATCGTCAAAGACTTCTTCGGCCTGTGCGCCGGCGGCGGCCATCAGGGTGTCGTCATAATCGAGGGAAATCAGCGAGAGGATCACATCTTTGGCTAGCGGGTGCGAGGAACGGATAAAGGATTCGGTACAGCAGGTGCATTCCAGTCCATGAATCCAGACCACCGGAATCCGCGGTTTATTCTCCAGCGCCCAGGCGATCTTTGGCGTCATTCCGGCGCTCAGTCCCAGCGATGTGGCGGCAAGGCTACAGAATTTGAGAAAGCTGCGTCGGGTCACTCCCTTACGACGCATGGCTTGATAAAAGGTCTCCTCGTTATTCATAACGCGTATTTTTTCTCCTTTTTGCACCACGCTCCGCCAGGGGCATAAGGCGCTTTTGCGGGTCCGTTGACGTTCCGCCAGCAAGGCAAATCATTGGGTTACGCGCGAGCGCGGAAACGAGCCCGATTCACTTTGCACCGGCGTATATCGCCAGAAATAATGTAAAAAAAGCGTATCGGATTAACGATAAGAAACAATGTGAAGTGTGTGGGTATAGCTTATAGCGGTATATTTATACCCATTATCGGTTTTTCGGCGAAAGGGCCGTGGCGGGGAAGGACGGCTGAGCTTGTTCCAGGATGAGGTTTTCAGTGAGCAACCTCGGGTAGATTTAGCCTGGTCTCGCCATTTCAGGGATACGTAAGTTGACGCAAAAGGAGGGAGGGTTTGATGTCATCGTTAAAAGAAGCATACTTCGTGATGATTTTTATATAAAATGATGGTGCTGGTTTTAAAGGAATGCAAAAAAGAGACCATTTGAAAGAGGGCGCCCCATGAAAAATAACATCAGATTTGACTTATCCGATTATTTGATTCATTTTTTTCGGGACGTTAATTTAGAGACCGGTAGCCATATTTATTTGCCTGAACACTGTGGTTTTAATAATCAGCACCACGCCTGTTTCATTGATGCTAAATATTTACTTCGATTATCTTTACGCAGTCATAAAATTTTCTCGTCCTGGTCATACCGAAATGGGCAACGAACCGTATATGGTGACTCCCCGGTGGTATGCTTTACAGATATGCCGATTGCAGCTTATTTAGAAACTGGTGTTCGCCGATTAGAACGAAATGAAAAAATCGGTTTATATGCAATCGTTTTACCTAAAGAGCAAATGTTTAATTATGGGGCAAGGCCAGTCATATATGGGTTGGATGAGCATAACAATGCTCGATGCTCGCAAGGCAGAAACGGGGAACGTATTCTTGATGAAATGGCTCTTCCTTTGATTGAACAATATAGATATGTTACTTATGTTCCAGGTAAGATTGACTGGACACATGAACGCGAATGGCGATGGCCATATCGTGGCGATATTAAAAATTTCCTTAATCATATTAAAGAGTATGGTATTCCGGAAAACATTGAAAGCACCCCAGGGTTTGATTTTAAATCAAGCGAAATAAGTGGTGCGGGAATAATTGTCCCATTTGTAGAAGATATTCCTACCGTAGCTCACGATATTTTAACTTTAATTGACCGGGGTATCATTGGAAGAAATACTTTCAAATTCATTATAGCTGTAGAGAGTTTACAATCATGGACCCAGCTCTCGGAACCGGGCGCGTTACTGACTTGTATTAATGATAATACTTTCGGATTTGAATCTTTTTTTGATTTATCTGCATCTAAAGTAAAAAATTATGCTGATTCTATCAATGATTATGTAAATGAATTATACTCAAAAAAAGATTTTCTAAATGATAGCTATGCAATGGAATTTGGAAATGCCTGGGTCTGGATTCATGATAACCAATCCCAGGTGGTACGGGCGTTACTGCAGGCTGGAATGATCGAGGTTAATAAAGAAGGGCGGTACTTATTAGATGTTAATTTGGCTTCTGTTGATTGGCCATTAAGAAGGAAACAAGCTTTCGCAAGTCATGTTGCGGGATGGCTCAAACATCGTTTTAATATCGAAGCGGGAGGGTATTCCGTTCAGGGAAAAGATGATTATGATGCCATCCCAGGTTATGAGACGCCGCTAAAGGATCAGCATCCTTTTTATAATCATACAGTGAATGTCGACTGGTAATTAAGAAAAGAACTTACTGTAAATAGACTCGTTTTAGTTCCATGCATTTTTGAGATCCCGGCCAGATTGATCCTGGCCCGATCTCTGACGAAAACTCTGAATCTTCGATGTTTCCAATTATGAATTTCTACACCAGTCTTTTAGTATCAATGCATTGTACCTGGTGCGCTGCTATAACTGTGTAAGAGGGATTGACGCTTAGAGCCTATCCCATTAGGGCTATTTTACTTGCCATTTTGGACCTGGGCAGTGCTCGCCAAAACGCGTTAGCGTTTTGAACGCCGCTTGCGGCGGCCCGAAGGGCGAGCGTAGCGAGTCAAACCTCACGTACTACGTGTACGCTCCGGTTTTTGCGCGCTGTCCGTGTCCAAACTGGCTGCGCCAATAACGCCTGGTGGGATAGGCTCTTAGTGTTAATGTACACCAATACACCAAAGGTCGATGTGTTTACCGCACTTGTGGCTTGGTATGCAGTGTGTATAATTATTGTGTGAATGTTTTCATAAATTGATTTGTCTCTTCTTTGGCCTCTTCTATTGATTTATGTTTATATATTTTTGATTGGTATGTGTATTTTTCTAACGCAGGTAAGTACTTAGAGACGTCGTTACCTTTTTTGAAATCTATAGGCATATGAATACTCGCATATAATATATTTATTCTCTGCGATGGCGTTAGCTCAGAATAATTTATACCTTGTTCATAATAAGAAAGCATCACATCATTGCAGATCCTGTCTTTATACGACTGCCCTATGTATGCGATGATAAGTCCATATATAAGTAGCAATCCAAAAGCGACACCAGCTTTGTGGCTATGAAGAAAATTATATTGTAGCCCAACAAAAAAAAGCACTTTTCTAATTAAAACAAGAATAAATGGTAAGGAAAATAAAAAACAACCGAAGTACATAATCACTTCGCCTGAATTCTGAAACATTTTATACCTTCCTGATAAATAATGGGTTAATTATCTGGTTAATATTCGTTGCCTATTATTTCTTTTATAAACATAGACGATTCTTTGAAATTTTTTTTGAAACTGGAGTAATTGCTAAGTGTTTTCGGTATGCAAAAGATGACTCGCCCATTTTTTACTATGGCATAATATCTTGGATACATTAGCGCTTCTTCTTTTGTGTTTGGAACACCGTCATAGTCTATTTTTTCATCAATAGAGTCAAGTTGGCTAAATAAAAAGACTCTTTTCCTTAGCAAAGTATTATGAACAATAGCATTTTCATATATATCAAGTGAGATTGTAAGACTCAATGCAGCAAATGAAAGTAATGCAATGATGGAAATTGTTAATATTGCTAATGACAAGCCTTCCAGGCAATATAAAACAAGACAAAAGAGTGGGATTGCAGGGAGGTAAGTGATCAACGGGTAAAAACGATCGATTTTTAAATGTGATATGATATTCTGAGGAGATGTGACATGGTCCTGAACGCCCTTGTTAAAGATAATGCTGTAAAGCGTCAAACTATTGTCAATTTTATTTATTGCTTTAGCTTTTATTCTTTGTGTGAATATAAAAAATGCTATCAAAAAGACAATAAATAAGAAAATGATTAAATTATAAATAAAACTATCCACGGCATCATCCTGTATATCTACCGAAATTTCTATGGTCACTATTCTACTATTATTAATGAATGTCAATCTAAAATTGATGATGGTGCGTCCAGCCGTTTGGATTTGATCAAAAATAAAACTTTCGGTATTTCTCTATAGTCACAGAGCAAACAGAGTTGATTCTTTGTTAAAAAATCATCTCAATATTTTAATATGAATTCCTTCACGCGATTCTTAGAGTATTACAGTCTACGATTTTAATGATTTTTTATTCATTCATTATGCGTATTAAATTAATGGCAGTGCAATCGCAAATTATAATTAGTTTCAGAATTGCAAAATGATTATAATTTTGTAGTTCATGCAGTTGGCCTAAGATCCCCGGTGGTGAGTGTAGGGGAGCGCCTGAACAAGATCTGAGGCTATGTACGATACTGTGATATGAGTTAACCCAAACAGGCCATACGGTATCTATACCTTTCTAAAAAGCTTTTAGTTGGTATAGAGTCAAAACCTTAGACGAAACAACATTCACACTATGGCCCTGGCAGTGCGTATCGGTGAGCATAATGGGGCCTTGTTTATTTATTATACCGTTCTTGTACTTACTTAAAATGAAGATGGAAGAATGTTGTACTCATTTTTGACAGCGTTGTTACGAGATGAGTTGAGACATTGTGAAAAGAAAAATCCACGCAAGTGCGTGGATTTTATGGGGTTTTCCAGTCTTCATGCGATTCGCTGAGATCGCATGAGACAACAGAAACTAATTAGACGTTGAACAGGAAGTTCATTATATCGCCATCTTTAACGATGTAATCTTTGCCTTCCGCTCGCATCTTACCGGCTTCTTTCGCGCCTTGTTCACCTTTATAGGTAATAAAGTCGTCAAAGGCGATAGTTTGGGCGCGGATAAAGCCTTTTTCGAAGTCGGTATGGATTTTACCTGCTGCCTGCGGCGCGGTTGCGCCAACCGGAATGGTCCATGCGCGAACTTCTTTCACCCCGGCGGTAAAGTAGGTCTGGAGGTTCAGCAGGCGATAACCCGCGCGAATAACGCGGTTCAGCCCCGGCTCTTCCAGACCCAGTTCAGCCATAAATTCGTCGCGCTCGTCATCATCCAGCTCAGCAATATCAGCTTCGACGGCGGCACACACCGGAACCACGACCGAACCTTCTTTGGCGGCGATTTCGCGAACCTGGTCCAGATACGGGTTATTTTCAAAACCGTCTTCATTGACGTTAGCGATATACATTGTCGGCTTCAGCGTCAGGAAGCTTAAATAACGGATAGCCGCTTTATCTTCGTCCGTCAGGTCCAGCGAACGCAGCATCCCCGCTTCGGCCAGGTGCGGCAGGCATTTTTCCAGCGCGGCCAGTTCCGCTTTGGCGTCTTTATCGCCGCCTTTGGCTTTCTTCTGTACGCGATGGATAGCGCGCTCGCAGGTATCGAGGTCAGCCAGCGCCAGTTCGGTATTGATAACATCAATATCTTCTGCCGGGTTTACTTTACCCGCCACATGGATGATATTGTCGTTCTCAAAGCAGCGAACCACGTGACCGATAGCTTCAGTTTCACGGATATTGGTCAGGAACTGGTTACCCAACCCTTCGCCTTTGGACGCGCCTTTTACCAGACCGGCGATATCCACGAACTCCATCGTGGTTGGTAGAATGCGTTGCGGTTTAACAATCTCAGCCAACTGGTCCAGACGCGGATCGGGCATCGGCACGACACCGGTATTCGGTTCGATAGTGCAGAACGGAAAGTTTGCCGCTTCAATACCGGCTTTTGTCAGCGCGTTGAACAGGGTGGATTTCCCGACGTTGGGCAGACCGACGATACCGCATTTGAATCCCATGATTTAACTCACCTTAATATCTTAATAATCAACCTATTATAGAAAACAGATTGCAGAAATGGAAATAACTTCGCCTATTATACACGGCGTGCGGCAAAAATGCCGCACATCACTGGTTATTGCGCCTTAAAGGTATGCAAACGGCTTGTTGCTTTGGCCAGACCCTCTTTGAACCACAATTCCGTACATCGTGCCGCTTCGTCAATGGCCTCATCAATTAATTTTTGTTCAGAAACAGGGGGTTTACCCAGCACGAAACCAACAACTTTATTTTTATCGCCTGGATGACCAATTCCAACGCGTAAGCGGTGAAAGTTGGGATTATTGCCCAGCTTGCTGATGATGTCTTTCAGACCATTGTGGCCGCCGTGGCCGCCGCCAAGTTTAAATTTCGCCACGCCCGGAGGGAGATCCAGCTCGTCGTGAGCGACCAAAATTTCGTCCGGCTGAATACGGTAAAAACTGGCCATTGCACCAACTGCTTTACCACTGAGGTTCATGAACGTGGTGGGTACCAGCAGGCGAACATCTTCCCCTTCCAGCGTGATGCGTGAGGTATAGCCAAAGAATTTAGGCTCTTCACGCAACGGCGCGCGCAGGCGCTCCGCCAGTAAATCGACGTACCATGCGCCTGCATTGTGTCGCGTCGCGGCATATTCCGCACCGGGATTCGCCAGACCAACAATCAATTTAATTGCCACGTTTTTTGTCCTGAGTAGATCCATAACTGGCGCGTAGTTTACTGTCTGTCTGCCCGCTTGACAAAACACAGCGGCACTCTGAAGTAAATTAAATAATTGCCAGCATTGATTATTAAAAATGTAAACTGTTCAGAGTGTTATTTGTAAAGTTTTGTTAAATGAAACTTTACATTTGTGATCGCACCCGCACTTACAAATGGAAGTGTTGTCTATACTTTACACATAAAGTTTAGGGGGATTTCCTAAAAACAACCCAAAAGTTCCGGAGGTGACATATGAAACGCAAAAACGCTTCGTTATTCGGTAACGTGCTGATGGGGTTGGGGCTGGTCGTGATGGTTGTCGGCGTGGGTTACTCTATTTTAAACCAACTGCCGCAGTTTAATTTGCCGCAATTTTTTGCGCATGGCGCAATACTGAGCATTTTTGTCGGGGCAGTTCTTTGGCTGGCGGGGGCTCGTGTAGGGGGGCATGAGCAGGTGAGCGACAAATATTGGTGGGTACGTCACTATGACAAACGTTGCCGCCGTAACGACAATCGTCGTCATAGCTAACCGGTTCAGGCCCGGTAAGCGTTATCGCCACCGGGCATTGTCCATTAACTGAGTAAATCCGCTAACGCCTCCGTCCTGTTCGGGAAGAAGGTCAGACGCCCAGGAATAGGTTTGATACCGGCACGCGCCATTGTGCGCAGCGGTTGGAACTCCAGATTACTGATACGCAATTCGCAACCCTCCGGCAGACGCTTCACAAAACGCTGAAAAGCATCAAGCCCGCCTGCATCCAGCACTGGTACTGCGTCCCATTTCAGAACGACGATACGTTTGCCCTTAATACGTGACTCAAGGTCAGTAAACAGCCCTTCCGCCGCGGCGAAAAAGAGCGGACCGATAACACGCAGCACCAGCACATCATCAGGCACATCGACATTGACCGGCGCAAGTCGAGTCATTCGCGCAATACGGCGCATAAACAGCAGGGAAGCAAGGACAATCCCCACGCTGATGGCGATGACCATATCAAACAGAACCGTTAATGACATGCACAGCAGCATAACGATGATGTCGTCTTTCGGCGCATGGCGTAACAGATCTACCACTTTATGGGCTTCACTCATATTCCATGCCACCATCAGCAGTAGCGCCGCCATCGCGGAAAGCGGCAGCCAGGAGAGTAGCGGGGCCAGGACCAGTAGCGCCAGAATGACCAGGATAGCGTGAATTACCGCCGAGATGGGAGAGGTCGCGCCAGCGCGGACGTTGGCGGCAGAGCGGGCAATCGCGGCGGTGGCGGTGATGCCGCCAAAGAACGGCGCGACCATATTCCCCAGTCCCTGGCCGATAAGTTCGCTGTTAGCTTTATGTTTGGTGCCGGTCATGCCGTCCAGCACGACGGCGCAGAGCAATGATTCGATTGCCCCCAGCATTGCCATCGAGAAGGCCGCTGGCAGCAGCGCGCGCAGTGAATCCCAGCTTAGCGTGAAATCGGAGCCAGGAAGACTCCACGGCAGCATCAGTTGCGGCAGGAGCTGCGGGATGCCGTTGCCCTGAGTGCCGTCAGCCAGAACATAATGGAACTGTGAGCCGATAGTCGCCACATTGCCGCCCAGCAGATTAACGATCCCCATCACGGCGCAACCAGCCAGCAGCGCGGGAAGATGTCCTGGCAGACGAATACCGAGACGCGGCCAGAAAATCAACGTTCCCAGCGTTACCACGCCAATGGCGGCATCGCCAATATTGACGGTGGGCAACGCCATAAACAGCGCGCCGACTTTCTGCAAATAGTGCTCTGGCACATGGGCCATCTGCAGACCAAGAAAATCTTTAATCTGCATGGTACCGATGGTAATACCAATCCCTGAGGTAAAACCCAACGTGACCGACACCGGGATATATTCAATCAATCGCCCCAGTCTCGCCAGGCCGAAAAGGATCAGGAAGAAGCCCGACATCAGCGTGGCGACCAGTAGGCCCGCCAGACCAAACTGTTGCGATACCGGATACAAAATCACCACAAACGCGGCGGTAGGGCCGGAAACGCTAAAGCGCGAGCCGCCGGTTAGCGCGATCACGATCCCGGCGACAGCGGAGGTATAGAGGCCATACTGCGGCGCAACGCCACTGCCAATTGCCAGCGCCATCGCCAGCGGGATAGCAATAATCCCGACGGTGATCCCGGCTATCACATCACGGGTGAACCGGGAGGCGGTATATTTTTCTTTCCAGCAAGCATCGATGAGAGCGCGGAAAGGCATCACATGTGAGGAAAATAATTTGTTCACAATAATGTTTCATCCATGAGCGCATCATCTGTCAACTAAATGGCAGGTGAAGGAGGCATAAGTCATACAAAAGGGTGTTACAGACAAAAAAACCCGCCGCAGCGGGTTTCAGATCCGGGTTCGATCAATGCTCGAACATGGCGGAAATCGATTCTTCGTTGCTGATACGGCGAATCGCTTCGGCCAGCATACCTGACAGGGTCAAAGTACGCACGTTCGGCAGCGCTTTGATTTCGTCGGTCAGCGGAATGGTGTCGCAGACAACGACTTCATCAATGACGGAGTTGCGCAGGTTGTTTGCCGCATTGCCTGAGAAGATCGGGTGCGTCGCGTAGGCAAACACGCGTTTAGCGCCACGTTCTTTCAATGCTTCTGCTGCTTTGCACAGAGTACCGCCGGTATCGATCATATCATCAACCAGCACGCAGTCACGGCCAGCGACGTCGCCGATGATGTGCATCACCTGAGAAACGTTCGCGCGCGGACGACGTTTATCAATGATAGCCATATCGGTATCGTTCAGCAGCTTAGCGATAGCGCGGGCACGAACCACGCCGCCAATATCCGGGGAAACCACGATCGGGTTATCCAGATTCAGTTGCAGCATATCTTCGAGCAGGATTGGGCTACCGAACACGTTATCAACCGGAACGTCAAAGAAGCCCTGGATCTGTTCAGCATGCAGATCTACGGTGAGAACGCGGTCAACGCCGACGCTGGACAGGAAGTCAGCGACAACTTTTGCGGTAATCGGCACACGGGCGGAACGTACGCGACGGTCCTGACGTGCATAGCCAAAGTAGGGGATAACGGCGGTGATACGACCTGCGGAAGCACGACGCAGGGCATCAACCATAACGACCAATTCCATCAGGTTGTCGTTGGTTGGGGCACAAGTGGACTGGATGATGAAAATATCACCACCGCGTACATTTTCGTTGATTTGTACGCTGACTTCGCCGTCGCTAAAGCGACCTACGGCGGCGTCGCCGAGAGAAGTGTACAGGCGGTTGGCAATACGTTGTGCTAGTTCCGGGGTGGCGTTACCAGCAAAAAGCTTCATATCAGGCACGAGAAGAACCTCAGGCATGCGTCCATTGGTGGAAAGAATCTGCCGAAAACTGTGCGGGCCAGGCAAAATCCTATCCAGGCGGTGTATTAAAGAGCGCGATGCAACGTCTGGAACAAGGTGACGTTGTCACCGAAGCTCAGCTTGCCCGGCTTACTCGTCTTCATTCACGTTTCATGTGCGCTGGTATCGATGCCTCACACCGGTCAAATACGGCATATATGACCGGCGATTCGTCATTTCGCCATCTTCCTGAAACCCGAATGCGTTAGAGTAACTCTCGATGCAATGGGGAGAGGTTGACACCCTTCGCCACAAAAGCATTGAGCCATTCCGGGGCTTGCTCAAGCACCTGGCGAGCACAAGACTCTGTATCGAATTCAGCAAAGACACAGGCCCCTGTCCCAGTCAGGCGCGACGGCGCGTATTCTAACAGCCAGGAAAGCGCCGCATCAACCTCGCGAAAACGTTTTCTTGCGATAACCTCGCAATCATTGCTGAATTCACATTTTAGTAACGTATCTATTGACCTTTTTGGCGTATTACGCGGCAATTGAGGATCTTTAAAGATAACCGGTGTGGGAATGCTTACGCCAGGGTGCGCGACCAGATACCATTTTTCCGGCGGATTCACCGGCGTTAATATTTCGCCTACGCCTTCGGCAAACGCGGCGTGGCCACGAACAAAGACCGGGACGTCGGCGCCGAGCGTCAGGCCGAGCGTCGCCAGTTCATCAATGGAAAGCCCGCATTGCCAAAGATGATTGAGCGCCACCAGAACGGTCGCGGCGTTAGATGAGCCGCCGCCCAGACCGCCGCCCATGGGAAGGCGCTTCTCAATGCTGATATCCGCGCCGCTTCCGGCGGGCAGGCGTCCACTCTCCGAGGCGGCTTTCATCAACAGCCGCGCGGCGCGGACGATCAGGTTGTCTTCATTTTCAACGCCGTTAACCGGCGTTAATAAATGGATTTCGCCATCGCGACGCGGTTCGATGTGGAGTGTGTCGCCATAATCCAGAAACTGAAACAGCGTCTGCAGCGTGTGGTAGCCGTCTGCACGCTGTCCGGTGATATATAAAAACAGGTTTAATTTTGCCGGAGAAGGCCAATGGGTCATCATTTCACAATCCAGTTATCCATTTTCAGCTTAATGCGCTGACTGCCGTCTGAAAGCTCCATATTGGCAGGCATGGCAGGCTGCGTTTTGCTGTCATAGCCACCGTAAACCACTTTCCAGTTTTTACCATCCTGGCGGTAGTTCACTTCGCTCAGGCGGTACTGGTCGTCCAGTTTGTAGTCGGTGGCATCGCCAGGCAGACCGAGGATCCACTGCCGCAGGCTGTTTAACGGAATCGGCATCCCGGTGAGTTTGCCGATCATCTCTTCGGCGTCATCGGCGGTATAACGCTGGCCTTTGTTATCCACCAACTGGACATTGCCTGGCTGGGCGTTAAGCTCCAGCTCGGTGCTGCCCAGCGGATTGGTGAGCAGCAGGCGATAGCGATCCTGTCCGGTCTGTTGCCAGAAGAAGCGCGCATAGACTTTCTGATCATCTGAGATGTAAGCAAAGGCGCCGCGCGTCTGGTATTGATTCAGATGACGCACCTCTTGCTGATGCTGGCGCCACTGAGGGGAATCCGGGCTCTTGCCCGGGCCTTTATGCCCAGGAAGCGTACAGGCGGTGAGAACCAGGCTTGCTAACGGCAGTAGACGAATCAGGCGAAAATCGGGCAGGGTCATAGTGATGACGAATCCTTGTGATACGGTGCAATAATTGCCTGATGGCGTTACGCTTATCAGGCCTGAAAACTGAACCTGCAGGCTGTAAAAACGTTCGCGCCGCGATTCGGCAAATTTTTGCTATCGGTTACAGTTATAGCCTTTAATGCTAGCGCCGCCTGGTGACATCGTCTACTTTCAAGTTGTCTTAAATCATCAAATTAGCGAGCGCTGCCAATTACTCCAAAAGGGGGCTCTCTCTTTTATTGACCACGCGCATCCTGTATGATGCAAGCAGACTAACCATATCAACGCTGGTACTACTCCCGCAGACATGACCCTTTTAGCGCTCGGTATTAACCATAAAACGGCACCTGTATCGCTGCGAGAACGCGTAACGTTTTCGCCGGACACGCTTGATCAGGCGCTGGACAGCCTGCTTGCGCAGCCAATGGTGCAGGGCGGGGTCGTGCTGTCAACCTGTAACCGTACAGAGCTGTATCTGAGCGTGGAAGAGCAGGATAACCTGCAAGAAGCGCTGATCCGCTGGTTATGCGATTACCATAACCTGAACGAGGACGATCTGCGCAACAGTCTGTACTGGCATCAGGACAATGACGCCGTCAGCCACCTGATGCGCGTCGCCAGCGGTCTGGATTCACTGGTGCTGGGCGAACCGCAAATCCTCGGTCAGGTGAAAAAAGCATTTGCGGATTCGCAAAAAGGTCACCTTAACGCCAGCGCGCTGGAGCGAATGTTTCAGAAGTCTTTTTCCGTCGCCAAGCGAGTGCGGACTGAAACCGATATCGGCGCCAGCGCCGTCTCCGTCGCGTTTGCCGCCTGTACGCTCGCCCGCCAAATCTTTGAATCGCTCTCGACGGTCACTGTACTGTTAGTTGGCGCGGGCGAAACCATTGAACTGGTGGCGCGTCACCTGCGCGAGCATAAAGTACAAAAGATGATTATCGCCAACCGAACCCGCGAGCGCGCGCAAGCCCTGGCGGATGAGGTTGGCGCTGAGGTTATCTCGCTCAGCGATATCGACGCCCGTTTGCAGGATGCCGATATTATCATCAGTTCGACCGCCAGCCCGCTGCCGATTATCGGTAAAGGCATGGTGGAGCGCGCATTAAAAAGCCGTCGCAACCAGCCGATGCTGCTGGTGGATATCGCCGTACCGCGCGACGTTGAGCCGGAAGTCGGCAAACTGGCGAACGCTTATCTTTATAGCGTCGATGATTTACAGAGCATCATTTCGCATAATCTGGCGCAGCGTCAGGCTGCGGCGGTAGAAGCGGAAACGATTGTTGAGCAGGAAGCCAGCGAGTTTATGGCCTGGCTACGCGCCCAGGGGGCTAGCGAGACCATTCGGGAATACCGTAGTCAGTCGGAGCAGATTCGTGACGAACTGACTACCAAAGCGCTGTCGGCCCTTCAACAGGGCGGTGATGCGCAAGCCATCTTGCAGGATCTGGCATGGAAACTGACCAACCGCCTGATTCATGCGCCAACGAAATCACTTCAACAGGCTGCCCGTGACGGGGATGACGAACGCCTGAATATTCTGCGCGACAGCCTCGGGCTGGAGTAGCAGCACACACCACACTTTTTTACAGGGTGAATTTACGCCTATGAAGCCTTCTATCGTTGCCAAACTGGAAGCCCTGCACGAACGCCATGAGGAAGTTCAGGCGTTGCTGGGCGATGCGGGAATTATCGCCGACCAGGACCGCTTTCGCGCATTGTCGCGCGAATATGCGCAATTAAGCGATGTTTCTCGCTGTTTTACGGACTGGCAACAGGTTCAGGACGATATCGAGACGGCTCAGATGATGCTCGACGATCCTGAAATGCGAGAAATGGCGCAGGAAGAACTGCGCGAAGCGAAAGAAAAAAGCGAACAACTGGAGCAACAGTTACAGGTACTGCTGCTGCCGAAAGATCCGGACGATGAACGAAACGCGTTCCTTGAAGTTCGCGCCGGTACCGGCGGCGACGAAGCCGCGCTGTTTGCCGGCGATCTGTTCCGCATGTACAGCCGTTATGCCGAAGCGCGCCGCTGGCGCGTGGAGATCATGAGCATGAGCGAAGGCGAGCATGGCGGTTATAAAGAGATCATCGCCAAAATCAGCGGCGACGGCGTGTATGGCCGACTGAAATTTGAGTCCGGCGGACACCGCGTACAGCGTGTTCCGGCGACCGAGTCGCAGGGGCGTATCCATACCTCCGCCTGTACCGTCGCCGTGATGCCGGAGCTGCCGGAAGCCGAGCTGCCGGATATTAACCCGGCGGATCTGCGCATTGATACGTTTCGTTCTTCCGGCGCGGGCGGTCAGCACGTTAACACCACCGACTCCGCTATCCGTATTACCCACTTGCCGACCGGCATCGTGGTGGAATGCCAGGACGAACGTTCGCAGCATAAAAACAAAGCGAAAGCGCTCTCGGTGCTCGGGGCGCGTATTCACGCCGCCGAAACGGCAAAACGCCAGCAGGCAGAGGCGTCAACGCGCCGCAACCTGCTTGGCAGCGGCGATCGCAGCGATCGTAACCGGACCTATAATTTCCCGCAGGGGCGCGTGACCGATCATCGTATTAATCTGACGTTATATCGCCTTGATGAAACGATGGAAGGTAAGCTGGATATGCTGATTGAGCCGATTGTTCAGGAACACCAGGCTGACCTGCTGGCCGCCTTATCCGAGCAGGAATAATGGATTTTCAGCACTGGCTGCATGAGGCGGTAAACCAGCTCCGGGACAGCGACAGCCCCCGGCGCGACGCCGAGATCCTGCTAGAGTATGTTACGGGCAAGGGGCGGACGTATATCATGGCCTTTGGCGAAACGCCGCTTACCGACGTCCAGCAACAACAGCTCGCGGATCTGCTGCAGCGGCGTAAACAGGGCGAACCTATTGCGTACCTGACGGGCTTACGCGAATTTTGGTCGCTGCCGCTCTTCGTTTCTCCCGCCACGCTAATCCCGCGCCCGGATACCGAATGTCTGGTTGAACAGGCGTTGGCGCAATTGCCGGTAAAAACCTGTCGTATTCTGGATTTAGGCACCGGAACCGGCGCGATTGCGCTGGCGCTGGCCTGCGAGCGACCGGATTGCGAGGTGACTGCGGTCGATCGTATGCCTGATGCGGTTGCGCTGGCGATACGCAACGCGGAACATTTGGCCATCCGGAATGTGCGTATACTGCAAAGTTGTTGGTTCAGCGCGCTATCGGGGCAGCAGTTCGACATGATTGTCAGCAATCCGCCCTACATTGACGCGCAGGACCCGCACCTTAGCGAAGGCGATGTACGCTTTGAACCGCGCTCGGCGTTGGTGGCGGACGAAAACGGTATGGCGGATCTTACGCATATTATCGATAACGCCCGCCAGATGTTAACGCCCGGCGGCTTCCTGCTGCTGGAACACGGTTGGCAGCAGGGCGAAGCGGTAAGAGCGGTTTTCAGGCGGTCTGGTTACATGGATGTAGAAACGTGTCGTGATTATGGTGGTAATGAACGTGTGACCTGCGGACGTTTTACGCCATGACAATTGCGATGCTGCTCACGCTTCATCTTATCTGTGTTGCGCTCTCCGTCAGTTTGTTTGTCGCTCGTTACTGGTGGCGCTATTGCGGCCATGCGTTGGCCGCCGCGCGCTGGACACGAATCGTGCCTCCCGTCATAGATACCCTGTTACTGCTTAGCGGTATTGGGTTAATCGTTAAAACGCACATCCTGCCATTCACGGAGTCGGGCTCATGGCTGACTGAAAAACTGTTTGGCGTTATCATCTACATCGTTTTGGGTTTTATTGCGCTTGATTATCGTCAGGCGCGCAGCCAGCAGGCGCGTTTTATCGCTTTCCCGCTGGCGCTGGTGGTGCTGTACATCATCATTAAACTCGCCACCACAAAAATACCGTTACTGGGGTAAGTCATGAGGTCGTTAGCTGATTTCGAATTTAACAATGCGCCGCTGTGTGATGGCATGATCCTGGCATCAGAGATGATTCGCCTGGATTTTCCCACGCAGTTTGTCTACGACGAACTGGAACGTCTGGTCAGTCTGGCGCAGGAAGAAATTAGCCAGCTCCTGTCTCAGGATGAGCAACTGGAAAAATTGCTGGCACTTTTTTACGGCGAGTGGGGGTTCACGGACTCCCGCGGCGTCTACCGTCTTTCTGATGCTTTATGGCTCGATAAAGTCCTGAAAAAACGCCAGGGGAGCGCGGTATCGTTGGGCGCTATTTTATTATGGATAGCAAACCGTCTTGATTTGCCGTTGGTGCCCGTTATCTTCCCAACGCAGTTGATTTTGCGTATTGAATCGCTGGAAGGGGAAATGTGGCTGATTAACCCGTTCAACGGTGAAACGCTTGATGAACATACTCTGGAAGTCTGGTTAAAAGGCAATATTAGTCCGGTCGCCGAGTTGTTTAACGAAGATTTGGACGAGGCGGATAACGCCGAAGTGATTCGTAAGCTACTGGATACGCTGAAATCCTCGCTGATGGAGGAACGGCAAATGGAGCTGGCGCTGCGCGTTAGCGAAGCATTGTTGCAATTTAACCCGGAAGATCCTTACGAAATCCGTGACCGCGGGTTGATCTACGCGCAGCTTGAGTGTGAACACGTTGCGCTGACTGATTTAAGCTACTTCGTTGAACAGTGTCCGGAAGACCCGATCAGCGAAATGATTCGTGCGCAGATCAACACCATTGCGCACAAGCAAATTGTTCTACATTAATTAACCGACATTTTACCTATAAGTGTAAGGCGATCCTATGAAACAAAAAGTGGTTAACATTGGCGACATTAAGGTGGCAAATGACCTGCCGTTTGTGCTGTTTGGCGGTATGAACGTGCTGGAGTCACGCGATCTGGCAATGCGCATTTGTGAGCACTACGTAACCGTTACCCAGAAGCTGGGTATTCCTTACGTGTTCAAGGCCTCTTTTGATAAAGCCAACCGTTCCTCTATTCACTCTTACCGTGGGCCGGGTCTGGAAGAAGGGATGAAAATCTTCCAGGAACTCAAGCAGACATTTGGCGTAAAAGTGATCACTGACGTCCATGAAGCCAGCCAGGCGCAGCCTGTGGCTGATGTGGTTGACGTGATTCAGCTCCCGGCGTTTCTGGCGCGCCAGACCGACCTGGTGGAAGCGATGGCGAAAACCGGCGCTGTGATTAACGTGAAAAAGCCGCAGTTCGTAAGCCCGGGTCAGATGGGCAATATCGTGGATAAGTTCCATGAGGGCGGTAACGATAAGGTGATTCTGTGCGACCGCGGCGCGAACTTCGGTTATGACAACCTGGTGGTGGATATGCTGGGCTTTAGCGTGATGAAAAAGGTCTCCGGCAACTCGCCGGTGATTTTCGACGTTACCCATGCGCTGCAATGCCGCGACCCATTTGGCGCTGCCTCGGGCGGTCGTCGTGGTCAGGTGACCGAGCTGGCGCGCGCCGGCATGGCTGTCGGTCTGGCGGGCCTGTTCCTGGAGTCGCATCCGGACCCGGCTAACGCGAAGTGCGACGGTCCTTCCGCACTGCCGCTGGCGAAACTGGAGCAGTTCCTGACCCAGATAAAAGCGATTGATGATTTGGTGAAAAGCTTCGACGAGCTGGATACAGAGAACTGATTGCGGTTTTTAGCTTGTGTAGGCCGGATAAGATACTATCCGGCTTTTTTATATCAGGCAAAAATCGTCATCAGATAGGCGGCAAATAAAGCCAGATGCGCCGCGCCGTTTAGCACGTTGGTGCGTCCGGTAGAGAACGAAATATGGCACAGCACTAACGAGGCCACCATCACTACCATTTCCGGCGCGCCTAAACCAAACACCAGATCATTACCTGTCGCCCAGGCGATGAGCGTGACGACCGGCACGGTTAATGAAATCGTCGCCAACACCGATCCGAAGAACAGATTCATTGCCCGCTGAACCTGATTATTCAGTACCGCCTTCAGCGCGCCCAGTCCTTCCGGCGAGAGAATTAACAACGCGACCAGGAAACCGGTAAAGGCGACCGGGGCGTTCATGCTGGACAGCAACGCCTCCAGCGGGCTGGCATTCATTTTGGTAACGGCAATGACCGCAATTAAATGAATGAGTAACCAGACCGTATGCCAGCCGCTACTGTGCGCGGAGGGTTTACCGTGGTGTGGATTGTCATCATCGCCTTCATCTTCATGTTCATAGATAAATAAGCTCTGGTGCGTTTTGGTTTGAATCAACAAAAATACGCCGTACATCGCGGCGGAAATTAACGCGACCAATAATGCCTGACCGGTAGAGAAATTGGCTTGCGGCAATGCCATTGGAAAAACCAGCACAATAATCGCCAGCGGAAACAGCGCGATAAGATACTGCTTAATCCCAAATAAATTCATATATTGCGTTGCGAATTTACGCCCGCCCAACAACAACGAGAAACCGACCAGTCCCCCGGTGACAATCATAATAATAGAGTAGAGCGTATCGCGCATAAGCGTTGGCGCAGCATCGCCGGTAGCCATCAGCGCGGAAATTAAACTCACCTCAAGAATAACGACGGACAGGCTTAAAATAAGCGATCCATAGGGTTCGCCGAGTCGGTGCGCTAATACATCGGCATGACGGACCACGCTAAACGCGCTGCTTAAAATACCAATAAGTGCAAGGATATTGATGCCAATAACCACTGGTAGTGACTGGCTGCTTCCCCAAAGGAACAGCACTACCAGCGCAAGAACCGGGAAAATAAGCGAAGTCTCCTTATGGCGGGTTTTCACCGCCTCACAGGCATGTGTCATGAGGGTCTCCCTTGTGCAGGTGTTAATATTTTGGAAAGAGTAAAGAAGGTAAAAATAGCAGAAATTTGTATTTTTTTAGTGGTTTTTTACGTAGTTTTACGGCGTAGACGATTTTTTTCTTTCAAGGTTACTAAAACAAGCATCTTGTTTTAACAGTGTTTAAATAACAAAAAGTTAATTTCCGTAAAAAGCAAAAATCCTCCTCGACTGGCGTAATAACTCATTGTTTACCACACTTAATGTTTTCCCTGAAGACGGAGGCGCTGATGCCGTATAAAGCCAAAAGTGATTTACCCGATAATGTGCGGAATGTTCTTCCAGCCCATGCCCAGGACATTTACAAAGAAGCGTTTAATAGCGCCTGGGAGCAATATAAAGATAAAGCCGATCGTCGTGATGACGCCAGTCGCGAGGAAACCGCACACAAAGTCGCCTGGGCGGCGGTTAAAAACGATTATGAAAAAGGCGAGGATGATAAATGGCATAAGAAAAAATAAACGCGGTATTACTCACGTGTTAGCCTGATTTTCTTGCCGGAAGTCTATCCTGACGCGGGAGCTTTTCCCGCGTACAGATTCAAAATGTCAGCACTTTGTCCGCCGCCAGCGTCCATTGCGCCAGCTCGACCAGCGTTCCGATTTCCACACCGTCAATCAGCGGCAGGGGAGTGATACCACGTCCGTCCGCACAGGTTTTGCATAATTTTACCGGTACGTTTTGCGCGGTCAGAATTTCCAGCATTTGCTGAATATTGTAGCCTTCGGCTGGTTTTTGACCGCGTAACCCTGCGGTTACGGCATCTGACATCAAAAACAGGCGTAAATCGAGATGGCTTTCCTGCTCGCGCAGCGCAATGGCCAGACGCAGGCTATTAAATAATGATTCGCTGCCGTAGGCGGCGCCGTTAGCGATAATGACGATATTTTGCATGGATAACCCTTCTCCTTGAGAAATTTTGTCGGCAATGGCGTTATGTTACCTCGGGAACCGGGTACCGCCAAATGCGTGGATAAAATCCCGGGACGCTCTGCGGAAAAAATAAGGATATTCCTGGAAGCACGAGAAAAGGCTGCAAAACCTGTCCGGACACGTTATGGTTTACTCTGATGCCATTCCTCTTATCTTTTGTTGTAGAAGTTGCCGACACGTTGAGCCGTATTGTTTTTCGTTCATTCTCACTCTCGCTTCTCTTGCTGGCTGCCAGCGGTACGATCTGTGCGCAGGCGCAAGATCCTTTCGATCAAAACCGTCTGCCGGATTTAGGCATGATGCCGGAATCCCACGAAGGGGAAAAGCATTTTGCCGAGATGGCCAAAGCGTTTGGCGAAGCCAGCATGAAAAATAACGATCTGGATACCGGTGAACAGGCGCGGCAATTCGCTTTCGGACAGGTACGCGATGTGGTCAGCGAGCAGGTTAACCAGCAGCTTGAAAGCTGGCTATCAGCCTGGGGCAGCGCCAGCGTGGATATTAACGTCGATAACGAAGGTCATTTTAACGGCAGTCGCGGAAGCTGGTTTATCCCTTTACAGGATAAACAGCGCTATCTGACCTGGAGCCAGCTTGGTCTTACGCAACAGACTGACGGACTGGTAAGCAACATTGGCGTAGGACAGCGCTGGGCGCAGGATGGCTGGCTTCTTGGCTATAATACCTTTTACGATAATCTGCTGGATGAAAATCTGCAGCGCGCCGGCTTTGGCGCGGAGGCGTGGGGAGAATATTTGCGTTTATCCGCCAACTATTACCAGCCTTTTGCCGACTGGCAGACGCATACGGCGACCTTAGAACAGCGAATGGCGCGCGGGTATGATATCAACGCGCAAATGCGGCTGCCGTTTTACCAGCATATCAATACCAGCGTTAGTCTGGAGCAGTACTTTGGCGATAGCGTGGATCTGTTTGACTCCGGAACGGGGTATCACAATCCTGTCGCGTTAAAACTGGGTCTCAACTATACGCCAGTACCTTTGCTTACCATGACCGCCCAGCACAAACAGGGCGAGAGCGGGGTCAGTCAAAATAACCTGGGGCTGACGCTTAACTACCGCTTCGGCGTGCCGCTCAAAAAGCAGCTTGCCGCCAGTGAAGTGGCGCAAAGCCAGTCATTACGCGGTAGCCGCTATGATACGCCGCAACGTAACTCGCTGCCGACAATGGAGTATCGGCAGCGTAAAACGTTAACGGTTTTTCTGGCGACGCCGCCCTGGGATCTTACGCCTGGTGAGACGGTTGCGTTAAAATTGCAGGTGCGCAGCGTGCACGGTATTCGTCATTTGAGCTGGCAGGGCGATACACAGGCATTAAGTTTGACGGCAGGAACGGACACCCGCAGTACCGAGGGCTGGACAATCATTATGCCGGCCTGGGATCACCGCGAAGGCGCGGCAAATCGCTGGCGTTTATCGGTGGTGGTTGAGGATGAAAAAGGTCAGCGTGTCTCTTCCAATGAGATCACGCTCGCGCTGACTGAACCGTTTATCACGATGCCGGACGATAATCCGCATTGGCAACCGTTCCAGGAGCAATAATTAAAAGATGCGTTCCTGATGCACCCAGACGGCGGCCTCCACGCGCGATTTCAGCTTCATTTTCTTGAGCATATGTTTCACGTGCACTTTGACCGTACTTTCGGTGATATCCAGACGTCGGGCAATCATCTTATTCGGCAATCCCTGCGCGATGAGCTTCAGAATATCGCGCTCACGCGGGGTGAGTTGCGTTACATCGCGATCGGTGGTGGCGCGGTTGGCCCGCAGGCTGGCCGCCAGTACCGGCGTTAACGCTTCACTTAATACCATTTCGCCGGCGGCGGCCTGTTGTAACGCTTTGAGCAAGTCCTCCGGCTCCATGTCTTTCAACAGATAACCATCCGCGCCGCGCTTTAGCGCCGTGACGACATCTTCTTCATGGTTGGATACGCTGAAAACGACAATACGTCCTGACAGCGCTTTTTCGCGTAATTTATCCAGCGTTTCGAGACCATTCATTCCCGGCATATTCAAATCAAGGAGGATCAGATCGGGATCGAGCGATTCCGCCAGGTCAATACCCTGCTCACCGTTGCTGGCTTCTCCGACCACGCTGATATCGGGCGCCATACTCACAAGCTGCTTTACACCCGTGCGTAGCATCGGATGGTCGTCAATTAACAGGATAGTTGCCGGTTCCTGATTATTCATGGGTATCTCCCTGGGTTTCTGTGAAGTTTGTTTCTGGAATAAAAGTAACAGTGACCTCTGTTCCGCCAGTCTCGCGTCGGCGTACCTGGCAATCGCCGCGCAAACTTTGCGCCCGATCGCGCATGATGATCATGCCGTAGTGATTACTGCGTTCGGCGTTTTCCGGGACGCCGCAGCCATTATCCTGCACTTTTAGTTTGACCTGTTTGCCACATTGCGTCACTGTCACCACCACATCGTCGGCATGAGAGTGTTTAAGGGCGTTGCTGAGGGCTTCCCTGGCAATTTGCAACAGGTGTATCGCCTGGTGTGAAGGCACCAGGCGGGGGGGAAGCTGATAATCCAGTTTTACCGTAAAGCCAAACCGGGCGCTGAACTCCTGGCAGCTTGCTTCCAGCGCCGGACGTAGCCCGGGTTCCGTCAACTGTAAGCGGAAAGTGGTTAACAGTTCGCGCAGTTGCGCCCAGGAGCAGTTCAGCTCATTGCGAATTTGGCTGAGTAACTCACGGCTGCTTTCCGGTAACACGTCGCCCTGCATTTGCAGGCAGCTCACCTGCATCTTCATACAAGAGAGCGACTGGGCAATAGAATCATGCAGTTCGCGGGCAATGGTGGCACGCTCTTCCATGACAATCAACTGCTGCTGGCGCTCCTGATGCCTGTCGAGCGCCAGAGTCGCGGTAAGCTGTTCAACCAGCGTGTCCACCAACTGTTGCTGATCGTGGCTGAGATGGCGTCCATAGGGCAGCGTCGCCAGCAAAATACCGTATTGGGTGTGAGAGTCGGTGAGCCGCCATTTTAAGGTGGTGCCGCCGTTAATCATCGGCAGGGCGCTACGTGGGCAAAGGTGGCAGCCTTTATCATCGCAACTGATGTCCGACTGACAGGTAAATTCCTGGTGATTATCTTCATCTTCCAGGTCATAGACTCGCAGCTCAATATCATGCAACTGGGTTAAATTTTGCAGGCCATTCAGTACCGGTGAAAGACGCTCACATAGCGGAGCCTGTGAATGCAGTCGGCGGTTGGCTTGCCACAAAAACGAGAGAATCTGGTTTTTATGTTCCAGACCGGCTGTTTTTTCCTGTACGCGCTGTTCCAGTACCGCATAACTTTCGGCCAGTTCTTCAGACATATTATTGAGCGCAGAACCCAACGCGGCCATCTCATTGCGTCCACTGATATTGGCACGTTGGGTAAAGTCGCGCTGACTGACGGCGCGCGCCATTGATAATAACTGTTTCCAGGGCTGCAAAAGGCGAACACGTAGCCAGATAATCGTAAATACCAGCAATAGCGCCATAAAGATCGCCATTACCCGGTGAACTAATACCACGCGTTCGATACGCAATTCAGTAGTATGGTCGAACGACGTCACCAGGCGATCCAGGCCCGCCACAAAGCGCGTGACATCTTCTGCGACCGCGTGCGCGTTTTGCGCGTGCTGTAGTCCTGGCGAGAGTTCGTTATGCCAGTAATCCTGCAACGCTTTAAGCTGCTTTTGCTGCCCGTCTCGCTCAGCGGCGCGGGTCAGTTCCGGGCTGAATGCCGTTTGCTCCATCTCATCCAGCAGCTTTTGATCTTTAGCATCCAGCGGGACAGCGGCCAGTAGTCGATAGCTTTGCATACGCAATGAGCCCGCTTTATTAATCGCATGAGCGCTACCCTGTACGCCCTGAACCAGCCAGCCGGAAACCGCCATCCCCGCCACGCCGATAGCGGTAGAGAGCATGACAATCAGCGCCAGTTGGTTAACCAGCGTAAGAGGAGAGAAACACCGTTTAAACATGTTACCTTCTTTCTTCGGGGTAATGTCGCCGAAAAAACGTAGCAAAAAAGAGGGGCGTCAATCGGCTGTGCCGCTATTCTCAACGATACAGCGGAGTATACCCATACCTATAACGAGTTACTCCTTAATTGCCGCCGTAGAGAGGTATCTGCGACGGGAAGGAGTAGACAGACACAGCATGGTGAAAAACCACAGCTTTTTTACCAAAATAGCCTACTCATTAAGGGTAATAACTATTTTTAGTCGCCGGTGATGACGACTTTTCCTTTGATTTATATCAACTTACCTTCGGCAGTAAACCCTAATGTGGCAGACATCAAATCAAGAATCAGAGGTGTCTATGAGTCACTCATCCGTCCCTGAAAGGGCAACTGGCGCTGTTATCACGGAATGGCGTCCGGAAGATCCGGCATTCTGGCAGCAGTGCGGCCATCGTGTCGCCAGCCGTAATTTGTGGATTTCTGTCCCGTGTTTACTGCTGGCGTTTTGCGTCTGGATGCTATTCAGCGCAGTGGCGGTGAACCTGCCGAAAGTGGGATTTAATTTTACGACCGATCAGCTCTTTATGTTGACTGCGCTGCCATCTGTTTCCGGCGCGCTGCTACGGGTGCCTTACTCCTTTATGGTGCCGCTATTTGGCGGACGTCGCTGGACAGCGTTCAGTACCGGTATCCTCATCGTGCCTTGCGTATGGTTAGGCTTTGCCGTTCAGGATACCAGTACGCCATTTAGCACTTTCATTATTATTTCCTTGCTGTGTGGTTTTGCCGGCGCGAACTTTGCCTCCAGTATGGCGAACATCAGCTTTTTCTTTCCTAAACAAAAGCAGGGCGGCGCGCTGGGTCTGAACGGTGGTCTGGGCAATATGGGCGTGAGCGTGATGCAGCTGGTTGCGCCGCTGGTGGTTTCGCTCTCTATCTTTGCCGCCTTTGGCAGCCACGGTGTAGAGCAGCCGGACGGTTCTCAGCTCTATCTGGCGAACGCAGCCTGGATTTGGGTGCCTTTCCTGGCCATTTTTACGCTGGCGGCGTGGTTCGGCATGAACGAACTGGCGACCTCTAAGGCCTCGCTAAAAGAGCAACTGCCGGTGCTCAAACGTGGTCATCTGTGGATCATGAGTCTGCTGTATCTGGCGACCTTCGGATCGTTTATCGGTTTCTCCGCGGGGTTCGCTATGCTGTCTAAAACGCAATTCCCGGATGTGCAGATCCTGCATTATGCGTTTTTCGGTCCGTTTATCGGCGCGCTGGCGCGTTCGGCAGGCGGCGCAATTTCTGACCGTCTGGGGGGGACTCGCGTCACGCTTATCAACTTTGTCCTGATGGCGATTTTCAGCGGTCTGCTGTTCCTGACATTACCTACTGGCGGCGTTGGCGGTAGCTTTATCGCGTTCTACGGGGTATTTCTGGCGCTGTTCCTGACGGCTGGGTTGGGGAGTGGTTCTACCTTCCAGATGATCTCCGTTATCTTCCGTAAACTGACGATGGACCGGGTAAAAGCGGAAGGCGGGTCGGACGAAAGAGCCATGCGTGAAGCGGCGACCGATACGGCGGCGGCGCTGGGCTTTATTTCCGCGATTGGCGCGATTGGCGGCTTTTTTATTCCGAAAGCGTTTGGTTCATCTTTAGCATTAACCGGTTCTCCAGTCGGCGCGATGAAGGTCTTTCTTATTTTCTATATCGCCTGCGTCGTTATTACCTGGGCGGTATATGGACGTCATTCTAAAAATAAAAAGTAACTTTTGATTATCCTTTGCGCGGCGTTAGACCGCGCTTTTTTTTACCTGCATTTAGTTACAACATACTTATAGTCAAAAAGAGAGGCTCGACAGGGCTGACCACGCACATCTTTATCGGTCATCCAGGGGGATACCCCTTAATACCCACTTGTTGAAAATTTAACATTCATGTCGTGCGTAAATTTAATTTTATGTAATTAAATCAGTAATATATATAAATAAAACTCCTCCTCCAAAAGGAGTATGCAGGAGGTTTGCGCGCCATTTGCATCCCTGTCCGCCTTGATCGTTATCAATTCTCACGCCCATTCAGCGCGTTACCTTCGCCCTTAGTTAAGCAATGTCGATTTATCAGAGAGCCGTAAGGTTCCACACAGGAGAAACCCGATGAGTAAATTCCTGGACCGGTTTCGCTACTTCAAGCAGAAGGGCGAAACCTTTGCCGATGGGCACGGCCAGCTTCTCGAAACAAACCGGGACTGGGAGGACGGATACCGCCAACGTTGGCAGCATGACAAAATTGTGCGCTCAACCCATGGGGTGAACTGCACCGGTTCTTGTAGCTGGAAAATTTATGTCAAAAATGGTCTGGTGACCTGGGAAACACAGCAAACCGATTACCCGCGCACCCGTCCTGATATGCCAAACCATGAACCTCGCGGCTGCCCGCGCGGGGCAAGTTACTCCTGGTATCTCTACAGCGCTAACCGACTGAAATATCCGCTAATGCGCAAACGTCTGATGAAGATGTGGCGCGAGGCGAAAAAACTGCATCGCGATCCGGTAGAGGCATGGGCCTCAATTATTGAAGATGCCGATAAAGCCAAAAGCTTCAAACAGGCGCGTGGTCGTGGCGGCTTTGTTCGCTCCTCATGGCAGGAAGTGAACGAGCTGATCGCCGCTTCCAACGTGTACACCGTGAAAACCTATGGCCCTGACCGCGTCGCGGGCTTCTCACCCATCCCGGCGATGTCGATGGTCTCCTACGCTTCCGGCGCACGTTATCTTTCGCTGATTGGCGGTACCTGCCTGAGCTTCTACGACTGGTACTGCGACCTGCCGCCAGCCTCCCCGCAAACCTGGGGCGAGCAGACCGACGTGCCGGAATCCGCTGACTGGTACAATTCCAGCTATATTATCGCCTGGGGCTCTAACGTGCCGCAAACCCGTACGCCGGATGCCCACTTCTTTACCGAAGTACGTTACAAAGGCACTAAAACCGTCGCGGTGACGCCGGACTATGCCGAAATCGCCAAACTGTGCGATCTGTGGCTGGCACCGAAGCAGGGGACCGATGCGGCGATGGCGCTGGCGATGGGCCACGTCATGCTGCGCGAATTCCACCTCGACAACCCGCGCCAGTACTTCACCGATTATGTCCGTCGCTATACCGACATGCCAATGCTGGTGATGCTTGAAGAGCGTGATGGTTATTATGCCGCAGGTCGTATGCTGCGCGCTGCCGATCTCGTTGATTCGCTGGGGCAGGAAAATAACCCGGAATGGAAAACCGTCGCCATTAACAGCAACGGTGAAATGGTGGCGCCAAACGGTTCAATTGGTTTCCGCTGGGGCGAAAAAGGCAAATGGAACCTCGAACAGCGCGACGGGACTACCGGTGCAGAAACTGAATTGCAGCTCAGCTTGCTGGGCAGCCAGGATGAGATTGCTGACGTGGGCTTCCCGTATTTCGGCGGCGAAGGTTCAGAGTACTTTAATCATGTGGCGCTGGATAACGTCCTGCTGCATAAATTGCCGGTTAAACGTCTGCAACTGGCCGATGGTTCTTCAGCGTTAGTCACTACCGTGTATGACCTGACCATGGCGAACTATGGTCTGGAACGCGGCCTCAACGATGAAAATTGTGCCGCCAGTTATGATGATACCAAAGCGTATACGCCAGCATGGGCCGAGCAGATCACCGGCGTGCCGCGGGCGCAGATCATCCGTATCGCACGGGAGTTCGCCGATAACGCGGACAAAACGCACGGGCGTTCAATGATTATCGTTGGCGCCGGTCTGAACCACTGGTATCACCTCGATATGAACTATCGCGGGCTGATCAATATGTTGGTGTTCTGTGGTTGCGTTGGTCAGAGCGGTGGCGGCTGGGCGCACTACGTCGGCCAGGAAAAACTGCGTCCGCAGACCGGCTGGCAGCCGCTGGCGTTTGCCCTTGACTGGCAGCGTCCGGCGCGTCACATGAACAGCACCTCTTACTTCTATAACCACTCCAGCCAGTGGCGCTACGAGACGGTGACCGCCGAGGAATTACTGTCGCCGATGGCGGACAAATCTCGCTATAGCGGTCATCTGATTGACTTCAATGTGCGCGCCGAGCGTATGGGCTGGTTGCCGTCAGCGCCGCAGTTAGGCACCAACCCGCTGTACATTGCGCGTGAAGCGGAAAAAGCCGGTATGACGCCGGTAGACTATACCGTCAAATCCCTGAAAGAGGGTTCGATTCGCTTTGCCGCCGAGCAGCCGGAAAACGGTAAAAACCACCCGCGTAACCTGTTCATCTGGCGTTCTAACCTGCTTGGGTCTTCCGGTAAAGGCCATGAGTACATGCTGAAGTATCTGCTGGGTACTGAGCATGGTATTCAGGGGCTGGATCTGGGTAAACAGGGCGGTGTGAAGCCGGAAGAAGTGGAGTGGCGTGACAATGGTCTGGACGGCAAACTGGATCTGGTGGTGACGCTGGACTTCCGCCTGTCGAGCACCTGCCTGTACTCCGATATCGTACTGCCGACCGCCACCTGGTATGAAAAAGACGATATGAATACCTCGGATATGCATCCGTTTATTCATCCGCTGTCTGCCGCCGTAGATCCGGCCTGGGAATCGAAAAGCGACTGGGAAATCTACAAAGGCATTGCGAAGAAATTCTCCGAAGTCTGTGTAGGCCACCTGGGTAAAGAGACTGACGTCGTGACGCTGCCGATCCAGCACGATTCTGCCGCTGAACTGGCGCAGCCGCTGGACGTGAAAGACTGGAAAAAAGGCGAATGCGATCTGATTCCAGGGAAAACCGCGCCGCACATCATGACCGTCGAGCGCGATTACCCGGCGACTTACGAACGCTTTACCTCTATCGGCCCGCTGATGGAGAAAATCGGCAACGGCGGGAAAGGGATTGCCTGGAACACGCAGAGCGAAATGGACTTGCTGCGTAAGCTCAATTACACCAAAGCGGACGGTCCGGCGAAAGGTCAGCCGATGCTCAACACGGCGATTGACGCGGCAGAGATGATCCTGACGTTAGCGCCGGAAACCAACGGTCAGGTGGCGGTGAAAGCCTGGGCGGCGCTGAGCGAGTTTACCGGTCGCGACCATACGCATCTGGCAACCAATAAAGAAGAAGAGAAAATCCGCTTCCGCGATATTCAGGCCCAGCCGCGCAAAATTATCTCCAGCCCGACCTGGTCTGGTCTGGAAGATGAGCACGTTTCTTATAACGCCGGTTATACCAACGTTCACGAGCTGATCCCGTGGCGTACGCTGTCTGGTCGCCAACAGTTGTATCAGGATCACCAGTGGATGCGCGACTTTGGCGAAAGTCTGCTGGTGTATCGCCCACCGATCGACACCCGCTCGGTGAAAGCGGTGATGGGGCGTAAATCCAACGGTAATCCGGAGAAGGCGCTCAACTTCCTGACGCCGCACCAGAAATGGGGTATCCACTCGACCTACAGCGATAACCTGTTGATGCTGACCTTGTCGCGTGGCGGCCCGATTGTATGGATGAGCGAAACCGACGCCAAAGAGCTGGGCATTGAAGATAACGATTGGATCGAAGTCTTCAACAGCAACGGCGCATTGACCGCACGCGCAGTGGTCAGCCAGCGTGTACCGGCGGGTATGACCATGATGTACCACGCGCAGGAACGTATCGTAAACCTGCCGGGGTCGGAAATTACCCAGCAGCGCGGCGGTATTCATAACTCGGTGACACGCATTACGCCGAAACCGACCCATATGATCGGCGGCTATGCGCAGTTAGCCTACGGCTTTAACTACTACGGTACCGTCGGCTCCAACCGCGATGAGTTTGTGGTGGTACGTAAGATGAAGAACATTAACTGGTTGGATGGCGAAGGCAATGACCAGGTACAGGAGAGCGTAAAATGAAAATTCGTTCACAAGTCGGCATGGTGCTGAATCTCGATAAGTGCATCGGCTGTCATACCTGTTCAGTCACCTGTAAAAACGTCTGGACCAGTCGCGAAGGTATGGAATACGCGTGGTTTAACAACGTAGAAAGTAAGCCTGGCGTTGGTTTTCCGAATGACTGGGAAAATCAGGAAAAATGGAAAGGTGGCTGGATCCGCAAAATCAACGGCAAACTACAGCCGCGCATGGGCAACCGGGCGCTGCTGCTGGGTAAAATCTTCGCTAACCCGCATCTGCCGGGTATCGACGACTACTACGAGCCGTTTGATTACGACTACCAGAACCTGCATACCGCGCCGGAAAGCAAACATCAGCCGATCGCGCGTCCACGCTCGCTGATTACCGGCCAGCGGATGGACAAAATTACCAGCGGGCCAAACTGGGAAGAGATTCTGGGCGGCGAGTTCGAAAAACGCGCCAAAGATCAGAATTTCGAAAACATGCAGAAGGCGATGTACGGCCAGTTCGAAAACACCTTCATGATGTACCTGCCGCGCCTGTGCGAGCACTGTCTCAACCCGGCGTGCGTGGCGACCTGCCCGAGCGGCGCGATTTATAAGCGTGAAGAAGATGGCATCGTGCTGATCGACCAGGACAAGTGCCGCGGCTGGCGGATGTGCATCACCGGCTGCCCGTACAAGAAGATTTACTTCAACTGGAAGAGCGGCAAGTCCGAGAAATGCATCTTCTGCTACCCGCGTATCGAAGCCGGTCAGCCGACCGTTTGCTCGGAAACCTGCGTGGGCCGTATCCGTTATCTTGGCGTACTGCTGTATGACGCCGATGCCATTGAAAGCGCCGCCAGTACGGAAAACGAAAAAGATCTGTACCAGCGTCAACTGGACGTGTTCCTCGATCCGAACGATCCGGCTGTCATTGAACAGGCGCTGAAGGACGGCGTGCCGCAGAGCGTGATCGATGCGGCGCAGCAATCGCCAGTGTACAAAATGGCGATGGACTGGAAGCTGGCGCTGCCGCTGCATCCGGAATACCGCACGCTGCCGATGGTCTGGTACGTGCCGCCTTTGTCACCGATTCAGTCTGCCGCCGACGCGGGTGAACTGGGCAGCAACGGTATTCTGCCGGATGTAGACAGTCTGCGTATCCCGGTGCAGTACCTGGCGAACCTGTTGACCGCTGGCGACACCCAGCCGGTACTGTTGGCGCTGAAACGGATGCTGGCGATGCGTCACTACAAACGTGCGGAAACCGTAGACGGTAAAGTGGATACCCGCGCGCTGGAAGAGGTGGGTTTAAGCGAAGCCCAGGCGCAGGAAATGTATCGTTACCTGGCAATTGCTAATTATGAAGATCGCTTTGTGGTGCCGAGCAGCCATCGTGAACTGGCGCGTGACGCATTCCCGGAGAAAAGCGGTTGTGGCTTTACCTTCGGCGATGGTTGCCACGGGTCTGATACCAAATTCAATCTGTTCAACAGCCGCCGAATCGACGCTGTTGATGTGACCAGCAAAACGGAGCCGCACGCATGATTGAACTCGTCATTGTTTCGCGTCTGCTCGAGTACCCGGATGCTGCCCTGTGGCAGCATCAGCAGGAGTTGTTCGATGCGCTCGCGTCATCTGAGAACCTGGATAAAGAGGATGCCCAGACTCTGGGCGTTTTCCTGCGCGATTTAACCGCGCAGGACCTGCTGGATGTACAGGCCGCCTACAGCGAACTGTTTGACCGTGGTCGCGCCACATCGCTGCTGCTGTTTGAACATGTACACGGGGAATCCCGCGATCGCGGTCAGGCGATGGTTGACCTGATGGCACAGTATGAGCAGCACGGTTTGCAGCTCGACAGCCGCGAACTTCCCGATCATCTGCCGCTGTATCTGGAATACCTTGCGCAATTGCCGAAAAGCGAAGCGTTAGGGGGTTTACAGGATATCGCGCCGATTCTGGCGCTGCTCAGCGCACGTTTGCAACAGCGTGACAGCCGTTATGCGGTGCTGTTCGATCTGCTGTTAAAACTGGCGAATACCGTTATCGACAGCGACAAAGTGGCTGAAAAAATTGCGAATGAAGCACGTGATGATACCCCACAAGCGCTGGATGCGGTCTGGGAAGAAGAGCAGGTGAAATTCTTCGCCGATCAAGGGTGTGGCGAGTCGGAAATCTCCGCTCACCAGCGTCGTTTTGCCGGGGCCGTGGCGCCGCAATATCTGAATATCACCACCGGAGGACAGCACTAATGCACTTCCTGAATATGTTCTTCTTTGATATCTACCCGTACATTGCCGGATCGGTATTTCTGATCGGTAGCTGGTTACGTTACGACTACGGTCAGTACACCTGGCGGGCGGCTTCCAGTCAGATGCTGGATCGCAAAGGAATGAACCTGGCGTCAAACCTGTTCCACATTGGGATTCTGGGTATTTTCGCCGGTCACTTCCTGGGCATGTTAACGCCGCACTGGATGTATGAAGCTTTTCTGCCGGTCGACGTGAAGCAGAAGATGGCGATGATTGCCGGCGGCGCCTGCGGCGTGCTGACGCTGGTTGGCGGTATTTTACTGCTCAAGCGTCGTCTGTTTAGCCCACGTGTCCGCGCCACCACTACCGGCGCAGATATTTTGATTCTCTCGCTGCTGGTGATTCAGTGCGCGCTGGGCCTGCTGACCATTCCGTTCTCCGCCCAGCATATGGACGGGAGTGAAATGATGAAGCTGGTCGGGTGGGCGCAGTCAGTTGTGACCTTCCACGGTGGCGCATCCGCACATCTGGATGGTGTAGCCTTTATCTTCCGTATGCACCTGGTACTGGGGATGTCGCTGTTCCTGTTGTTCCCATTCTCGCGCCTGGTGCATATCTGGAGCGTGCCGGTCGAGTACCTGACCCGCAAGTATCAGATTGTACGTGCGCGTCACTGATTTGCTCTCGATGCCCTAAACTCCGCTTCGGCGGAGTTTTTTTATGGCTGTTTGCCGGAGTGCGGCATAAATGCCTTATCGACCGCCGCCTTGTTTCGTTTACAGCGGATTTGCCATGTCTGGCATCTGAATCCGGACTCTTTGTTTCTGAGTTTATTCAGCATCTGTGCGAGTTTTTTGTAAGCAGAAAAAGGATGATGCAGCATATAATCACGCCATAAACGACAATAAGGATAGTTGTATGCGTTTTTCATCAATTTTCAAAATAATAATATTAAATATATTTATTTCAAAAATGGCTCACGCTGCTGTCTGCGAGGAGCGCTATCCCCCCGACTCGGAAGAATGCCAGTACGTTCAGGAATTAGAGCAAAAAGCGGAACAAGGAGATGAAAGCGCGCAGTTCTCGCTTGGAAGCTGGTATGCGGAGGGGCGATATGTTAAGCCTGATTATAAACTAGCCATAAAATGGCTGGAGAAAGCGGGTAAACAAGGTTCTGATTTTTCCTATTTCATCCTTGGCTATCATTACAACTATGGTGAAAATTTTCCACTTAGTCGACAAAAAGCGCTGGAGTGGTATCGCAAGGCGGCAGAGCTAGGGGATAGTAGTACGCAAGAAATCCTCGGTGACGCCTATATGTATGGCGATGGGTTTCCCCAAAATACCCAGCTAGCGCTGGAGTGGTATCGAAAAGCCGCCTCTCCAACCAATGATGCGGGCGTTGTCCGCGGCCAGGGTTCAGCTTCGTCAGCACAATTTAAGCTTGGGGTAATGTACGCCCACGGTCAGGGCGTCCCTCAGGATTATCAGCAAACGGCGATCTTGATGCGTAAAGCGGCGGAAAATATGTACTACCCCGCGCAACTTTATCTCGGCGTTGCCTATTTTTATGGTGAAGGCGTGCCTCAGGATTATCGTCAGGCAGTTTACTGGCTTAATGAAGGTATACCAAGCAGCTATACGCCAGGCCACATTCCGCTGAATGCGCTCTATGATAAAGCGCATCCCGCTGACCGGGTTCACTCTCAGACGTGGTATCGAAAAACAGCGCAACGCGTGATGGCAAAGGTACAGTACAATTTTGGCGTATGGTATTACAACGGTTATCACTTATTGAAAGATCACAACCTGGCGCTGGAGTGGTATCGCAGAGCCGCAGCGCAAGGATTGGCCGAGGCGCAGGATGCGATCGGCGTGATGTTTATGCAGGGTGAGGGCGTTTCTCAGGACTACCAACAGGCGCTGGCGTGGTATCGCAAAGCCGCACGCCAGGGACTGCCTGCTGCGCAAACGCATCTGGGCATCATGTCTGCTTTTGGTCGCGGCGTCGCGCAAAGCGACAGACAGGCTATCGCATGGTATCGAAAAGCAGCAAAACAGGATTTTGCGAAAGCGCAATATCAGCTTGGCGTAGCATATAGCACGGGAAGAGGCGTGCCTGAAAATAGCCGGAATGCGCTGAAGTGGTACCTCAAAGCGGCAGAGCAGGGGTTTACTCCGGCACAATCAGCGCTTGGGGAAATTTATGCTCATGGGCGCCAGGGTGTGCCTAAAGATAATAAGCAGGCCTATATTTGGTATTACATGGCAAGTATATATACGGAAAAATCTAAGGATGATTGTTCAGCGCTCATTGCCGAAAGAAACCGACTCAAGGGAACGCTCACCCCAGATCAACTTAGCGAGACATATGCCGCCTTTGATCTCATCAGGCGAAAAATCAACCAATCAAAGGAGGCGAAAAAGATTGCCAGGAAGAAGTATTGATAAGATAGCCAATAAGCCATGGCGCCATGGAGTGAAGTCTGCCTGTGGGGTAAGGATATGGGGCAGTGCTGATTGATTTGAAATTGGTGCTTTATGAAGTAATGGTGGTGGGGGAAGGATGACTCAGCGCTGCGCGCTTCGCCCTTCGGGCCGTTGCCGTTGGCAACGCTTTCTCGCTGCGCTCGAATCGAACCTTAGTCGAAGCTTCTCATCCTTCCCCACATGGGTAGAATTATGACAAACCGATGTCGAATGAAGGTTAGATGCTTTCTGAAGATCATGATGGTGGTGGGGGAAGGATGACTCAGCGCTGCGCGCTTCGCCCTTCGGGTCGTTGCCTGCGGCAACGCTTTCTCGCTTTCGCTCGAATCGAACCTTAGTCGAAGCTTCTCATCCTTCCCGTACGGAGAGATATGAGACACTGTGCTTAACGGGGATAAGATACGCGACGGAAGTGATGGTGGTGGTGGGGGAAGGATTACTCAGCGCTGCGCGCTTCGCCCTTCGGGTCGTTGCCTACGGCAACGCTTTCTCGCTGCGCTCGAATCGAACCTTAGTCGAAGCTTCTCATCCTTCCCCGTACGGAGAGATATGAGACACTATGCTTAACGGGGATAAGATACGCGACGGAAGTGATGGTGGTGGGGGAAGGATTCGAACCTTCGAAGTCGATGACGGCAGATTTACAGTCTGCTCCCTTTGGCCGCTCGGGAACCCCACCAGGGGTAATTCAAATTGTAGGTAAAGCTTGAAGATGGTGGTGGGGGAAGGATTATTCGTCGCTTCGCTCCTCACCCTACGGGCCGTTGCCGTTGGCAACGTTCTCTCGCTTTCGCTCGAGTCGAACCTTAATCGAAGGTTCTCACCCTTCCCCGACAAGTGCAGACTTCTGCATTGCTCATCGAGTTAACTACATCGCTGTAGTGAATAATGGTGGTGGGGGAAGGATTCGAACCTTCGAAGTCGATGACGGCAGATTTACAGTCTGCTCCCTTTGGCCGCTCGGGAACCCCACCACGGGATAAATTCATTATGCTGCTTGCATTCTATAGCGGGAAGGATTATTCGGAGCTAAAGCTCCTCACCCTTCGGGCCGTTGCCTGCGGCAACGTTCTCTCACTATTGCTCGAGTCGAACCTTGAAGTCGATGACGGCAGATTTGCAGTCAGCTCCCTTATGATCGCTCGGGAACCCCACCACGGGGTAATGCTTAATACTGGCCCGCTTCCTTTTGGGAAGCGGGGCGCATCATATCAAATGACACGCCGCTGTAAAGCATTCCTTTGCCTGAAATGAACTGTTTGCGTACTTTTCATCCGTAACGGATTAAAGCTAATCAATTCATATTACTGACGATTAAAGAATAATCGTCCGATTGCCGTAAACAAAGACCCGCTGCGCCAGAACCTGATACAGCGCGCGGCTTAATACGTTTTTCTCAACGTCGCGCCCGGCACGCATCATATCTTCTGCGGTGTAGGTGTGATCGACATGAATCACGTCCTGCATAATGATTGGGCCTTCATCCAGATTATCATTCACATAGTGCGCGGTAGCGCCGATGATTTTCACGCCGCGCTCATAGGCCTGATGATAAGGACGCGCGCCGATAAACGCCGGCAGGAATGAGTGGTGGATATTGATAATTTTGTTCGGGAAGCGCGCCACAAAACCTGGCGTCAAAACACGCATATACTTGGCCAGCACTACATAGTCCGGTTGATGGGCATCAATGGCGTCCGCCATCTTCGTGTCATGCTCTTCACGCGTTAATCCCTCATGGCTGAGCAGTTCGAAAGGGATCTCAAAACGTTCAACCAGCGAGCGTAACGTTTCATGGTTGCCAATGACCGCGGCGATTTCAACATCCAGCCCGCCATAGTTGGCTTTCATCAGCAGGTCGCCCAGACAATGCGCCTCTTTGGTAACCAGAATCACTACCCGACGGCGTCCGGCGGGATTGAGTTCACGAACAGAGCCTTCCGGTAAGGCGCTGTCCAGATCGGCCAGAAGAGTGGAATCATTGAAGATGCCTTCCAGCTCGGTCCGCATAAAAAAGCGTCCGGTGCGATGGTCCACAAATTCATTGTTTTGCACAATATTAAGCTCGTGCTTATAGCAAATGTTGGTAATCCGCGCGATAAGGCCTTTTTGATCGGGACAAATAGTACGCAGAACTTTACGTTGTAGTGATTGCATTGCCGGAAAAATCCTGTTGAGAGTGTTTGCTGTATCGATACTGTCAGGCGTCACTGGCCGCAGCACTTTTTAAATTTTTTGCCTGAACCGCACGGGCAGGGATCGTTTCGACCCAACAGCGGGCGGGTACCGTCAATATAATACCACTGACCGTTTTCTTTGATAAAACGAGAACGTTCGATAATCGCCCCGGTTTTCCCTTGTTCGGAAAAACGCGCGATAAAACTAACATACCCTGTATTTTCTGCTTCTGACCAGGTATGTTCAAAAATAGTCAGGCCGAGCCACCTGGTATTGGCAAATCCGGCGATGATATCATCACGAAACGCGGCCGCATTGCAGGTTGGATGCCAGCTCTTAATTAAGTAATCTGCGTCTTTCATCACAAAAGCGCAGTAACGAGAGCGCATGAGATGTGACGGATCGGGTGCTACTCGTTCTCCGGACACAATACGACCACAACATAGGCTATACTCGTCAGCGCTACCACAGGGACAAGGCTGAGACACAATAATCTCCCTGAATATAAAAAACGGCGTTGAACGCCAGGGTGGCATTATGTTAACTGAGCAGTGGCGATGTTGCTACGTCTTGAAGCCAGGGGAAGTCGTTAAGTACGATGAGAAAAATGAAAATAGGGCTGGCGCTGGGATCTGGCGCAGCGAGAGGATGGTCTCATATTGGGGTCATCAAAGCCCTCAAGCAAACAGGCATTGATATTGATATCGTTGCAGGATGCTCAATAGGTTCACTGGTCGGCGCCGCGTATGCCTGTAATAAATTATCGGCGCTTGAACAGTGGGTATGTTCATTCCGCTACTGGGATGTTTTACGCCTGATGGATGTATCCTGGGGCAGAGGAGGGTTGCTTCGCGGCGAACGCGTATTTAATCACTATCGGGATATTATGCCCGTCACGGATTTTGACCACTGTTCAAGACGTTTTGGCGCGGTCGCGACGAATCTTAGCACTGGACGAGAGCTATGGTTTACTGAAGGCGATCTACACCTTGCCGTACGCGCGTCGTGCAGTATGCCAGGGCTGATGTCTCCGGTTGAGCATAACGGTTACTGGCTGGTAGATGGCGCAGTCGTTAATCCGGTACCTGTTTCGTTAACCAGGGCGCTGGGGGCTGATATCGTTATTGCGGTAGACCTGCAACATGATGCCCACCTCATGCAGCAAGATTTGCTCTCTGTAAATGTCGGGAATATCAATGAAGAGAGCGATGATGCGCTGCCCTGGCATAAGCGTTTAAAAGAACGTTTCAGTAGCCTGACTTCACGCCGTGGCGTGAGTTCGCCTGGGGCAATGGAAATCATGACAACCTCCATTCAGGTGTTGGAAAATCGTCTTAAACGTAACCGTATGGCTGGCGATCCGCCTGATATTCTCATTCAACCATTCTGTCCGCAAATCTCTACGCTGGATTTTCATCGCGCCCATGCCGCTATTGCGGCGGGTCAGTTAGCCGTAGAGAAAAAGATGGACGAACTTATACCCTTGGTGCGTACCGACGTTTAATGTACCTTTTACGATCACTTAAGCAAATTCTGACAGGCGCAAGCGGCAATACCATGCCGCTATTGCGGCGGGTCAGTTAGCCGTAGAGAAAAAGATGGACGAACTTATACCCTTGGTGCGTACCGACGTTTAATGTACCTTTTACGATCACTTAAGCAAATTCTGACAGGCGCAAGCGGCAATACCATGCCACTATTGATTAAAGCCAGTCAGGGGAGAGAACATGACGCAGCCATTGGTCGGAAAACAGATTCTTATTGTTGAAGACGAGCCTGTATTTCGCTCGCTTCTGGATTCGTGGTTTTCCTCTTTGGGAGCGACAACGGCATTGGCAGGCGACGGGGTGGATGCCCTGGAGTTGATGGGGCGTTTTACCCCTGATCTCATGATATGTGATATCGCGATGCCGAGAATGAACGGTCTCAAACTGGTAGAAAACTTACGTAATCGCGGAGACCAGACGCCTATTCTGGTTATTTCCGCAACAGAAAATATGGCGGATATCGCCAAAGCGTTACGCCTTGGGGTTGAAGATGTCCTGCTGAAGCCGGTAAAAGATCTCAACCGCTTGCGGGAAACCGTATTCGCTTGCTTATACCCTAATATGTTTAACTCGCGGGTTGAAGAAGAAGAACGCCTGTTTCGTGACTGGGATGCAATGGTGAGTAATCCAACCGCCGCAGCACAATTGTTGCAGGAATTGCAGCCCCCGGTACAGCAGGTGATTTCCCATTGCCGCATTAATTATCGGCAGCTCGTCTCCGCCGATCAGCCTGGACTGGTGCTGGATATTGCGCCGCTATCTGATAACGAACTGGCATTTTATTGCCTGGATGTCACCCGGGCGGGCGATAACGGCGTGTTAGCCGCATTGTTGCTGCGGGCGCTATTTAACGGCTTATTGCAGGATCAGCTCGGCCAACAAAAGCACCGTTTACCGGAGTTAGGCGCGCTATTAAAACAGGTAAATCATCTGCTCAGACAAGCCAATTTACCTGGGCAATTCCCGCTATTTGTCGGCTACTATCACAGTGAGCTCAAAAATTTGATTCTCGTCTCCGCCGGATTGAACGCCACCTTAAATACGGGCGCTCATCAGGTTCAAATTAGCAGCGGCGTGCCGCTAGGAACATTGGGTAACGCCTACCTTAACCAATTAAGCCAGCGTTGCGACTCGTGGCAGTGTCAAATATGGGGCGCAGGAGGGCGTCTGCGATTGATGTTGTCTGCGGAATGACCAAACGGAAGAGTGAGCGGAAATTGCTTTACCGGCCTTTCCCGACGAGTGTTACTATCTGCGGCAGATTTATAAGTATTTGTCTTAATTATACCAATATAAGTCCTTTTTGGACCTGAGGCTTGTTCTGGTACTGATATACTGGAACACGATACAGATTAATGAACACGTTCAATACATGAACAGTCCAGGAGAATTTTAAATGGCTGCCCTTAATTCGAAAGTCAAAAAAGCCGTTATCCCGGTCGCGGGATTGGGAACCAGGATGCTGCCAGCGACCAAAGCTATCCCGAAAGAGATGCTGCCGCTGGTTGATAAGCCATTAATTCAGTACGTCGTGAACGAATGTATCGCTGCTGGCATTACTGAAATCGTGCTTGTTACGCACTCGTCTAAAAACTCTATTGAAAACCACTTTGATACCAGTTTTGAGCTGGAAGCGATGCTGGAAAAACGCGTTAAGCGTCAGCTTCTGGAGGAGGTTCAGTCTATTTGCCCTCCGCATGTCACTATTATGCAGGTACGTCAAGGGCTGGCAAAAGGCCTGGGCCATGCCGTATTGTGCGCGCATCCCGTTGTCGGAAACGAACCTGTCGCTGTTATTCTGCCAGACGTTATTCTTGACGAATATGAGTCCGACCTGTCTCAGGATAACCTGGCTGAAATGATCCGCCGTTTCGATGAAACCGGCAATAGCCAGATTATGGTTGAGCCAGTAGAAGATGTGACTGCATACGGCGTGGTCGATTGTAAAGGCGTTGAGCTGGCGCCGGGCGAAAGTGTGCCGATGGTTGGCGTGGTTGAAAAACCAAAAGCGGA
The DNA here is from genome assembly GCF_043848115.1 of Salmonella sp. 2020_1395. Lineage (NCBI taxonomy): Bacteria > Pseudomonadati > Pseudomonadota > Gammaproteobacteria > Enterobacterales > Enterobacteriaceae > Salmonella > Salmonella sp. 2020_1395. Next base: position 132,531 of record NZ_JBCMFH010000004.1, on the reverse strand, counting down.
TGTCGCGCCGTCTAACCTTGCGATTGTCGGGCGTTATGTGTTGAGCGCGGATATCTGGGCGTTGCTGGCGAAAACCCCTCCGGGCGCCGGGGATGAAATTCAGTTGACCGATGCTATCGATATGCTGATCGAAAAAGAAACGGTTGAAGCCTACCACATGAAGGGTAAAAGCCATGACTGTGGTAATAAGTTAGGATATATGCAGGCATTCGTTGAATATGGCATCCGTCATAATTCGCTGGGTGCTGAATTTAAAGCCTGGCTTGAAGAAGAAATGGGTATTAAGAAGTAACGATACGTTATAAATTTTTTAACAGAAGCGCTGGTAAATCCGGCGCTTTTTTTATGCCTGGGGTCGTCAGCGGAGAACTCAGGCAAAAAAAATCCCGCCAGCGGCGGGATTTTAAGCATCCAGGAAGTAAATTATTCCTTGATCAGGAAATCTTCCAGTTGCTTACCTTGTTCTTCCATTGCTTTTTTGATTACAGCCGGTGTACGACCCTGGCCAGTCCAGGTTTTAGTTTCACCGTTTTCGTCAACATAGCTATATTTAGCCGGACGAGCTGCGCGTTTAGCTTTGGTGCCGGATTTAGCGGCAGCCATGCTATTCAGCAGTTCATTCGGGTCAATGCCGTCGGCAATTAACATTTCACGATACTGTTGCAGTTTACGAGTGCGTTCTTCCACTTCAGCAGCAGCAGCGCTTTCTTCTTCACGACGCTCATTAACGACAACTTCTAATTTTTCCAGCATTTCTTCAAGCGTTTCCAGAGTACATTCTCTTGCCTGCGCACGAAGAGTACGGATGTTGTTCAGAATTTTAAGTGCTTCGCTCATTGTAGTAATCTCAAACTTATATTGGGGTGGTTTGTTGAGCTAATAATAGAGCGATAAATTCAGTTGTGCAATAGCCAGGAATGTAAGGAATTCAAAATTACGCTTTATTAAGCACACGTTTTAATTATCTCAACTTAAATTTTCCTTGAGGCGCCGCACAAAAAAGAGCTTATTGGCAGGGGGGATACTCACCGTCTGTCGCTAAAAATTTAGGAGTCAGGTCACATTTTATCATGATGAAATACGATCTCATTGCAGAGATATCAATCTCTTGTATTAGCTTTCCTTACAAGAAAACCCTATTACTTTGCACCGGGTATGAGTAACGGTAACAATAAGTACAAGGTTTTCATATTGGCGGGTGATGATAAGCATTGTTGATGAATTTTAACGGCATAATTTGTGAAGGAATGTGTATATACCCTTCATACTTCAAGTTGCTTATGTGTTGGCTACGCTCGCTCACCCCAGCCACATAGATATCTATGCTCCTGGGCACTCACTCCCTTGCCGCCTTTAAGCAACGCGAATTATTTTGGGTATAGTGAGCGATGTTTGTACAATTCTTAATACTCACCGGAGCGCGAGCCGCGCCGTCGCGTCGGTAAATTATGGTACAATCCCGCCAATCTTTATTTCACTCAGGTGAGGTCCTGCGACCAATGGCACAGCTATATTTCTACTATTCGGCAATGAATGCGGGTAAGTCGACTGCACTGCTGCAATCTTCATACAATTATCAGGAACGCGGGATGCGTACCGTCGTATATACGGCGGAAATCGACGATCGTTTCGGCGCAGGCAAAGTCAGCTCTCGTATCGGTTTGTCGTCGCCGGCAAAATTGTTTAACCAAAATACATCCTTGTTTGAAGAGATTCGTGCCGAGAGCGCGCGGCAGACAATACATTGCGTGTTAGTCGACGAAAGCCAGTTTTTGACTCGCCAGCAGGTTTATCAATTATCCGAGGTTGTCGACAAATTAGATATTCCAGTACTTTGCTATGGGCTACGAACAGACTTTCGTGGGGAGCTCTTTGTCGGCAGCCAATACTTGCTGGCATGGTCAGATAAGCTGGTGGAATTAAAAACTATCTGTTTCTGCGGTCGTAAAGCCAGTATGGTTCTGCGCCTTGATCAGGACGGCAGGCCTTATAACGAAGGCGAACAGGTGGTTATTGGCGGGAATGAACGCTACGTTTCAGTTTGCCGTAAGCATTATAAGGACGCGCTGGAGGAGGGCTCACTGACGGCGATTCAGGAGCGTCATCGGCACATATGATACCTGAGGTAACGATCGGCTTATAAAACGCCCTGTAGCGCTTTGGAGGTCATTATTCAGGCCTCCTGACGAAGGGCGTGCCGTGAGCACGTAGGCCAGATGATCAGCATAGCGCCTTCAGGCATCAGATAAACAGGTAAAACAAAAAAACGGCCTCAATTGAGGCCGTTATTGTCATGCTAAAGCAGATAACGAATTAAGCGGATTTTTTCGCTTTTTTCTCTGCTTTCGGTGCGGCAACGACGTCTTTCTTCGCTGCAACTTCACCTTCGGTGAAATCACGACCGTAGTAGGTATCCAGCAGAATCTGTTTCAGTTCGGAGATCAGCGGATAACGCGGGTTAGCGCCGGTGCACTGGTCATCGAAGGCATCTTCAGACAGTTTGTCAACGTGGGCCAGGAAGTCAGCTTCCTGTACGCCTGCTTCACGGATAGACTTAGGAATGCCCAGCTCAGCTTTAATGCTTTCCAGCCATGCCAGCAGTTTTTCAATCTTAGCGGCGGTACGATCGCCCGGCGCGCTCAGGCCCAGGTGGTCAGCAATTTCAGCGTAACGACGGCGTGCCTGCGGACGATCGTACTGGCTGAATGCGGTCTGCTTGGTCGGGTTGTCATTCGCGTTGTAGCGGATAACGTTACAAATCAGCAGGGCGTTCGCCAGACCGTGTGGAATGTGGAACTGAGAGCCCAGTTTGTGCGCCATGGAGTGACATACACCCAGGAAGGCGTTGGCAAACGCGATACCGGCGATAGTCGCTGCACTGTGAACACGTTCACGCGCAACCGGGTTTTTAGACCCTTCGTGGTAAGACGCCGGCAGGTTTTCTTTCAGCAGTTTCAGGGCCTGCAGAGCCTGACCGTCAGAGAACTCAGAAGCCAGTACGGAAACGTAAGCTTCCAGGGCGTGAGTTACCGCATCCAGACCACCGAACGCACACAGGGACTTCGGCATATCCATCACCAGGTTGGCATCGACAATCGCCATATCCGGGGTCAGGGCATAGTCAGCCAGCGGATATTTCTGACCGGTTGCATCGTCGGTCACAACCGCAAACGGTGTGACTTCAGAACCGGTACCGGAAGTGGTGGTGACGGCGATCATTTTCGCTTTCACGCCCATTTTCGGGAACTTGTAGATACGTTTACGGATGTCCATAAAGCGCAGCGCCAGTTCTTCGAAGTGAGTTTCCGGGTGTTCGTACATGACCCACATGATTTTCGCGGCGTCCATCGGGGAACCACCGCCCAGCGCGATAATCACGTCCGGTTTGAAGGAGTTAGCCAGCTCAGCGCCTTTGCGAACAACGGAAAGCGTCGGGTCGGCTTCAACTTCGAAGAAGACTTCGGTTTCAACGCCAGCCGCTTTCAGCACAGAGGTGATCTGGTCTGCGTAGCCGTTGTTGAACAGGAAGCGGTCAGTCACGATGAGCGCACGTTTGTGGCCATCAGTAATCACTTCATCCAGCGCGATGGGCAGAGAGCCACGGCGGAAGTAGATAGATTTCGGAAGTTTGTGCCACAACATGTTTTCAGCTCGCTTAGCAACGGTTTTCTTGTTGATCAGGTGTTTCGGACCAACGTTTTCAGAGATGGAGTTACCACCCCAGGAACCACAACCCAACGTCAGGGAAGGTGCGAGTTTGAAGTTGTACAGGTCACCGATACCACCCTGAGAGGCCGGGGTGTTGATCAGGATACGCGCGGTTTTCATCATCTGACCGAAGTAAGCAACGCGTTCTGGCTGGTTATCCTGGTCAGTGTACAGGCAGGAGGTGTGACCGATACCGCCCATAGCGACCAGTTTTTCTGCTTTTTCTACCGCTTCTTCGAAATCTTTCGCACGGTACATCGCCAGAGTCGGAGACAGTTTTTCGTGTGCGAACGGTTCGCTTTCATCAACGACCGTAACTTCACCGATCAGAATCTTGGTGGTTTCTGGTACGGAGAAGCCTGCCAGTTCAGCAATTTTGTAGGCTGGCTGACCGACGATAGCGGCGTTCAGGGCGCCATTTTTCAGGATAACGTTTTGAACTGCTTTCAGCTCCTGGCCCTGCAGCATGTAGCCGCCATGGCTGGCGAAACGTTCGCGAACGGCATCATAGACGGAATCAACAACGACAACAGACTGTTCAGAAGCACAGATTACGCCGTTATCAAAGGTTTTAGACATCAGAACAGACGCCACAGCGCGTTTGATATCCGCAGTTTCATCAATGACAACCGGAGTGTTGCCTGCGCCTACGCCGATAGCCGGTTTACCGGAGCTGTATGCAGCTTTAACCATGCCTGGACCGCCAGTGGCGAGGATCAGGTTAATATCCGGGTGGTGCATCAGCGCGTTAGACAGTTCTACGGAAGGTTGATCGATCCAGCCAATCAGATCTTTCGGCGCGCCGGCAGCGATAGCCGCTTGCAGAACGATGTCTGCCGCTTTGTTGGTTGCTTCTTTAGCGCGCGGATGCGGAGAAAAGATGATGGCGTTACGGGTCTTCAGGCTAATCAGCGATTTGAAGATCGCGGTAGAGGTTGGGTTAGTGGTTGGAACGATACCGCAAATAATGCCGATAGGTTCAGCAATGGTGATGGTCCCGAAGGTGTCGTCTTCAGACAGCACGCCGCAGGTTTTTTCATCTTTATAGGCATTGTAAATATATTCAGAAGCGAAGTGGTTTTTAATCACTTTGTCTTCCACGATACCCATACCGGATTCGGCGACAGCCATTTTGGCCAGCGGAATGCGGGCATCAGCGGCTGCCAGAGCGGCGGCGCGGAAGATTTTGTCGACCTGTTCTTGAGTGAAACTGGCATATTCACGCTGGGCTTTTTTTACACGCTCTACGAGTGCGTTAAGTTCAGCGACATTAGTAACAGCCATAATGCTCTCCTGATAATGTTAAACTTTTTTAGTAAATCATCTGCGCGATACGTGAGTATAGACAGATCGACGATACTTTGTATAAATGCCTGAAATTCAGGTGGTTACTTAACGTCCGTTTCGCTCTGATTTACTAAAAGAGCTTCTGCGTTAGTATCATTTAACTCTAACGCGTTACGTCCAGGTGGCGTAAGCAAGATTACTCACTTCTGAGTAGCGATTGTGTGATCTAAATCAAGATTACGCAAAGCTGACACCTTTCAGCAGGCCATTTTAGCCTTTTATGTAAATTGTTAAGAAATCGTTGTCATGAAGAGTAAGTGGATTAGCATAACGAGTACATATAAATAACAGCGATGAATGGATGAAATTAGGTGTAGATAAGAGGTGAACTATGCGAATAAAAGGCGTATCTTCTGCGCGTTTTGATCATTAACGAACATTGACTTCATCCGGCTAACGCTTCGGAGCTAACCGTGATTCAACCGCTTTTTGATTTTCCTGTTTACTTTAAGTTCTTTATCGGGCTCTTTGCGCTGGTTAACCCGGTGGGGATTATCCCCGTTTTCATCAGCATGACCAGCTACCAGACGGCCACGGCGCGTAATAAAACTAACCTCACCGCGAATCTGTCGGTTGCGATTATCTTGTGGAGTTCCTTATTCCTCGGCGATGGCATCCTGCAGCTGTTTGGTATTTCTATTGACTCGTTCAGAATTGCGGGCGGTATCCTGGTTGTCACCATTGCAATGTCGATGATCAGCGGGAAGCTGGGGGAAGATAAACAAAACAAGCAAGAAAAGTCAGAGACGGCCATACGCGAGAGCATTGGCGTTGTGCCGTTAGCGCTGCCGTTAATGGCGGGGCCAGGGGCGATTAGCTCCACTATCGTCTGGGGGACGCGTTATCACAGCATCGCGCATTTGCTTGGTTTTTCAGTTGCCATTGCGCTTTTTGCGCTTTGCTGCTGGGGCGTGTTCCGTATGGCGCCGTGGCTGGTTCGTTTGCTGGGGCAAACCGGTATCAACGTTATTACCCGAATCATGGGGTTGTTGTTAATGGCGCTCGGCATCGAATTTATTGTCACAGGAATAAAAGGCATTTTCCCCGGCTTGCTCAACTAAACTCCCACCTGTTGATTTACAGGCGGTGCCCTAAGGGGGCCGCCTTGTGACATTCCCAGTGACATTCCCACGTAACACTTCTTACTTTGATAAGCATTCAGCGTTTTAATGATAAAAAATACTAATATAATCTAACGCTATTTATTTTTATTAATCAAACTATTATCAACATTACTGAGTCCGTGAGAAGCGGTAGGTCTGTTATTTTATTCACACCATACTCTGGGGCTTGATGAAGGATTATTGAAATGTTATTAGTTGTTTCAGCTCCATCGTAGATGAATGTGCTAAATAATGAGCATTTGTTAAATTTGTGTGTGTTTTCTGGCGCAGGCATAACCTACGATGCGACAGAGAGATATTTTTCTTTCAACTTGTTGATTATAAAGAACAAATTAAATATTTTTAACATTCTTTAACTGTTTTTCTGGGCAGGGATTTTTCCATAAAAGAGAATTGGTTAACAAAATTGTAAAATGAATTGGCGGTTCAGAAACGCATTTGATACTTTTCGGCCAAACATTTTGCAGAAGATTTCACATTGTTGATAACTATTTTCATTTACATGGTTGTCAGAAATAACGTGCGACGTGGGCAGGTACGTCGTATACCGAATCGACGAAAGGCGATCGAACGAATCGTCAGAATAAATAAAGTCGGTGATAGCAAAAGCAGTGACAGACCTGGCAGTACACCACCAGTGCTGCACAGGAGCCCTGACGGGATTAAACAGGCTGGTAAAAACCAGTAATTATAATGAGTGGAGTACAAACACAATGTCTAACATCACGAAAAAAAGTTTGATTGCAGCGGGAATACTCACTGCGCTCATCGCCGCCAGCGCCGCGACTGCGGCAGACGTGCCCGCCGGCGTTCAGTTAGCCGACAAGCAAACGTTGGTACGTAATAACGGATCAGAAGTGCAGTCTCTCGACCCGCATAAAATTGAAGGCGTGCCGGAATCGAACGTCAGCCGTGACCTCTTCGAAGGCTTATTAATTAGTGATGTCGAGGGGCATCCTTCACCGGGCGTCGCGGAAAAATGGGAAAATAAAGATTTTAAAGTCTGGACATTCCATCTACGTGAAAATGCGAAATGGTCAGATGGTACGCCCGTCACCGCCCATGATTTCGTTTATAGCTGGCAACGCCTGGCCGATCCTAATACGGCATCGCCGTACGCCAGCTATCTGCAATACGGTCATATCGCTAATATCGATGACATTATCGCCGGTAAAAAACCCGCCACCGATCTGGGGGTAAAAGCGCTTGATGATCACACCTTTGAAGTGACCTTAAGTGAGCCGGTGCCTTATTTCTACAAATTGTTGGTCCACCCTTCAGTGTCGCCTGTACCGAAATCGGCGGTCGAAAAATTTGGCGATAAATGGACGCAACCGGCCAATATTGTCACTAACGGCGCTTATAAGTTAAAAAACTGGGTGGTGAACGAACGTATCGTGCTGGAGCGTAACCCGCAATACTGGGATAACGCCAAAACCGTCATCAATCAGGTAACTTATTTGCCTATCTCTTCGGAGGTGACGGATGTTAACCGCTACCGCAGCGGCGAGATCGATATGACTTATAACAATATGCCGATCGAATTATTCCAGAAACTGAAGAAAGAGATCCCGAATGAAGTCCGCGTAGACCCTTATTTGTGTACCTATTATTACGAAATTAATAATCAAAAAGCGCCGTTTAACGATGTCCGCGTGCGTACCGCGCTGAAACTGGCGTTAGATCGCGACATTATTGTTAATAAGGTTAAAAATCAGGGCGATTTACCCGCTTATAGCTACACGCCGCCGTATACCGATGGCGCAAAACTGGTAGAGCCTGAGTGGTTCAAATGGTCCCAGCAAAAGCGTAATGAAGAAGCGAAGAAATTGTTGGCTGAAGCCGGCTTTACGGCGGATAAGCCCTTAACATTCGACCTGCTGTATAACACCTCCGATCTGCATAAAAAACTGGCTATTGCCGTGGCGTCTATCTGGAAGAAAAATCTGGGTGTCAATGTGAATCTGGAGAATCAGGAATGGAAAACCTTCCTGGATACCCGTCATCAGGGCACCTTTGATGTCGCCAGAGCCGGGTGGTGCGCAGATTATAATGAACCGACCTCGTTCCTGAATACCATGTTGTCCGACAGTTCAAATAACACCGCGCATTATAAGAGCCCGGCGTTTGATAAGCTGATTGCCGACACGCTGAAAGTGGCGGACGATACGCAGCGCAGCGAACTCTACGCTAAAGCGGAGCAGCAGTTAGATAAAGACTCGGCTATTGTGCCGGTGTATTACTACGTTAACGCGCGCCTGGTGAAACCTTGGGTGGGCGGGTATACCGGTAAAGACCCGCTGGATAATATTTATGTGAAAAACTTATATATTATCAAACATTAATGGCAAGACATGGGACAACTGCGGTTGTCCCATGGTGTCTTTTTTCATCGCACTATAACTTTCCCTGGCGGATCTTTTGTCACGTCCGGGAAGTAAAGGCACAGGCCAGAAGGTACGGGCAATGTTGAAATTTATTTTACGCCGCTGTCTGGAAGCGATTCCGACGCTGTTTATTCTTATTACCATCTCTTTCTTTATGATGCGCCTCGCGCCGGGGAGTCCTTTTACCGGCGAGCGCGCATTGCCGCCGGAAGTGCTGGCCAATATTGAAGCAAAATATCATCTGAACGATCCCATCATGACGCAGTACTTCAGCTACCTGAAGCAGCTGGCGCATGGCGATTTTGGACCATCGTTTAAATATAAAGATTACACGGTCAACGATCTGGTTGCCGCCAGCTTCCCCGTTTCGGCGAAACTTGGCGCCGCCGCTTTTTTGCTGGCGGTCATTATTGGTGTCAGCGCTGGCGTGATTGCCGCGCTAAAGCAAAATACGCGATGGGATTATACGGTGATGGGATTTGCCATGACCGGCGTCGTTATCCCCAGTTTTGTGGTGGCGCCGTTACTGGTGATGGTCTTTGCGATAACCTTGCAATGGCTGCCTGGCGGCGGCTGGAACGGCGGGGCGTTAAAATTTATGATCCTGCCGATGGTCGCGCTTTCACTGGCCTATATTGCCAGCATCGCTCGTATTACGCGCGGCTCAATGATTGAAGTTCTGCATTCGAACTTTATTCGTACCGCGCGGGCAAAAGGATTACCGATGCGCAGAATCATCTTCCGCCATGCGTTAAAACCTGCGCTGCTGCCGGTTTTATCCTATATGGGGCCAGCCTTTGTCGGCATTATTACCGGCTCAATGGTGATTGAAACGATTTATGGCTTACCGGGCATTGGGCAGCTTTTCGTTAATGGCGCGCTCAACCGCGATTACTCGCTGGTGTTAAGTTTGACCATTTTAGTCGGGGCGCTGACCATATTGTTTAACGCCATTGTCGATGTGCTCTATGCCGTTATCGACCCGAAAATTCGCTATTGATACTGGAGCTCGCGATGATGTTAAGTAAGAAAAACAGCGAGACGCTGGAAAATTTCAGTGAAAAGCTGGAGGTGGAAGGTCGCAGCCTTTGGCAAGATGCCCGTCGGCGCTTTATGCATAACCGTGCGGCGGTGGCCAGTCTTATTGTCCTGTTTCTGATAGCCCTGTTCGTGACAGTGGCGCCTATGCTGTCGCAATTTACCTATTTCGATACCGACTGGGGCATGATGTCCAGCGCGCCGGATATGGCGTCCGGCCACTATTTCGGCACTGACTCTTCCGGGCGCGATCTGTTGGTGCGCGTTGCCATCGGCGGGCGTATCTCATTGATGGTCGGGATTGCCGCCGCGCTGGTGGCGGTCATTGTCGGAACGCTGTATGGCTCGCTGTCCGGGTATCTGGGCGGCAAAATTGATTCTGTGATGATGCGTTTGTTGGAGATCCTCAACTCGTTCCCGTTTATGTTCTTTGTGATTTTGCTGGTGACGTTTTTTGGGCAGAACATTCTGTTGATTTTCGTCGCCATCGGCATGGTCTCCTGGCTTGATATGGCGCGTATCGTGCGTGGCCAAACCCTAAGTCTTAAACGTAAAGAGTTCATCGAAGCCGCGCAGGTGGGTGGTGTGTCGACCGCCAGCATTGTGATCCGCCATATTGTGCCTAACGTCCTGGGCGTAGTGGTAGTGTATGCATCGTTGCTGGTGCCCAGCATGATTCTGTTTGAGTCTTTCCTCAGTTTCCTGGGGCTTGGGACGCAGGAACCGTTAAGCAGTTGGGGAGCGTTGTTGAGCGATGGCGCAAATTCAATGGAAGTCTCACCGTGGCTGCTGCTGTTTCCGGCTGGCTTTCTCGTGGTGACGTTATTCTGTTTTAACTTTATTGGCGATGGCCTGCGTGATGCCCTCGACCCGAAAGATCGTTAAGGAGTACAGCCATGAGCTTATCAGAAACCGCAACTCAGGCGCCGCAACCGGCGAATGTACTGCTGGAGGTAAACGATCTTCGTGTTACGTTCGCTACGCCTGATGGCGATGTGACGGCGGTCAACGATCTGAACTTTACGCTTCGCGCTGGAGAAACGTTAGGCATTGTTGGCGAGTCTGGATCGGGGAAATCGCAAACGGCGTTCGCATTAATGGGACTGCTGGCGACGAATGGTCGAATCGGCGGTTCTGCGACCTTCAACGGACGTGAAATTCTTAATCTACCTGAGCGCGAACTGAATACGCTGCGCGCAGAACAGATTTCGATGATTTTTCAGGACCCGATGACCTCGCTAAATCCTTATATGCGCGTTGGGGAGCAGTTAATGGAAGTCCTAATGCTGCATAAAGGGATGAGCAAAGCGGAAGCTTTTGAAGAGTCCGTCAGAATGCTGGATGCCGTAAAAATGCCGGAAGCGCGCAAACGGATGAAAATGTACCCGCACGAATTTTCCGGCGGAATGCGTCAACGTGTGATGATTGCGATGGCGCTGTTGTGCAGGCCGAAACTGCTTATTGCCGATGAGCCTACCACCGCGCTTGATGTTACCGTGCAGGCGCAGATTATGACCTTGCTTAATGAGCTAAAGCGCGAATTTAATACCGCCATTATCATGATTACCCACGATCTGGGCGTGGTCGCGGGTATTTGCGATAAGGTCCTGGTAATGTATGCCGGGCGTACCATGGAATACGGTAAGGCGCGCGATGTCTTTTATCAGCCCGTTCATCCGTATTCGATAGGCCTGCTTAATGCGGTGCCGCGTCTGGATAGCGAGGGGGCGGAAATGCTGACGATTCCGGGCAATCCTCCCAATTTATTGCGTTTGCCTAAAGGGTGTCCATTCCAGCCGCGTTGTCCTCATGCGATGGAGATCTGCAATAATGCGCCGCCACTTGAAGCGTTCAGTCCTGGTCGCTTGCGCGCCTGTTTTAAACCGGTGGAGGAACTGCTATGAATGCTGTGATTGAACAACGTAAAGTTCTCCTCGAAATCGCCGATCTGAAAGTACATTTTGATATCAAAGAAGGAAAGCAGTGGTTCTGGCAACCGCCGAAAACCCTGAAAGCGGTGGACGGCGTTACGCTACGCCTGTATGAAGGCGAAACGCTGGGCGTGGTGGGCGAATCCGGCTGCGGCAAGTCGACGTTTGCGCGCGCCATTATTGGTCTGGTGAAGGCGACAGACGGTAAAGTCGCCTGGCTGGGAAAAGATCTGTTGGGCATGAAAGCGGATGAGTGGCGCGAGGTGCGCAGCGATATCCAGATGATTTTCCAGGACCCGCTGGCGTCACTCAACCCGCGAATGACGATTGGCGAAATTATCGCTGAACCGCTGCGCACTTATCATCCTAAACTTTCGCGCCAGGACGTGCGTGACCGCGTGAAAGCCATGATGCTGAAAGTGGGGCTGCTGCCGAATCTCATCAACCGTTATCCCCATGAATTTTCCGGGGGGCAGTGCCAGCGCATCGGTATCGCCCGGGCGTTGATCCTGGAACCTAAGCTTATTATTTGCGATGAGCCGGTGTCGGCGCTGGACGTTTCTATTCAGGCGCAGGTGGTGAATTTGCTCCAGCAGTTACAGCGAGAGATGGGGCTGTCGTTGATTTTTATTGCGCACGACCTGGCGGTCGTAAAGCACATATCCGATCGTGTCCTGGTGATGTATCTCGGTCATGCAGTAGAATTGGGCACCTATGATGAGGTGTACCATAATCCACTGCATCCTTATACCAAAGCGCTGATGTCGGCGGTACCGATTCCCGATCCCGATCTGGAGCGAAATAAGAAGATACAATTGCTGGAGGGCGAATTACCTTCGCCCATTAACCCGCCTTCCGGCTGCGTGTTCCGTACACGCTGTCCGATAGCCGGGCCAGAATGCGCGCAAACGCGACCGGTGCTGGAAGGGAGTTTTCGCCATGCCGTTTCCTGCCTTAAAGTAGACCCGTTATAATCGCAAGGGCTGACAATTCGTCAGCCCTTCTTTTAGGTGAGGTTACCGTGTCACTTTCTTTGTCGTCGGTTCGCCGTCGTCTTTATCATAATCTGTTCGATTTGACTACGCGCTCAGGTCGCCGTTTTGAAGGGTTATGCGCGCTGTTTGCGCTGCTTAGCGTACTGGTCATTTTTGTTGAATCAGGCGTAGGAACGGAATATCACCTGACATTTGATGAATGGCATATTTTTGTCTGGCTGGAGCTCTGCGTTACCCTGATATTTACCGGTGAATACTTGCTCAGACTGTTTAGCTGGCCCGAACCGGCAAAATACGTTTTTAGTTTCTGGGGATTTATTGATCTGGTGACGATTTTGCCGCTGTACGTCATGTGGCTGTGGCCGGAAATTAGCCTGAACTATATGTTTGCCTGGCGTGCTATGCGAGCGATTCGCGTGCTGCGTATTCTTAAACTGCTACGCTTTATGCCATCCCTGCGCGTATTCTGGAGCGCCATTATTAGCGCGCGTCATCAGCTTATTCTGTTCTATTCATTTATTGCGATCGTGATGATTATTTTCGGTGCCCTGATGTATCTTATTGAAGGACCGAAATATGGCTTCACGACGCTTAATGCCTCGGTGTATTGGGCGATAGTGACAGTCACAACCGTGGGGTATGGTGATATTACGCCGCATACGCCGCTGGGACGTATTGTCGCGTCGGTGCTTATTTTGATTGGTTATTCGGTGATTGCGATTCCTACAGGACTGATTACCACGCACATGAGCAGCGCGTTTCAAAAACGTCACTGGCAGCGAAAATGTCCGCAGTGCCAGCAAAGCCAGCATGAACATAGCGCGCAATATTGTAACCGATGCGGCAGTAAGCTACCGGATTAAACAGGCTTGCCGGAGGGCGCAATCAGACGCCATCCGGCCTGAACCGCTTATTCGCGCCAGAGAATATGGCACAGCTTGTGGTCCTTTTCCCGGCACAGCAGAACGCGGGCGAAAATGTCGTTAATTTCGCCGTCTTCGGTATCCGCCAGGCCAATTACCACCTCGGCAAAAAAGTCTGGATTCAGGTCAAAATCGACGTGCTCTTGCCAGTCTTCAGCGGGATCAAACAACTCCGCGCCGCCGCGCTCCTCGAATTGCAAATTGAACAGAATGATATCAGCCGGATCAAGATTATCCGCCGCCAGCTCAAGAAAAATATCGTAAGCCTGCTCAAGCGTTTCGTCTTCAGTCAGGCGATTGTTCAGATCCATTTCCATAGTGACTACCTGTTTACTCATGTTGGTCACGTTTTACAGCAATGGACTAAAGAAGTAAAACAATCGCTCGGTAATACGCTGCCATAACGGACGTTTTACCCACAAACGCGCATCTAACAGGCGGGAGCGCGAAATATAATCGTCCTGTACCGCAGCCAGATCGGCGCCGAAACCCGTATCATCAATGACCAGCGTAATCTCGAAATTAAGCCACAGGCTACGCATGTCGAGATTCACGGTACCGACCAGGCTCAGTTCGCCATCGACCAGCACGCTTTTGGTATGTAACAGCCCGCCTTCGAACTGATAGATTTTCACGCCCGCCGCCAGTAACTCGCTGAAAAAGGCGCGACTGGCCCAGCCGACGAGCAGTGAATCATTTTTACGGGGCAGGATAATACTGACATCCACGCCGCGCTGCGCAGCGGTACAAATGGCGTGCAGCAGATCGTCGCTGGGGACGAAATATGGCGTGGTCATAATTAAATATTCGCGCGCAGCATAGGTGGCGGTTAATAGTGCCTGGTGAATGAGATCTTCCGGAAAACCAGGACCGGAAGCAATGGTATGAATGGTATGCCCGCTGGCCTGCTCAAACGGCATAATATTCACGTCCGGCGGGGGAGGCAGAATGCGTTTACCCGTCTCGATTTCCCAATCGCAGGAGTAAACAATCCCCATTGCTGTCGCCACGGGGCCCTCCATCCGCGCCATCAAATCGACCCATTGCCCAACGCCGGCATCCTGTTTGAAAAAACGCGGGTCCACCATATTCATACTGCCGGTATAGGCGATGTAATTGTCAATCATCACCATTTTACGGTGCTGGCGAAGATCCATACGGCGTAAAAAGACGCGCATCAGATTCACCTTCAGCGCCTCTACGACTTCAATGCCAGCGTTACGCATCATGGCCGCCCAGGGGCTGCGGAAGAAAGCGACGCTACCCGCGGAGTCCAGCATAAGCCGGCAATGGATGCCGCGGCGGGCGGCGGCCATTAGCGATTCAGCGACCTGATCCGCCATGCCGCCTGGCTGCCAGATGTAAAACACCATTTCGATATTATGCCGCGCCAGTTGGATATCGCGAATAAGCGCCTGCATGACATCATCGGAGTCGGTAAGCAATTGCAACTGGTTGCCTTTGACGCCCGCAATCCCCTGACGTCGTTCGCACAGCTTAAACAAGGACGATGCGACGCTACTGTTTTCTTGCGCGAAAATGTGTTTGCAGGCTTTGAGGTCATTCAACCATTTGGCGGTAGACGGCCACATGGCGCGGGCACGCTCGGCGCGACGTTTGCCTAAATGCAATTCGCCCACGGACAAATAGGCGATGATCCCGACCAGCGGAAGGATATAGATGATTAACAACCAGGCCATTGCGGAGGGAACTGCGCGCCGTTTCATTAGAATACGTAATGTGACGCCGGCAATGAGAACCCAGTATCCCAAAATGACCAGCCAACTCACCACGGTGTAGAAGGTTGTCATAACTTTAAAAATCCTTTAGAAAGCGTGTTGTTAAGAGTTTACGCGTCAGGATTCACATGGCAAATAAAAACACGGGAAAAGCGCTGGTCTGCATCCGGCGAGGGGGTATAATGGCGCTTCTGTTACAGTGAGAGTCGTAAACATGAAGCGTAGTAGAACGGAAGTGGGGCGCTGGCGAATGCTACGTCAGGCGAGCCGCCGTAAAGCGCGTTGGCTTGAAGGGCAATCACGCCGTAATATGCGTATCCATACCATCAGGAAATGCATCTTTAATCGTCAGCGTAATTCATTACTCTTTGCGATTCACGGTGTGTGAGCCAGAAAGGGCACCGTATGCGGTGCCCAACAGGCTATACTTTTCAAAAGATCTTCTTATACGGTTTGACCGAAACCTGCGCATAGACGCCCGCTGCGACGTAGGGATCCGCATCAGCCCAGGATTGCGCTGCTTCTAAAGATTCAAATTCAGCAATCACCGTTGACCCGGTAAATCCGGCTACCCCAGGATCGTTACTGTCCACTGCGGGCATCGGCCCGGCAGTTAATAATCGCCCTTCATCATGCAGAAGTTGCAGGCGCGCCAGATGCGCGGGCCGTACCGAGAGGCGTTTTTCAAGCGAGTTGGCATTATCCTGAGCGTAAATAACATACAGCACGGGTAGAGCTCCTTAATCGGTAAAAGTTGCTGATTACGTTATTGGAAAGGGCATTTAACTGCAATGTAAAGATACCGACTTTGTTAAACATGCACATTTTGTGTGGTGTTTTTGTGCAATATCATCTTTTAAATGCCGCTATCGGCAATGCCTTATTGAATATGATTGCTATTTGCATTTAAAATTCAGCTCTGGTTTTTCAACTGAAACGATTATGACTTCAATGACCCTTGATTTACCTCGTCGCTTTCCCTGGCCGACACTCCTTTCCGTAGGCATTCATGGTGCTGTAGTGGCAGGTTTGCTCTATACCTCGGTACATCAGGTTATTGAATTGCCTGCGCCAGCGCAGCCTATCACGGTGACAATGGTTTCACCCGCTGACCTGGAGCCGCCCCAGGCGGTTCAGCCGCCGCCGGAGCCGGTGGTTGAACCCGAACCGGAGCCAGAGCCGATCCCTGAACCGCCTAAAGAAGCGCCCGTGGTGATTGAGAAACCCAAACCTAAGCCAAAACCCAAGCCAAAACCGAAACCGGAACCGGTGAAAAAGGTTGAAGAGCAGCCGAAGCGCGAAGTCAAACCAGCCGCGCCGCGTCCTGCCTCACCGTTTGAAAATAGCGCCCCGGCGCGGCCAACAAGCAGCACCGCCTCGGCGACCAGCAAGCCGGCGGTGAGCGTGCCCACTGGACCTCGCGCTCTGAGCCGTAACCAGCCGCAATATCCGGCGCGAGCACAGGCGTTACGTATTGAAGGCCGCGTAAAGGTGAAGTTTGACGTGACCTCTGCTGGGCGAGTGGAAAATGTACAGATTCTGTCCGCGCAGCCAGCCAATATGTTTGAGCGTGAAGTTAAGAATGCGATGCGAAAATGGCGCTATGAAGCAGGCAAGCCGGGTTCCGGGCTGGTGGTCAATATTATCTTCCGTCTGAACGGTACGGCGCAGATTGAGTAATCTCTGGCGCCGCCAGCCAGGAATATACCATCACCTGCTGGCGGCGTAAGCGGGTATACTTAACCCTGAACCGGGAGCGGGCGAGGTTTACCGTCCGGATCGACGGCAACATAAATAAACAGCGCCTCGGTGGCCTTGTAGCGCTGTCCAATCGGTTCTGACGCGACTTTTTTCACCCAGACTTCAATATTGATGCTAATAGACGTCGTACCGCGTTTAACGCAGCGCGCGTAGCAGCATACGACATCGCCAACCGCGACGGGGCGCAGAAATGTCATTCCTTCCACGCGTACGGTTACAACCCGACCGTGCGCGATCTCTTTGGCCAGTATCGCGCCGCCAATATCCATTTGCGACATCAGCCAGCCGCCAAAAATATCGCCGTTCGCATTGGTATCGGCAGGCATGGCCAATGTACGTAAAACCAGCTCGCCCTGAGGAGTATTATCCATTGTTGTCATTGTAAAACCGACTATCAGAAAAAATTACAGCCGCGATGCTACTATGAATTTTGTGTGGAGAATAGTGGGAATAAAGGTACTGACGGGAAAGCGCAGGGCGTAAAGGCGAAGAAAATATCGCCAGGCGTTCGCAGTCTGGCGATGATAAGTCACGGGAGGGTTATGATTTATCTTCCTGTGGCAGATGCCGGTAGATATAGACGCCGCTCAGCAGGGTAAAAATGAGCGTCAGCGCCGTGAGTCCAAAGACCTTAAAGTTGACCCAGATATTTTGCGGCAACCAGAAGGCGATATAAATGTTAGCCAGACCGCACGCAATAAAAAACAGCGCCCACGCCAGGTTCAGCTTTGACCAGACCTGCTGCGGCAACGCCAGTTCTTTACCTAACATACGTTGGATTAACGGTTTTTTCATCACCCACTGGCTTATTAACAGCGCGCCGGCGAACAGCGCATAAATAACCGTCACCTTCCATTTAATAAATTCATCGTTATGGAAGAAGAGCGTCAGACCGCCGAAGACGGCAACCAGAACAAAGGTAATCAGCGCCATCTTCTCTATTTTCCGATAGCGCACCCAGCTATAAATCAGCACGATTGCCGTCGCGACAATCAGTGCGGAGGTCGCCGCATAGATGTCATAAAGTTTATAAAACGCAAAAAAGACAACCAGCGGTAAAAAATCCAGAAACTGCTTCATTCTTCGATTCCATCATCAACGAGCGTCGAATGCGCCGCGTAACGGCGCATTGCGGATTATTGGCGAATCAACATATACAGGCGGAATAAGTAGATAAGCAATACTGCGGAAATCAGATTGCTCAACGTATTCGCCAGTACAGCGCCTACATTTGGGGTCAGTACAGCGAAGCTGGGCGCGAACAGCAATAGCAATGTTTTAGCCAGTAACCAGCCTATCACCGCAGGCGCGACCAGTCTCATGTTAGCCCAGGCTAAACGCATACTGCTGCGCATTGCGGCAAACACGCCCATTTTCTCTTCAACCAACATCACTGGCGCAAGCGCCAGCACAATGGCCATAATAATCCCCGGAACGACAATCAGCATTATACCGATTTGCACTAACAGGGTAGTCAGAAAAATAAGAATAAACAGTTTAGGCAATGCAGGGGCGCTGGCGCCGATAGCGCGCAGCGCGCTAACCCGATGTCCCGCTGAAACTAACTGAATCATCAGGATGATACCGCCGGCCAGAATAGCATTGCCGATAAGCCCGGAAAACGTCGAGGCGGCAGAGGCGCGCAACAGGATCTGCTGCTGCTCCGGCGTCATATTTTGTACCAGCTCAAACAGGCCAGCGCTGCCTGCCAGATGTTCTCCTTCACTGAGTTGCGCGATTTGCGCATCGCTGGGTGAAAAGGCATGACCTAAGACCACCGTGATAAATGCGCACAGCAACGAAACCAGCAAGATAGTAATAAATTGATTTCGGAAAAAATTTCCGGCGTCACGGTAAACGGACTTCGCCGTGATAGACATGCACTCTCCTTGAGTTTTGCAGGTGTTAATTTGCGGGCAATTGTACCCTGGATAACTCTACAGTGGCAGCATCAGCAGTTGTATGGAAAAGCATATCTTTGTAAAGCGGCGGTAATCCGTATCGCGCGCGGGCGCGATTGCACGCCTCATTCACTTCGCCTCCTTCGCCCGATATCGAAAATTCGCGACAGGTTGAAGGGCGGTTTTCATAAATAGCGCAACTGACGTTTTCACCCGGCGTGCCAATTAGCGCTTTACAGTGCGGCTGTTTTTGGTTTGTACCGGCCATACAACGTAAAAAAGGGGTAACGGGCTCGGTTAATGACGCCGGAACGCATCCGCTGGCATCGTCGCCTTCAGCCCAATAAAAGGAGACACGAAAATAGGCACAACAGGCACCGCATGTCATGCATGGGTTAAGAACGCTCATGATTCACCTGCAAAAACTCACGTATCAATAGATTACAACGGAAATAAATCTGTCCCGCAGTGTTCGCGAATCTTACCGCCACGCGCCATTGCGGGACATTGATTACCTTAGCCAGCCTTTATCGCCAGGGCAACAGGAGCAGACAAATATTTGCATAGCGTGAATATGTCAAAATTGATCTGAATTCCTATAACCAGGATTTTCAATACAAGTTCTAAATTAATCTGGATCAATAAATGTTAAATTATAAGAACAAATGTGATCTGTGTTAGATCACTTATTACTTCATTGTGGGTATATTCATCACGCTTTTATAACCATAACGATGGAGCGGGTATGAAAAAATTTACAGTGGCGGCACTGGCGTTAACAACTCTTCTCTCAGGCAGCGCGTTCGCGCACGAAGCCGGAGAATTCTTTATGCGTGCAGGTCCGGCAACCGTCAGACCTACAGAAGGGGCGGGTGGTACGCTGGGGCATTTAAACGGGTTTGATGTGAGTAATAACACGCAACTCGGCCTGACATTCACTTACATGGCGACGGACAATATCGGGGTTGAATTGCTGGCGGCCACGCCGTTCCGCCATAAGGTGGGTACGGGCGCGACGGGTGATATCGCCACGGTCCACCTGTTACCGCCAACGTTAATGGCGCAGTGGTACTTCGGCGATTCCAGCAGCAAAGTGCGTCCTTATGTCGGCGTGGGGGTGAACTACACCACCTTCTTCGATAACGACTTTAACGATAATGGTAAAAAGACCGGGCTGTCCGATCTGAGCTTTAAGGATTCCTGGGGCGCGGCAGGGCAAGTTGGGGTAGATTACCTGATTAACCGCGACTGGTTAATTGGCGCCTCTGTCTGGTACATGGATATTGATACTACCGCCAATTATAAAATGGGCGGCGTGCAGCAGCATGACAGCGTGCGTCTGGACCCATGGGTATTTATGTTCTCGGCAGGCTATCGTTTCTAATCGCGTGATGTTGTGACGAAAAAAGACCCCGCCAGGCGGGGTCAAAAAAGGACATGACACACGGATTTTACTTGTCGGAACTCACTTGTCTTCTTTCGGTTCGCCGCAGCCTAGTTCTGCGCCAGTGAGAGGATCAACGGTGGGGTCCGATTTCGTTCTTTCTGCCATCGCTTTGAGCAGCGCCATCTGCTCGCGCGGCAATTTCACTGTCGCCAGGCCATCGCCGCCATCAACAGCAGGCATCGGTTCTGCGACATAGTTGAAGTTCTCATCGCTATTCCAGCTACCTCGCGGATCGTCGCCTTGCGACATGTTGTAGTACACGTCGGTATACTGTTCTACCGGCGGTAATTTACCCGGCGGGAAGTTGTTACGAATCGAATACAGCGCCTTTTCAAAAGAGAGCTGGTGCGCGACTTCACGGGTCATTAAGAAACTGAGCGTGTCTTTTACGCCAGGATCGTCGGTCAGGTTAATCAGGCGTTCATAAATAATCTTCGCTCGCGCCTCTGCCGCGATGTTTGAGCGTAGATCGGCTGTGACTTCGCCGATAGTATCAATATAAGCCGCGGTCCACGGTACGCCGCCGGAGTTCGTCAACGCCGGGCCGCCGCCATACAGCAGAGAGGTGATATGGCTGTCATTACCATTCTGCGTCAACGAGCGATAAAGTTCCGCTTCGCTTTCGATGCCTTCCGCCAGCTCGCCTTTAGCGCCTTTATTAAGCATTCCTACCAGTGAGCCGATAATTTCCAGATGACTCAACTCCTCGGTGGCGATGTCCATTAACATCTCTCTACGACCGGCATCATCATCGCTTAAACCTTGCGTGAAGTAGCGGCAGGCGGCCGCCAGTTCGCCCTGCGGGCCGCCAAACTGTTCCAGCAGCAGGTTCGCTAATCCAGGATTAGGTTCGCTCACTCGCACAGTATATTGAAGTTGTTTTACGTGTCGAAACATATTGCCTCCTGCTTATTATTTATTTTTTGGCTTCAACGCCATCTGCTTCAGATCGCAGTAAAAATTGTTCCGTTGTCTGCGGAATATGTTTGATCAGCCAGTCAGCCATTTGCATTTCTTCTTTCAGAATGGCTTCAATCGTCGGGATTGAGGCAGTGTCGCCAGCTTTTTTTGCCGCCGCCAGCAGGGAGGTATAACAAGCAATTTCGAACTGCTCGAAAACATAACCGCTAATTGAGCCTTTGACAATTTCATCGGAAGGGAACATGCCACCGATAGATTGCCCCATTGCTGCCATTTTACTCATGGAGTCTTTCAACACCGAACGGGAAATGCCATTACGGTCCAACACTTCTTCGAGCATGGTAATTTGATGTTTAGTTTCACTAATATGTTGTTCAATTCTGGCTTTTATATCAGGATAATTTTCAATACGGCTGGCCATAGATTCAAGCATCGATTCTGCCTGTTTTTCCATGGCATGGGCGTCACGAAGCCAGTCATGATAATGTTCAGTATAATTCATTTTAAATTCCTCAATGCGTGATAATCTGCTCCGATAATAAAATCGGAATCATGCAAGCTGATAATTAAAAATATTATTTCGATTTGCGTTCAGCACTTTTATTAACATTGCTGACTGCTAAATCGGTAAGTTTTAAATCAGTTTGTTTTTCCTCGTCGAGGGTTTCTTTGAGCAGTTTTAATGCCTTGCTATAGCCGAGCTGCTCGGCCAGGGTGGCTAGCGTGCCGTAGCTGGCGATTTCATAGTGCTCGACTTTTTGCGCCGCGGCGATAAGCGCTGCATCGCGTACTTCGTTTTTCTCCGTACTTTCGATGACTTCATTGGCTTCTTCAATCAGCCCTTCCATAGCGACGCATTTCATTCTTTTCAGTTTAATGCCAGATTCAGACTCGACGATCTGATCAATACGTTCAATCTGACCCTGGGTTTCTTCAAGATGAGATTGAAAGGCCTGGCTTAATTTTTCATTGGACGTGGCTCTGGCAAGTTTAGGAAGAGCCTTGGTTAATTGTTTTTCTGCACTATAGGTATCTGAAAGTAGATGGATAAAAAGGTCTTCAACGGTTTTGATATTCATAAATCTAATTCTCCTGGGCAAAATACTGCGAGCCAGAAGACTCGCAGATTGCTTGATAAAAGCATGTGTTATATTTACATTACAGTAAATCAGGAATTATCGGATTTACGTCCGCCGTGACTATTCTGACCACCTTTTTTACCGGCTTCAGAAGCTCGT
Source organism: Salmonella sp. 2020_1395 (assembly GCF_043848115.1). Classification (NCBI taxonomy): domain Bacteria; kingdom Pseudomonadati; phylum Pseudomonadota; class Gammaproteobacteria; order Enterobacterales; family Enterobacteriaceae; genus Salmonella; species Salmonella sp. 2020_1395. Next base: position 110,071 of record NZ_JBCMFH010000004.1, on the reverse strand, counting down.
TGCGGATCGTTTTTGAAATTCCCGCCGCTATGCTGACCGCCTTTGCGGCCCGCTTCAGATGCTTTTTCACGATTCTCGGCGAAATTTCCTGAACCACCACGATGTTCGGCCATATTATTTCTCCTGTCTCGTTGCTTGCTGAAAAAATCGGTTTTAATCGTGTCGACACCCTATTAAAATTAGTTGGTTAAACCGATTAGTCAAATTGACGGAAATAGTTGTGATTTACCGCGTAAATAACGCACAAAAAATGGTTTAGAGATAATATATTCTATATTTTCTTTTAGAATAAGCGATTTAACAGAAAATGCTTTGCATTGTTATTAATAACAAACGTCACTATCTGCGGCCATAGAAACGTTAATGCATTGTTTATTGACATTTCTTTACATAAAGGCGGGGGAAATTGACGTGAAAACGCTAAATTTTTCGGCGTGATTAGGAGTTTTCTTAGCAGAAATTGACTTCAGACTTTTTGAAAGCTGGACGGGGAATAACACCAAAAAGATTGATGATGTACGTCTGAATCGTGATTCTGGTTCGGCGCCAGCCACTCATTAAGCCGCCAGCGTTATGCTGACGGCTTAACCCGTTATGCGCGGCTGGCGGCTTTCATGGCTGAGACAAAGGACCTGAGCTCCGCCAACATCTGTTCGGGAGACGCGAGGTTTTTCTCGATAATCTTGACAATGGCTGAGCCGGAGATAGCGCCAGCCGCCCCGGCACGCACGGCCGCAGACACCTGTTCCGGCGAGGAGATACCGAAGCCCTGTAACGCAGGCGCGGCATGGTACTCTTTAAGCTTCTCAATGAGATGATGCAACGGCAATGCGCCACGGTTTTCCGCGCCGGTGACGCCCGAACGCGAAAGCAGGTAGGTGTAACCGCGGCCGTAAGATGCGACCTGGCGCAGAAGATCGTCATCCGCATTTGGCGGGCAGATGAAGATCGGCGCGATATTATGCCGTAACGCCGCCTGGCGGAAGGGGGCCGATTCTTCAACCGGGACATCTGCGACCAGCACGGAATCTACGCCAACCTGTTCACAGCGGGCATAGAACGCATCTATGCCGTTATTGAACACCAGATTCGCGTACATTAGCAGGCCAATCGGAATGGTCGGGTGTTTTTCACGAATCAGCGCCAGCATTTCAAAACACTGAGCCGGCGTGACGCCAGCGGCGAAGGCGCGTAAGTTCGCATTCTGGATGGTGGGGCCATCGGCCAGCGGATCGGAGAAGGGAACACCCAGTTCCAGAGCGTCGGCGCCAGCGTCAATCAGTGTGTCGATAATTTTCAGTGACTGTTCAATGCCAGGGTCGCCCAGGGTCACGAAGGGGACAAAAGCGCCTTCCCGGCGATCGTTGAGCTGTGCAAATAAATTTTCGTAGCGTTCCATCAGATTTCCCCTCGCGCTTTCAGGATATCGTGTACGGTAAAGATGTCTTTATCACCGCGGCCAGAGAGATTGACCACCAGCAGTTGCTCTTTTTCCGGCTGCTCGCGCATCATTTTCAGAGCGTGCGCCAACGCGTGGGAGGATTCCAGCGCCGGGATAATTCCCTCATGGCGGCACAACGTTTTGAAGGCTTCCAGCGCCTCATCATCGGTAATGGAGACATAATCCGCGCGTCCGATGCTGTTCAGGTACGCATGTTGCGGCCCAACGGATGGGAAATCGAGCCCGGCGGAAATGGAATAGGACTCTTCAATTTGCCCGTCCGCTGTTTGCATCATCGGCGCTTTCATCCCGAAATAGATGCCAACGCGACCATGTTTAAGCGGCGCGCCATGCTCGCCGGTTTCAATACCGTGACCGCCAGGTTCAACGCCTATTAGCCCGACGCTGGTATCATTAATAAAATCCGCAAACATCCCGATAGCGTTTGAGCCGCCACCGACGCAAGCGATAACGGCATCTGGCAGACGGCCCTCTTTGTCGAGGATTTGCGCTTTCGTCTCTTCGCCAATCATGCGTTGGAACTCGCGAACGATGGTGGGATAGGGATGCGGTCCTGCCGCCGTGCCGAGCATATAGTGCGCGGTTTCGTAACTACCGGACCAGTCGCGCAGCGCCTCGTTACAGGCATCTTTTAGCGTAGCGGAGCCGCTATGAACCGGGATAACCTCAGCGCCCATCAGACGCATACGGAAGACGTTCGGCGACTGGCGCTCAACGTCTTTGGCGCCCATATAGATACGGCATTTCAGACCCAGCAGGGCGCTGGCGAGCGCAGAGGCGACGCCGTGCTGACCGGCGCCGGTTTCAGCAATAATCTCGCTTTTACCCATCCGTTTGGCCAGCAGCGCCTGACCCAGTACCTGATTGGTTTTGTGTGCGCCGCCGTGCAGTAAATCTTCGCGCTTTAAATACAACGTGGTACGCGTACCGGCGGTAATGTTCTGGCATTTCGTCAGCGCAGTGGGGCGTCCCGCGTAGTTTTTTAGCAGATCGGCGAATTGCGCCTGAAATTCAGGATCTTTTTGCGCGCTGACGAAGGCCTCTTCAAGCTGGTTCAGCGCAGGCATCAGGATCTGCGGCACATACATGCCGCCGAATTCACCAAAGTAGGGATTGAGAAGTGTTGTCATGTTTTTTCCTTAATATGCGCGCAGTGTCTGAAAAACTGAGGCCAGAAGACGAGCATCTTTGATGCCCGGCAGTGACTCCACACCTGAATTAAAATCGAGACCGGCACAGCCGACTTGCGCCGCCTGGACGCAGTTATCGGCCGCCAGCCCGCCCGCCAGTAATACATTATCCAGCGGTTGCCCCTGTAGCAGTGACCAGTCGAAGCGCTGCCCGCTGCCGCCTTGCCCATTGTCGAAAATGTATTTATCGACATGGTGATAATCGCGTGCGGGAAGGGCATCGCTAACGCTCAGCGCCTTCCAGATTTGCACCTGTTTGGGCAACGCCTCGCGCAGCGCGTTGACATACGCCTGGTCTTCGCTGCCATGTAGCTGTACGGCAGAAAGCGACAGGACGGCAGCTTTCTGGCAAACATCGGCGATATCAGCGTCCTGGAAAACGCCGACATACTGCAATGGTGCGCCGCTTATCACTTCTCGCGCCTGCTCAACGCTCACCGCGCGTGGAGATGAGGGCACAAAAATCAACCCGCCATATATTGCGCCAGCGTCACAGGCCGCTTTAGCGTCCTGGGCGCGGGTCAGGCCGCAGACTTTATTCTCGCCAAGCAGCACGCGACGGACGGCGGCGTTAAGATCGTCATGCGCCATTAACGCGGAGCCAATTAAAAAACCGTTGGCGAAGTGGCTCAGTTCGCGTACCTGACCATAGGTGTTAATCCCGGACTCGCTGATGACAGTCACGCCGTGGCCCAGTTTTGGCGCCAGCTGGCGGGTGCGATTCAAATCAATCGACAGATCGCGCAGATCGCGATTGTTGATACCTACCACTTTTGCGCCTAACGCTATCGCGCGCTCCCGTTCTTCGTCATTACTGACCTCCGTGAGCACGCCCATTTTCAGACTGTGCGCGACGGCGGAGAGTTGGCGATACTGTTCGTCATCCAGAACCGAGAGCATCAGTAAACAGGCATCGGCCTGATAGTAACGGGCAAGGTAGATCTGATAGGGATCGATAATAAAATCCTTACACAGAATCGGCTGCGGCGCGCTTTGGCTAACGACCGGCAGAAAATCGAAGCTCCCCTGAAAATATTTTTCGTCGGTGAGCACCGAGATCGCCGAGGCGTAATGTTGATAAATACTGGCAATACGCGCCGGATCGAAATCGTCGCGAATCACGCCTTTTGATGGCGATGCTTTCTTACACTCCAGAATAAAGGCGGTACGCGCGCCCTGGAGCGCATTATAAAAATGGCGTGTACTTGGCTGGATCTCATTTTGAAAGCTGGCCAGCGGCTGTTGCTGTTTGCGGGCTTCTACCCAAATCGCCTTGTCTGCGACGATTTTCGCTAAAACGGTTTGCATTATTTACCCTCTTGCCGCCAGTGCGGTGACTCTGTCATATGCGGTGCCGTTGCGCAGAACATCAAGCACGGTTTGCGCGTTGGCCTTGAGATCTTCCTGACCATGCAGACGCATCAGCATCGCCACGTTGGCGGCGACGGCGGCCTCATGCGCGGCATCGCCTTTACCTTGTAATAACCGCGTCAGAATGTCACGGTTTTCTTCCGGCGTGCCGCCAGCCAACTGATCCTGATGGTAAGGCGTCAGGCCAAAATCCTCCGCCGTAAGTTGATAGCTTTTAATTTCGCCGTCATGCAGCTCCGCGACAATCGTCGGCGCATGGAGAGAAACCTCATCCATGCCGCCGCTATGTACCACCGCCGCGCGCTGATAGCCCAGTACCCGTAAGGTTTCCGCAATCGGCAGCACCAGTTCCGGGCTATAGACGCCAATCAATGCCAGCGGCGGATGCGCCGGGTTGATCAGCGGGCCGAGTACGTTGAACAGGGTTCGCGTTTTTAACTGTTGGCGAACCGGCATCGCGTGACGGAATCCGGTGTGATATTTCGGCGCGAACAGGAAACAGACACCCAGTTCATCTAACGCCTGACGTGATTTATCGGCGTTCATATCCAGATTAATACCGAACGCCGCCAACAGATCGGATGACCCCGATTTGCTGGATACGCTGCGGTTGCCGTGTTTCGCCACTTTCAGTCCACAGGCCGCCGCGACAAAGGCGCTGGCGGTAGAGATATTGATACTGTTACTGCCATCGCCGCCGGTACCAACGATATCCGCAAACAGGTAGTCCGGGCGCGGGAACGGGGCGGCATTTTCCAGCAACGCAGTGGCGGCGCCGGCAATTTCATTGGGATGCTCGCCGCGAATTTTCATGCTCACCAGCGCGGCGGCGAGCTGTTCAGGCTTAAGTTCGCCGCGGACGACCGCCGAAAACAACTGGTGGCTCTCTTGTTGCGTCAGAGTTTGCGCCTGATAGAGTTTCTCCAGAATCGGCTGTAGGGTGTTGGTCGGTTCCAGCTTTTGCTGCGCCCAGGCTAATGTTTGCTCCAGCAGACGCGCGCCCTGCGTCGTCAGGATGGACTCAGGATGAAATTGAAAACCGCAAACGCGATCCGCATCATGACGTACCGCCATCACCATGCCGTTGAAATGGGCGTTAATGGTCAGCCCGGCAGGAACATTACTGCCGACCAGCGAATGATAACGCGCGACCGGTAGCGGATTCGCCAGCCCGGCGAACATCGCCTGACCGTCATGTTCAATGCTGGAGGCTTTGCCATGCAGGATTTCTCCCGCCTGACCGACATAACCGCCGTAAGCTTCGACAATCGCCTGATGCCCCAGACAAATGCCGATGATCGGTAACTTGCCGCGTAGTCGGGTCAGCAGCTCCGGCATACAGCCTGCCTCGCTGGGAACGCCCGGACCGGGGGAGAGCATTAGCACCGGATTTTTCATTGTCGCCAGGCGATCGATAAGCGTCTGCGCCGGAATATGGTTACGGTAAATCACCACGTTATGACCGTTGGTCCGTAGCTGATCTGCCAGGTTCCAGGTAAACGAGTCGATGTTATCGAGCAGCAGAATATCAGCCATCAGAAGGTCTCCTGTGCATGATGCGCGGTGGCGATAGCACGCAATACGGCGCGCGCTTTATTACGGGTTTCATCGGCTTCAGACTGCGGAACCGAGTCCAGCACAATTCCGGCGCCCGCCTGTACGGTGGCGATACCGTTCTCCACCAGCGCGGAGCGGATAACAATACAGGTGTCCAGATCGCCGTGGGCGGTGAAGTAACCGACCGCGCCGCCATAGCTGCCGCGGCGCTGTCCTTCCGCATCGGCAATCAACTGCATGGCGCGTACTTTCGGCGCGCCGCTCAGGGTGCCCATGTTCATGCAGGCGCGATAGGCGTGCAGCGCGTCGAGATCGTGACGCAGTTCGCCCACCACCCGGGAAACCAGATGCATCACGTACGAATAGCGGTCAACTTTTGTCAGATCGGCAACGTAGCGACTGCCCGGCGTACAGATGCGCGCCAGGTCATTGCGCGCCAGATCGACCAGCATCAGATGTTCGGAAAGCTCTTTATGGTCGGTACGCATGTCCAGCTCAATACGGCTGTCGAGATCTCTGTCCAGCGTACCATCGGCGCGGCGACCGCGTGGACGGGTACCCGCGATGGGATAAATCTCAATCTGACGGCTGGCGGCGTCATATTTCAGCGAGCTTTCCGGCGACGCGCCGAAAAGCGTGAAATCATTATCCTGCATAAAGAACATATATGGGCTGGGGTTGCTCTTTTTCAGCACATAGTAGGCAGCCAACGGCGACGGGCAGGGCAGTGAAAAGCGGCGCGACGGCACCACCTGAAATATCTCCCCCGCGCGGATGGCTTTTTGCAACTGGCGTACCACCGCGCCGAACGCGTCATCGCTCTGATTGCATTCACAGCGCATGTCCGGCACCGGCGTCACCGGCAACGGCGGCGCAGGCTGGGTTAACTGTTGGCTAAGGTACGCCAGGCGGGCGTTGAGGCGCTGTTTTTCCCGGTCGCTTGCGGTGAACAGACTGGCCTGAATACGGGTGCTTTTTTTCTGATGATCTATCACCATCAGCGTTTCCGCTAAATAAAAGCAGTAGTCCGGGCAGTTATTGCCAGCCTCAAGGTGTGGCAGCGCTTCAAAGCCAGCGACCAGGTCGTAGGCAAACAGACCGCCGAAAAACATAGCCTCCCGCTCTTGCGTCGGTATGTTCACCACTCCCTGTAACAGACGGAACGCATCAAATACCGACAGAGAGCATAAACGGGCGTCTTCATCTAATAATGGGCTGACGGGCGGAAAGCGTAGAATGCGACCGGCAGGCAGGACTTCGTTCTCCGCGCCAGCGGGCAGGGCGGTATCCAGTAGCGGCAATAACGAGGCGCCATTATCAGATAACGCCTGAATAGTGACAGTGTCACCTAAAGCGGTAATGCGCAGCGCGCTATCTACCAGCAGCAGGCTTTTTAAATCGTCTTTACTGTCGATATCAGCGGATTCCAGCAGCAGCGTTGCCGGGCGATCGCCGCAGACCTGATGAAAAAGCGCCGTTGGGTTTTCCCGGTAGGCGGCATCGCAGGTCAATAGTTCGAGCGTGGGTTTTGGTGTTTGCATGGTTATTCTCATTATTTTGTTCAAAAAAAAGCCCGCTTAACAGGCGGGCCGGGTATCGTTTGGCTGATTACAGCTGTTCATACACCGCCCGCTATCAGGAAGTGCGCCACCAACCGTGTAATGCAAATATCGCTGCCATTTTAGATACCCTCTTCATGTGAACTTTCGTACTAGTTAACTAGTTCGATGGAATAATGTCAACACCTATTTCAGTATATTTGCCGGAACCGTTATGATGTACATGACATACCTTTATCTCTATGGGAGCCGCCTTGAGCGACACGAATTACGCAGTGATTTACGATCTGCACAGTCATACCACGGCGTCCGATGGACTGTTGACGCCAGAAACATTAGTACACCGTGCGGTAGAGATGCGAGTCGGCACGCTGGCGATTACCGATCATGACACCACAGCCGCGATTCCTGCGGCAAGAGAAGAAATTTCACGTTGCGGGCTGGCCCTGAATCTTATTCCCGGCGTGGAGATTTCAACGGTCTGGGAGAATCATGAGATTCACATTGTGGGTCTGAATATTGATATTGCGCACCCGGCAATGCGCGATTTTCTGGCGCAGCAGACACAGCGGCGTCAGGCGCGTGGTCGGCTCATTGCGGAGCGTCTGGAAAAAGCCCATATTCCCGGCGCGTGGGAAGGGGCATTGAGACTGGCCAATGGCGGCGCGGTGACGCGCGGCCACTTCGCCCGCTTTCTGGTGGAGTGCGGCAAAGCCGCAACCATGGCGGATGTTTTTAAAAAATATCTCGCGCGTGGGAAAACCGGTTACGTTCCGCCGCAGTGGTGTACAATAGAACAAGCTATTGATGTCATTCATCATTCTGGCGGTAAGGCGGTGTTGGCCCATCCGGGACGCTACGACCTTAGCGCTAAGTGGCTGAAAAGATTAGTGGCGCATTTTGCCGACCATCACGGCGACGCGATGGAAGTGGCGCAGTGCCAACAATCGCCCAATGAACGTACCCAACTGGCGACGCTTGCGCGTCAGCATCATTTATGGGCATCGCTTGGATCTGATTTCCATCAGCCCTGCCCGTGGATTGAGTTGGGGCGTAAACTCTGGCTGCCCGCTGGCGTTGAAGGCGTATGGCAGACATGGGAACAGCCGCAAATATCACAGTGAGGGAAGTATGAGCCAGTTTTTTTATATCCATCCGGATAACCCACAGCAACGGCTGATTAATCAGGCCGTCGACATTGTGCGTAAAGGCGGTGTTATTGTTTATCCAACCGATTCCGGCTATGCCCTTGGTTGTAAAATTGAAGACAAAGGCGCAATGGAGCGCATTTGCCGCATCCGTCATCTGCCGGACGGCCACAACTTCACGCTGATGTGCCGCGATTTGTCCGAGTTGTCGACCTACTCCTACGTCGACAACGTGGCATTTCGTCTGATGAAAAACAATACGCCGGGTAACTACACCTTTATCCTGAAGGGGACAAAAGAGGTGCCGCGCCGTCTGTTGCAGGAAAAGCGTAAAACTATCGGCCTGCGCGTACCGTCAAACCCGATTGCGCTGGCGTTATTGGATACGCTGGGCGAACCAATGCTCTCGACGTCGTTGATGCTGCCTGGCAGCGATTTTACCGAGTCGGACCCGGAGGAGATTAAAGATCGGCTGGAGAAGCAGGTGGATCTGATCATCCACGGCGGTTACCTCGGTCAACAGCCTACCACGGTAATCGATTTGACCAATGACTCCCCGGTGGTGCTGCGCGAAGGCGTCGGCGACGTTACACCTTTCTTATAAGGGCGTAAGCCTGTATACTACGCGGCCTTAAAATGGCGCGGCAACGCGCCGTTCATTCTCCTGTTCGACGCCTGTGAAGGCGACACCTGAAGGAAGCTCTATGAGCGAAAAGTTACAAAAAGTGCTGGCGCGCGCTGGCCACGGCTCTCGCCGTGAAATCGAATCCATTATTGAAGCGGGACGTGTCAGCGTTGACGGTAAAATCGCCACGCTTGGCGATCGTGTTGAAGTCACTCCCGGTTTGAAAATCCGTATCGACGGTCACCTGATTTCGGTGAAAGAGTCGGCGGAACAAATTTGCCGCGTTCTGGCCTATTACAAACCAGAAGGTGAACTGTGTACCCGCAATGACCCTGAAGGGCGACCAACCGTTTTTGATCGCTTACCGAAACTGCGCGGCGCGCGGTGGATTGCGGTAGGACGTCTGGATGTCAACACCTGCGGGCTATTGTTATTTACCACCGACGGTGAACTGGCGAACCGCCTGATGCACCCTAGTCGTGAAGTTGAACGTGAATATGCCGTGCGCGTGTTCGGTCAGGTGGATGAATCGAAACTGCGTGATTTAAGCCGTGGCGTACAGTTGGAAGATGGTCCGGCGGCATTTAAGACCATTAAATTCAGCGGCGGCGAAGGCATTAACCAGTGGTATAACGTGACGCTGACGGAAGGGCGCAACCGCGAAGTTCGCCGACTGTGGGAAGCGGTAGGCGTTCAGGTCAGCCGTCTGATCCGCGTTCGTTACGGCGATATCCCGCTGCCGAAAGGCCTGCCGCGCGGCGGCTGGACTGAGCTCGACCTCGCGCAAACGAACTATCTGCGTGGTCTGGTAGAGCTCCCGCCGGAAACCTCGTCGAAGGTTGCCGTCGAAAAAGACCGTCGTCGTATGAAAGCGAACCAGATCCGTCGGGCGGTAAAACGCCACAGCCAGATAGCTGGCGGACGCCGCTCCGGTGGGCGTAATAACAACGGGTAATCTCTACCGCGGTCTATAGGCTAAGAATCATCAGACAAGAGGGTTTGTGCCGGATGGCGGCGCAAACGCCTTAATCCGGCCTACGGTTAATAATCAATTCCCATCTGGGCTTTTACGCCCGCGTCAAAAGCATGTTTAACCGGACGCAGTTCGCTGACGGTATCCGCAAGATCAAGAATATCCCGGTGACAGCCGCGACCTGTAATAATCACCGTCTGGTGACCAGGGCGCGCGTTTAGCGCGCTTATGACCTCTTCCAGCGGCAAATAGTCATACGCCACCATATAGGTCAGCTCATCCAGGACCACCATATCAAGCAGCGGATCGGCCAGCATCCGTTTCCCATGCTGCCAAACGGCCATACATGCTGCGGTGTCTGCCTCGCGATTTTGCGTCTCCCAGGTAAATCCCGTTGCCATCACCTGAAATTCGACGCCATGCGGTTCCAGCAGATTACGCTCGCCGTTGGGCCAGGTGCCCTTAATAAATTGCACCACGCCTACGTTTTTACCGTGTCCTACGGCGCGGGCGGCAGTCCCGAAAGCCGCCGTGGTTTTGCCCTTACCATTGCCAGTAAAAACGATAATAATACCGCGCTCTTCCTGTGCCTGGGCGACGCGGGCGTCAACCCGATCTTTTACCTTTTGCTGGCGCTGCTGATAACGTTCATCACTCATTGGGCGATTCCTGGTTTACGGCCCGGTTGGGCGTCAAAGGTCATACCGGTTTTACGGCGACTGTCGTCGCCCATAAGCCACAGGTAAAGCGGCATAATATCGGCAGGCGTTTTTAATTTCTGTGGATCTTCCGTCGGAAAGGCGCTGGCGCGCATACTGGTGCGCGTGCCGCCCGGGTTAATGCAGTTAACACGCAGAGAACGGTTCTGGTATTCGTCCGCCAGCACCTGCATCATTCCTTCAGTAGCAAACTTCGAGGTGGCATAGGCGCCCCAGTTAGCGCGCCCCTGACGGCCAACGCTTGATGACGTAAAGACCAGCGAGCCGGCATCGGACTTCAGCAATAACGGTAACAGCGCCTGGGTGAGCATAAAGGTGGCATTAACGTTTACCTGCATGACATCCTGCCAGATCTGCGGATCTTGTTCGCTCATTGGGCCGATTTCCCCCAGTAACCCGGCATTGTGCAGGACGCCATCCAGGCGGGGATAGTGCGCGGCGATGCGGTCGGCCACTTGCCGGCACTCTTCAGCGGTGCAGGTCAGCAGATCGAGCGTAAACCACTGTGGTTGAACATGTTGCTCGTCAGCAATGTGCTGCGCGACCCGACGCAGTTTCTCTTCGTTGCGTCCCAGCAGAATCACCGTTGCGCCGTAACGCGCATACGTGAGCGCGGCTTCCCGCCCAATGCCATCGCTGGCGCCAGTGACCAGAATAATGCGGTTTTGCAATAGATCTTGTTTCGGTTGGTAATGCATGGCTACTCCTCAACGGTGTGGTGCACCGTCCTGCCAGGTTGTCTTATCTTCGCGTTAACTTTTCGGGTTTATGCCTGAAAGCGCCTTTTTTTTCAATCAGACAGGGGCGATAACGCCGTAAAATGAACGTCTTGTCATACTTTTTCTTCCTCAACAGGCATACGGATGAAGAGAGACTGACTTCGATGCCTGTTGTACACTGAGCGCAAGTCGCGTTATTTAATCAAGGTGGGAGTCGTGGAATTGTTGTCTGAATATGGCTTATTTTTGGCAAAAATCGTCACCGTTGTGGTGGCCATTGCCGTCATTGTGCTGCTGATCGTGAATGCTACGCAACGCAAACGTCAGCGCGGCGAGCTGCGCGTGACCAATTTGAGCGAGCAGTATCAGGAGATGAAGGATGACCTTGCTGCGGCGTTGATGGATGGCCATCAGCAAAAACTGTGGCATAAAGCGCAGAAAAAAAAGCATAAGCAGGAGGCGAAAGCCGCCAAAGCGAAAGCGAAGCTGGGGGACATTGCGACATCGGACAAACCGCGCGTATGGGTGATAGATTTCAAAGGCAGTATGGATGCTCACGAAGTTAATGCGTTACGCGAAGAGGTCACGGCGGTGCTGGCAGTGGCGAAACCCGGCGATCGGGCGGTTGTGCGTCTGGAAAGCCCAGGTGGCGTTGTGCATGGCTATGGCCTGGCGGCATCGCAATTGCAGCGCCTGCGCGATAAAAATATTCCGCTGACCGTGACGGTGGATAAAGTCGCGGCAAGCGGAGGCTACATGATGGCCTGCGTGGCGGAAAAAATTATCGCGGCGCCGTTCGCTATTGTGGGGTCAATTGGTGTTGTCGCGCAAATCCCGAACTTTAACCGCTTTCTCAAAAGTAAAGACATTGATATTGAACTGCATACCGCAGGGCAGTACAAACGTACCCTGACATTGTTAGGCGAGAATACGGAAGAAGGGCGGCAGAAGTTTCGTGAAGATCTCAACGAAACGCACCATCTGTTCAAAGAGTTTGTGCAGCGGATGCGTCCGGCTCTGGACATTGAACAGGTGGCCACGGGCGAACACTGGTACGGTCAGCAGGCGCTGGAGAAAGGACTGGTTGATGAGATTAACACCAGCGATGAGGTTATCCTCGGCCTGATGGAAGGGCGCGAGGTGCTGAATGTGCGCTATATGCAGCGTAAAAAACTGATCGATCGTGTTACCGGCAGCGCGGCGGAAAGCGCGGATCGGCTGCTGCTGCGCTGGTGGCAGCGTGGACAAAAGCCGTTGATGTAAACCGCTATTGCCGGATGGCATTCAGCGCCATCCGGCATGGATTAATCAACCAGGTGATACTTCTCAGACAGCACATGCGCCAGGTGTTTAAACATGTTAAACACCGCGGTGCTTTTAGGGGTCGGTAACCCTTGCTCGTCTAAAAAGTAATCGCCGCTGAAAACCAGCACGCCATTTCTCTGCGTTACGCCGGTGGCGACAATACCTGCCATCGTGTCTTCATGTTCCCGAATAATTTTGTTGGCTTCAAGCAACAGTGTTTCGCGATCGATAGGTTGCGTCTCTTTATGCATTTTTTACTCCTTAAACAAGGAGATTAGTCTACGCTGAGCACTTCTGATGGGCAAATATTCTCACAGGAAATTGATGGATTTGTCATGTTGCGTTCACTGGCAAGATTTGTTTTTGCATGCTAATAAAGTTGCGTATCGAATTTTATCAGGTACAGTGTGACGCTTTCGTCAATCTGGCAACAGAATTGCTTGACATTCGACCAAAATTCCGTCGTGCTATAGCGCGTGTATGCAAAAAAGCCTGTTAACTCAGTCACCTGAGGGTTACATTTCGTACACAAAGCCAGTACAAGGGGTTGATATCCGCAGACGCAGAGACCATATATCGTTGTCTCGTCGCCAGTGGAAGGTGAATCAACGTGCGACGCATTCCTGGAAGAATCAACTTAGGTAAAGGTGAATATGGGTAAAGCTCTTGTCATCGTTGAGTCCCCGGCAAAAGCCAAAACGATCAACAAGTATCTGGGTAATGACTACGTGGTGAAATCCAGCGTGGGTCATATCCGTGATTTGCCGACCAGTGGCTCAGCAGCTAAAAAGAGCGCCGACTCTACCTCCACCAAAACGGCTAAAAAGCCCAAAAAGGATGAACGTGGCGCTCTCGTCAACCGTATGGGGGTTGACCCGTGGCACAACTGGGATGCGCACTATGAAGTGCTGCCCGGTAAAGAGAAGGTCGTCTCTGAACTGAAACAGTTGGCGGAAAAAGCCGACCACATCTATCTCGCAACCGACCTTGACCGCGAAGGGGAAGCCATTGCATGGCACCTGCGGGAAGTGATCGGCGGCGATGACGCGCGCTACAGTCGCGTAGTCTTTAACGAAATAACCAAAAATGCCATTCGCCAGGCGTTTGAACAGCCGGGCGAGCTGAATATTAACAGGGTCAACGCCCAGCAAGCGCGCCGCTTTATGGACCGCGTGGTAGGCTATATGGTCTCGCCGCTGCTGTGGAAAAAGATCGCCCGTGGTTTGTCGGCAGGTCGCGTTCAGTCTGTCGCGGTCCGTCTGGTCGTTGAACGCGAGCGCGAGATTAAAGCGTTTGTTCCGGAAGAGTTCTGGGAAATTGACGCCAATACGACGACGCCGTCTGGCGAGGCGCTACCGCTACAGGTCACGCATCAGAACGACAAGCCATTCCGGCCGGTAAATCGCGAGCAGACGCTTGCCGCCGTCAGCTTGCTGGAAAAAGCGCGCTATAGCGTACTGGAGCGTGAAGACAAACCGACCAGCAGCAAACCTGGCGCGCCGTTTATCACCTCCACGCTACAACAGGCGGCCAGCACCCGGCTGGGCTTTGGCGTGAAGAAAACCATGATGATGGCGCAGCGTCTGTATGAGGCGGGTTATATCACCTATATGCGTACCGACTCCACCAACCTGAGTCAGGATGCGGTCAACATGGTGCGCGGTTATATTGGCGATAATTTCGGCAAGAAATACCTGCCGGATAACCCGAACCAGTACGCCAGCAAAGAAAACTCTCAGGAAGCGCATGAAGCGATCCGTCCTTCCGACGTTGCTGTCATGGCGGAGTCGCTGAAAGACATGGAGGCTGACGCGCAGAAGTTGTATCAACTAATTTGGCGTCAGTTTGTCGCCTGTCAGATGACGCCAGCACAATATGACTCCACTACGCTTACCGTTGGCGCAGGCGAATTCCGTCTGAAAGCGCGTGGGCGTATTTTGCGCTTTGACGGCTGGACAAAAGTGATGCCGGCGCTGCGTAAAGGCGATGAAGATCGCACATTGCCTGCCGTGAATAAGGGCGATGCGCTGACGCTACTTGAATTGACGCCTGCTCAGCACTTTACTAAACCGCCAGCCCGTTTTAGCGAGGCTTCTCTGGTTAAAGAGCTTGAGAAGCGCGGTATTGGTCGTCCGTCTACCTATGCGTCGATTATCTCGACCATTCAGGATCGCGGCTATGTTCGCGTTGAAAACCGTCGCTTCTATGCGGAAAAAATGGGTGAAATCGTCACCGATCGGCTGGAAGAAAACTTCCGCGAATTGATGAACTACGATTTTACCGCGCAGATGGAAGATAGTCTGGATCAGGTTGCGAATCACCAGGCCGAGTGGAAAGCGGTACTGGATAACTTCTTCAGCGATTTTACTCAGCAGCTCGATAAAGCCGAGAAAGATCCGGAAGAAGGGGGGATGCGTCCTAACCAGATGGTGCTGACCAGCATCGACTGTCCAACCTGTGGCCGTAAAATGGGAATTCGTACTGCCAGTACGGGAGTTTTCCTTGGGTGTTCAGGTTATGCGCTTTCGCCGAAAGAGCGTTGTAAAACGACCATTAACCTGGTGCCGGAAAATGAAGTTCTGAACGTGCTGGAAGGCGACGACGCCGAAACCAACGCCCTGCGCGCCAAGCGTCGCTGTCAGAAGTGCGGTACGGCGATGGACAGCTATCTGATCGATCCGAAGCGTAAATTGCATGTGTGTGGTAATAACCCGACCTGTGACGGCTACGAGATTGAAGAAGGCGAGTTCCGCATCAAAGGGTATGACGGCCCGATCGTTGAGTGTGAGAAATGTGGTTCCGAAATGCACCTTAAAATGGGGCGTTTTGGTAAGTACATGGCCTGTACTAACGACGAATGTAAAAATACCCGTAAGATCTTGCGTAACGGCGAAGTTGCGCCGCCGAAGGAAGATCCTGTTCCATTACCGGAACTGCCGTGTGAAAAATCGGACGCGTACTTTGTGCTGCGCGATGGCGCCGCAGGGATATTCCTGGCGGCCAATACGTTCCCGAAATCACGTGAAACGCGCGCGCCATTAGTCGAGGAGCTTTACCGGTTCCGCGATCGCCTGCCGGAAAAACTGCGTTATCTGGCGGATGCGCCGCAGCAGGATCCAGAAGGCAATAAAACCGTTGTTCGCTTTAGCCGCAAAACAAAACAGCAGTACGTTGCGGCGGAAAAAGACGGGAAGGCGACGGGATGGTCAGCGTTCTTCGTCGACGGTAAGTGGGTTGAAGGCAAGAAATAACCCCGGCCTGTCGCCACTGTAGTCAAGCGGGCCGCGTAAGCGGCCCTTTTTTATATCCCCTTCATATTTCAAGTGGCTTATGTGTTGGCTACGGATTACTCGGCCCATCTATGGGCCTCGCCCTGACGGGCCGTCGCACGCGACGTTCAAATCTGCTCCCGGCAGATTTGTCGCTCACCCCAGTCACCTGGTTATCTATGCTCCTGGGAACTCACTCGCTTGTTGCCTTTAATCACTCGAATTATTTTGGGTATAGCGGGCTTATTATTTTATCGCGCTGGCTATACAGTTCAGATATAAATGATATAGTGGTTATAGTTAACACCTTTTTTATTATTAAATCGTATTAGCAGCCCAATGATGTCTGCAGATAAACGATGGCCTGATGGCGCTAATCTGGATGATGTATTATGAAATTGCAGCAGCTTCGTTACATTGTTGAAGTGGTTAATCATAACCTTAACGTCTCCTCTACCGCTGAGGGGTTGTATACTTCCCAGCCGGGGATCAGCAAGCAGGTTAGGATGCTGGAAGATGAGCTTGGCATCCAGATTTTCGCCCGCAGCGGTAAGCATCTGACTCAGGTGACACCCGCAGGCCAGGAGATTATTCGTATTGCGCGTGAGGTGCTTTCCAAAGTCGATGCCATTAAGTCGGTCGCCGGCGAGCATACCTGGCCGGATAAAGGCTCGCTCTATATTGCCACTACCCATACTCAGGCGCGTTACGCATTGCCAGGCGTGATTAAAGGCTTCATCGAGCGTTACCCGCGCGTTTCGCTGCATATGCACCAGGGGTCGCCAACGCAGATTGCGGAAGCGGTATCGAAAGGGAACGCCGATTTCGCGATTGCCACGGAAGCGCTGCATTTATATGACGATCTGGTGATGTTGCCATGCTACCACTGGAACCGTTCGATAGTGGTGACGCCGGATCATCCATTGGCGGCAACGTCTTCCGTAACGATTGAAGCGCTGGCGCAGTATCCGCTGGTGACGTATACCTTCGGCTTTACCGGGCGTTCCGAACTGGATACCGCTTTTAATCGCGCAGGATTAACGCCGCGGATCGTCTTTACCGCAACCGATGCGGATGTGATTAAAACCTATGTCAGGTTGGGGCTGGGCGTTGGCGTCATTGCCAGCATGGCGGTCGATCCGCTTGCCGATCCTGATTTAGTGCGGATTGACGCGCACGATATTTTTAGCCACAGCACCACAAAAATTGGTTTTCGCCGTAGTACTTTTTTACGCAGCTATATGTATGATTTTATCCAGCGTTTTGCGCCGCATCTGACGCGTGACGTGGTGGATACGGCGGTGGCGTTGCGTTCTAATGAAGAAATTGAAGCGATGTTTCAGGATATCAAGCTGCCTGAAAAGTAATATCACCGTCGGTTTGTGTCGTAGTGGCATGGCAGACAAAGCCGCCTTTTGCAATATCCCTCGAAGTATTACGGGTAATGATCAGCAAAATAGTGTTGAATTACCCGTCCCGCCAGTTTCTTTTTCCAAATAGTTATCTTGAGTCAAAAGATTGATTTATTCACTGGCAACGATTCGTAAATTGACTGGATTTTTGACTAAAGTTTATTTAGGATTTGTCTCATCTGATGATTAATTGTACCGATTGTTTGGTGCTGAAATGATAAGTGATACCGATAGCATGAGGTTAGTAATGCCTTCTGAAAACCAGGAACCGCGCCGCGACCCTGAGCTCAAACGTAAAGCATGGTTGGCGGTTTTTGTGGGTTCTGCGTTGTTCTGGGTAGTGGTAGCGCTTGTTATTTGGCATTGGTGGGGCTAAGTGAGCATTACGTCGGAACGCGAGCGCGTGGTCGCGCCCCCGATTCAATCTTGTGACGATGATAACACCCCGGATACGACCGTTTTCCGGTCTGTTCCGCAACACTGGACGCTCACACCGCAGCAGCGGGCATTTATTGATGCTTTTGCTGATGAGGTGTCACAAAAATAATATCCGTCTTTTTATTGGCGTTACTGTTTTATTAACGCTGTCTTATTACACCGCAGCAACCGTGTGCTGAGCGCCTCTCAGTATTGATTAAACACAGTTGGTGTCGCCTATGTTAACGTCAAATATAAAGTATTGGTCATGGACTGGCGCGTTTATATTATCGCTACTGTTCTGGGCCGAGTTAATCTGGATTGCCGTCTAATCTCGTCAAAGCCCGGTAATGCGTTATTTATCGGGCTTTTTCATCTTCGCTCCTCGCCTGTTAGGTTTCTCCTCTTTTAGCAATTTGGGTTGTTATCAAAACGTTACATTTTGTTTGTGTTATCTTTAATACAACCCTGTGGAGAATCAGGGTAACGCAACCCTGTCATTTAAGGAGGAGCTATGTCGTCAACCCTACGAGAAGCCAGTAAGGATACATTGCAGGCCAAAGATAAAACGTATCATTACTACAGTCTGCCGCTGGCTGCCAAATCCCTGGGCGATATCGCCCGTTTGCCCAAATCACTTAAAGTGTTACTGGAAAACCTGTTGCGCTGGCAGGACGGCGAGTCTGTGACTGATGAAGATATTCAGGCGCTGGCCGGTTGGCTTAAAAATGCCCATGCCGATCGTGAAATTGCCTGGCGGCCCGCCCGTGTCCTGATGCAGGACTTTACCGGCGTGCCTGCTGTTGTCGACCTGGCGGCGATGCGTGAAGCCGTTAAACGCCTCGGCGGCGATACGTCGAAAGTGAACCCGTTATCGCCGGTTGATCTGGTTATTGACCACTCTGTGACGGTCGATCATTTCGGCGATGACGATGCGTTTGAAGAAAACGTGCGGCTGGAAATGGAACGTAACCATGAGCGTTATATGTTCCTGAAATGGGGAAAGCAGGCATTCAGTCGTTTCAGCGTGGTGCCGCCCGGAACCGGCATTTGCCATCAGGTTAACCTGGAATACCTGGGTAAAGCCGTCTGGAGCGAATTACAGGACGGGGAGTGGATTGCTTACCCGGACTCGCTGGTGGGGACTGACTCCCATACGACCATGATTAATGGTCTGGGCGTATTGGGGTGGGGTGTGGGTGGTATCGAAGCGGAAGCGGCGATGCTTGGTCAGCCCGTGTCGATGCTTATTCCGGATGTCGTCGGCTTTAAGTTAACCGGTAAACTTCGGGAGGGGATCACCGCCACTGACCTGGTGCTAACCGTCACGCAAATGCTGCGTAAGCATGGCGTCGTGGGTAAATTTGTTGAATTTTATGGTGATGGTCTGGATTCGCTGCCGTTGGCGGATCGCGCGACCATCGCTAATATGTCGCCGGAATATGGCGCCACCTGTGGTTTTTTCCCCATTGACGCCATCACCCTGGAATATATGCGATTAAGCGGGCGTAGCGACGATCTGGTCGAGCTGGTTGAAGCCTACGCGAAGGCGCAGGGAATGTGGCGCAATCCCGGAGACGAACCGGTATTTACCAGTACTCTGGAACTGGATATGGGCGATGTCGAGGCCAGTCTGGCCGGGCCGAAACGCCCGCAGGATCGCGTGGCGTTAGGCGATGTGCCGAAAGCCTTTGCCGCCAGCGCCGAGCTGGAGCTGAATACCGCGCAAAAAGATCGCCAACCGATTGACTATACGATGAACGGACAGCCATATCAGCTTCCGGATGGCGCTGTCGTCATTGCCGCCATCACCTCCTGCACGAATACCTCGAATCCCAGCGTGCTGATGGCGGCGGGATTACTGGCGAAAAAAGCAGTAACGCTGGGGTTGAAGCGTCAACCGTGGGTCAAGGCTTCTCTGGCGCCGGGGTCAAAAGTGGTATCTGACTATCTGGCGCAGGCCAAACTTACGCCTTATCTGGATGAGCTCGGTTTTAACCTGGTCGGTTATGGCTGTACGACCTGTATCGGGAACTCTGGTCCGTTGCCTGAGCCTATTGAGACCGCGATTAAAAAAGGCGATCTGACGGTAGGGGCCGTACTTTCCGGTAACCGAAATTTTGAAGGGCGTATCCATCCGTTGGTGAAAACGAACTGGCTGGCGTCGCCGCCGCTGGTGGTCGCGTATGCGCTGGCCGGAAACATGAATATTAACCTCGCGACAGACCCGCTGGGGTACGATCGTAAAGGCGATCCGGTATACCTGAAGGATATCTGGCCTTCGGCGCAGGAAATTGCCCGCGCCGTTGAACTGGTATCATCGGATATGTTCCGTAAAGAGTATGCGGAAGTGTTTGAGGGCACGGAAGAATGGAAATCGATTCAGGTTGAATCGTCCGATACCTACGGCTGGCAGTCGGATTCAACCTATATTCGCCTGTCGCCTTTCTTTGATGAAATGCAGGCCGAGCCTGCGCCAGTCAAAGATATCCACGGCGCGCGTATCCTGGCGATGCTGGGGGATTCGGTAACGACCGACCATATTTCTCCGGCCGGCAGTATCAAGCCGGACAGTCCCGCCGGACGCTATCTGCAAAACCACGGCGTTGAGCGGAAGGATTTTAACTCCTATGGATCACGGCGCGGCAACCATGAAGTGATGATGCGCGGTACGTTCGCCAATATTCGTATTCGCAACGAAATGCTGCCCGGCGTCGAAGGTGGCATGACGCGGCATTTACCGGGTACGGAAGCGATGTCGATTTATGATGCTGCTATGCTCTACCAGCAGGAAAAAACGCCTCTGGCGGTGATTGCCGGGAAAGAGTATGGGTCGGGATCGAGCCGTGACTGGGCGGCAAAAGGTCCGCGACTGTTAGGTATTCGCGTGGTGATCGCCGAGTCGTTCGAACGTATCCACCGCTCAAACCTGATTGGGATGGGGATCCTGCCGCTGGAGTTTCCACAGGGCGTAACGCGTAAAACCCTGGGACTGACCGGGGAAGAGGTGATTGATATCGCGGATCTGCAAAACCTGCGCCCTGGCGCGACCATTCCGGTGACGTTAACGAGATCGGACGGCAGTAAAGAAACGGTGCCTTGCCGCTGTCGCATTGATACCGCCACCGAGCTGACTTACTACCAGAATGACGGCATATTGCACTATGTCATTAGAAATATGCTGAACTAAAGCCGTTTATCGGGCCTGCCGTAAACAGGCAGGCCCGCGCTTTAATACCGGTGGCTTACTTGCTTAGTAGGTGGCCCATTTTGGCCGCTTTAGTATCGAGATAATGCTCATTATTTGGATTACGACCCACAATGAGCGGAACGCGTTCGACGATATTAATTCCCGCCTCGGTCAGTATTTCGACTTTCTTCGGATTATTGGTCAGCAGGCGAACTTCATCCACGCCCAGTAATTTGAACATATCCGCGCACAGGGTGAAATCACGCTCATCGGCGGCAAAGCCGAGCTGATGATTGGCCTCCACCGTGTCATAGCCTTGATCCTGTAACGCATAAGCGCGAATTTTATTAAGCAGGCCGATATTGCGGCCTTCCTGACGGTGGTAAATCAGAATACCGCGTCCTTCTTCCGCAATATGCGTCAGCGCGGCTTCCAGTTGAAAACCACAATCACAGCGCAGACTAAAAAGCGCGTCCCCGGTAAGACATTCGGAATGAACGCGAGCCAAGACCGGCGTTTTACCTGAAATATCGCCAAAAACCAGCGCGGCATGGTCGTGTCCGGTTGCCAGTTCTTCAAATCCCACCATCAGAAAGTCACCCAATGGGGTTGGCAGTTTGGCTTCTGCCACACGTTTAAGCTGCATGTATTTCTCCAGATTATGCTGACGCCTGCGGTGTCGTCGCCTGTTGGCTTGTATCCCGCTATTTTGCCATAAGGCGGCGGTCATCACCTAATCCCTACCACGTAATTGCTCAGGAATGGCACAAATTTGTCAATTTTCCAGTCCGGCGAGAATTTTCAGTTATGATTGTGATACTTACTTATAAAAGGAGCATCCATGCTTTCAATTGCGAGGCGCACCGCGGCAGGCGCCGCCCTGTTGCTTATCATGCCGCTTGCCGTATGGGTATCAGGCTGGCAGTGGCAGCCTGGACATCAGGTCTGGTGGCTAAAAACGCTATTCTGGATAACGGAAACCGTGACCAAACCCTGGGGCGTTATCACGCATGTGATTCTTTGTGGATGGTTCTTATGGTGCCTGCGATTTCGCCTGCGCGCCGCCATTATGCTGTTTGCGATTCTCGGTGGGGCGATTATCGTCGGGCAGGGCGTGAAGTCATGGGTAAAGGAGCGCGTACAGGAGCCGCGGCCATTTGTGGTCTGGCTTGAAAAAACGCACCATATTCCCGTCGATGAGTTCTACACTTTAAAGCGTACAGAACGCGGACATTTAGTGAAAGAGCAGTTGGCCGGGCAACAGAACATCCCCGTTTTCCTGCGTCAGCACTGGCAAAAAGAGACGGGCTTTGCGTTTCCCTCCGGACACACCATGTTTGCAGCGAGCTGGGCGCTTTTGGCCGTGGGTCTGTTATGGCCGCGCAGACGGACTTTCACCATCGCGTTTTTGTTAGTCTGGGCGACCGGCGTAATGGGCAGCCGTTTGCTTCTGGGAATGCACTGGCCGCGAGATTTAGTGGTCGCCACGCTCATCTCCTGGCTATTAGTTACCCTGGCGACCTGGCTGGCGCAGCGAATTTGCGGGCCGCTTATGCCGCCTCGTGAAGAAGCGCAAGAAATTGCTGAACGCGAGCAGGAAAGCTGACAACGGTTGATTTTCTGACTATTGCCCTTAAATCATCTGATGGCGGGCGCATTTCCATTTCGCGCGAGGCGGGAAAATGGTAATTTAGAAGGCTGGATGCGGTAAGTTGGACACGATTTATTCGCGCAAACCACATAACGGGAAGTAATGTGAAATATTTACTCATTTTCTTACTGGTATTGGCGATTTTTGTTATTTCGGTGACGCTGGGCGCGCAGAATGATCAACAGGTGACGTTTAACTACCTGCTGGCGCAAGGGGAGTATCGTATCTCCACGTTGCTTGCTGTGCTGTTCGCCGTCGGTTTTGCGATTGGCTGGCTGATTTGCGGCCTGTTCTGGCTGCGGGTCCGCGTTTCCCTTGCCCGTGCTGAACGTAAAATTAAACGACTGGAAAACAAGCTTTCGCCAGCAACCGACGTTGCGGTCCCTGCCGATTCGTCGGTTGTAAAGGAATAATCATTTATGTTGGAGTTGTTATTTCTGCTGTTGCCTGTAGCCGCTGCCTATGGGTGGTATATGGGTCGCAGAAGTGCGCAACAAACAAAACAGGATGAAGCTAACCGCCTGTCGCGCGATTATGTCGCAGGGGTTAACTTCCTGCTGAGTAACCAACAAGATAAAGCGGTGGATCTGTTCCTCGATATGCTTAAAGAGGATACCGGCACCGTTGAGGCTCATCTCACTCTCGGTAATCTGTTTCGCTCACGCGGCGAAGTCGATCGCGCCATCCGTATTCATCAAACGCTCATGGAAAGCGCTTCATTGACCTATGAACAGCGTTTACTGGCTGTTCAGCAACTGGGGCGCGACTATATGGCCGCCGGTTTATATGACCGCGCGGAAGATATGTTTAACCAACTTACCGACGAAACGGAATTTCGCGTAGGCGCGTTACAGCAGCTCTTGCAAATCTATCAGCTAACCAGCGACTGGCAAAAGGCGATCGAAGTAGCAGAACGGCTGGTGAAACTGGGCAAAGATAAACAGCGTATCGAAATTGCCCATTTTTACTGTGAGTTAGCGTTACAGCAGATGGGCAACGACGACATGGATCGCGCGATGGCGTTGCTGAAAAAAGGTGCCGCCGCAGATAAAAATAGCGCCCGGGTGTCTATCATGATGGGGCGCGTTTATATGGCGAGAGGGGATTACGCCAAAGCGGTCGAAAGCTTGCAACGTGTGATCGTTCAGGATAAAGAGCTGGTCAGCGAAACGCTGGAGATGCTGCAAACCTGTTATCAACAGCTCGGTAAAAATGCCGAGTGGGCGGAGTTTTTACGTCGCGCCGTTGAGGAGAATACCGGTGCTGGCGCTGAGTTAATGCTTGCCGATATTCTGGAAGCGCGTGAAGGTAGTGACGCAGCTCAAGTCTATATTACGCGTCAGCTACAGCGACATCCTACCATGCGGGTGTTCCATAAGCTGATGGATTACCACCTCAACGAGGCGGAAGAAGGGCGAGCGAAAGAAAGCCTGATGGTACTGCGTGATATGGTTGGCGAGCAGGTGCGCAGTAAACCGCGGTATCGTTGTCAGAAATGCGGTTTTACCGCCTATACCTTGTACTGGCACTGTCCGTCCTGCCGGGCATGGTCGACCATTAAACCTATTCGCGGACTTGATGGGCAGTAGTATATAAAAAAAGCCTTACTTTAGTTACAACATACTTAATGACATAAGACAAGAAACAACGCTGGCATCGGCAACCAGAGCTTATCAGGTTGTCAATCGAACCTGTTAATTTCCCTGCGCCGCAGGTAGAATGCACGCCGTTTATCCAATTTGGGCCACTTCCGGTGCCCATCATCAAGAAGGTCTGGTCATGACGTTTACTGCTTCATCTTCTTCCTGCGCTATTACTGAATCGCCTGTCGTTGTGGCGTTGGATTACCATGAACGCGATAAAGCCCTGGCGTTTGTCGATAAAATCGATCCTCGCGATTGTCGCTTAAAAGTGGGCAAAGAGATGTTCACGCTGTTTGGTCCACAGCTCGTCCGGGATCTCCAGCAACGTGGGTTTGATGTCTTTCTTGATCTAAAATTTCATGATATTCCCAACACCACGGCCCGGGCAGTCGCCGCAGCGGCAGACCTGGGCGTCTGGATGGTAAACGTTCACGCGTCTGGCGGGGCGAGAATGATGGCCGCAGCGCGCGACGCGCTGGCGCCATTCGGTAAAGATGCGCCGTTGCTCATTGCCGTGACCGTGTTGACCAGTATGGAAACCAGCGATCTGCGCGATCTGGGCGTGACGTTGTCACCAGCGGAACATGCGGAGCGGCTGGCGCGCCTGACGCAGCAATGCGGGCTGGATGGCGTGGTCTGTTCCGCTCAGGAAGCGGTCAGATTTAAACAGGTCTTTGGCGCTGCATTTAAGCTGGTGACGCCGGGCATTCGGCCCGCAGGCAGCGAGGCAGGCGACCAGCGACGCATTATGACGCCCGAACAGGCATTATCCGCCGGCGTCGACTATATGGTGATTGGCCGCCCGGTTACGCAATCGGTAGATCCGGCGCAAACGCTGAAGGATATTAACGCGTCACTGAAACGGGAGGCATAATGAGCGATTCCAATAGTCGTCTGGTTTATTCAACACAGACGGGGCGCATTGAAGAACCTAAAACGGCACCAGTTCGTCCCAAAGGGGATGGTATCGTTCGCATTCAGCGTCAAACCAGTGGCCGTAAGGGTAAAGGCGTATGTTTGATTACCGGTATCGAGATGAATGATGCGGAATTAACCAAACTGGCGGCTGAACTGAAGAAAAAATGCGGCTGTGGCGGGGCAGTAAAAGAAGGGATTATTGAAATTCAGGGTGATAAACGCGACTTGATAAAATCATTGCTGGAAGCTAAAGGAATGAAAGTAAAATTAGCTGGCGGCTAATGAAAACGCCACGGTTGTAAATTACCGTGGCGTAAAAGTCAACTTTGTCTATTTTTGTAATCCAGACCTGAAAAGAATAAACATATTATTTTGAGCCGTTCAATATTTAAACGTCTGGATTATTTTCCAACCTGGTGACCAATCACGCCGCCGACCGCCGCGCCGCCCAGGGTGCCTAATGTACTGCCGTCCGTTAACACTGCGCCGCCTAACGCCCCCGCACCTGCGCCAATAGCCGTGTTGCGATCGCGCTTGGACCAGTTTGAGCAGGCGCTCAGAGACATTGCTACGGTGATTGCCAGCACAGCAGCGGCCATTTTTTTGCTCGTCATAAACATAATACTCTCTCCTGAATTAACGATTCACGGAATTAAGCTCACTATAACTATAGTTAAAATAAAACCTGTTAAGAGATTTTCCGTAAAACCTGATTGCGCAGGGGTATATCACGCAGGTGATAGTCACTTCCTGTTATTTCGCTAATATTAATTTTACGACGTTACGCTCGTTACAACAGGTAAATAGTCTTAATTGGGATGTCAGAAAAGTCTTAGAGAGAGGATGATTTGCCATAGGGCAAACCATCGGGAAATATTTTAAACGGATGAGCCAATAACATTGACTAGCAGCCCTGCATGCTCTAACTGCATTTGATCGCTGGCGGAAATTTTGGAATCCGTAATGACACGATGGAAGCGAGAGAGCGGGCCCAGGGGATAGGGATGCACACAGCCAAATTTGGAGCTGTCGGTGAGGACAATCGCTTCTGAGCCTTTTTCCAGAACAGCGTTAACCACATCCGATCGCATCATATCGCGTCCGGTAAAGCCGGTATCAGCCTGCCAGCCATCAATACCGATAAATGCTTTGCTGAAATGCACTTGATGGATAAACTGTCGCGTCAACGGCCCTACCATGCTTTCACTTTTTTTCTGATAGATTCCACCGAGGAGAATGACTTCGCAAGGGGTCTCTTTGAGCAGGTGCGCGATATAACTGCTCACGGTGATGATCGTGACATCTTTTTGTTCCGCCAGCGTCCGGGCCAATAGCGCATTGCTACTGCCATTTTCAATAAAAACGGACTCTCCTGGACTGACCAGCGAGGCGGCGAACTCCGCCAGCCGGCGTTTTAGCGTGTAGTTCGTCATCATGCGAGTCTCTACGTCATCGCTCTCAAGCGAAACGGCGAAACCGTGCGCACGGCGTAAATAGCTCTGCTTTTCCAGGGTATTCAGATCCTGACGAATCGTGACTTCAGATACGCCGGTAATTTTCGCCAGTTCAGCAACGCTCATCTGGCCTTTATCAACCACCATTTGCAAAATTGATTGTTGTCGGGAGTTCATAGTATTAATTTTATACGTTAAGAGGAGTCAACAGACAGTCAGAGAGCCGGGAAGGGCTAACGGCCATCCCGGACAAATAATCGCTATCAGATTTCCCAGGGCGATCCGGGCGCCTGGGATGGCGAGATACCGTCTTTAACCTGATCTAACAGCTCTGCTCTCAATATTTCAAGGTTATTGATGGCCGAGTGGTAATCGCCAGCAACAAGGATATCCAGCACGGTATCAATGCGTGCGGCAATTCGTTGTGCTTCGATATCAGACATGTTTGTCATCCTTAATGTCAGAAAAGGTTTCAATTCATGATGCAGAAATTAATCTGAAAAGAGAAGGGAAAAATAGGGCTATGCCTGTCTGCACAGGCTGTTCTCCCTATTATCGCCGCCGTTAACGCATTTTTTTCGTCTGATAACGTTTGTACCAGCGTTCAAAAGAAACGGCGGGCATAGGTTTAGCGAATAAAAAGCCCTGTCGTTCATTGACACCGTTTTTTGTCAGGAAGGCATCTTCTTTAGCATTTTCTACGCCTTCGGCAATCACTTGTAAATTTAGCGCCTGAGCCACCGCGACAATCGCCCGAACCAGAGATTGCGACAGCGGTTGCTTATGGATATCTCTGACGAAAGCCTGATCCAGTTTAACGGCATCAATAGGGAACCGTGCGAGTTGGGAAAGCGAAGAATACCCGGTGCCAAAATCATCCAGATGAATCTGAGCGCCGAGCTGACTAAATTGCTGGATAACCGATAGCGCCAGCGTGTCGTTTTCGATCAGGCAGCTTTCCGTTAGCTCGACATCGATCGGGCAATACTCAAAATTCAGATCGTACAAAGCCTGTTTAAGCGCAGTAAAAAGCGTCTGGTCGGCCAGTTGTCGCGCCGAAAAGTTAACGGCTACGCGCAAGTTAATCCCCTTATCGCGCCATTTCGCAATCTGGCGAACTACATCCAGAATCACCCAGCGGCCCAGCGGGACGATGAGTCCTGACTCTTCGGCGTATGAGATGAACTCCAGCGGCGGAATTAATCCGCGTTCCGGCGATTGCCAGCGTACCAGCGCTTCCAGGCTACGTACTTCGCCGCGCCAGGTAATTTTGGGCTGATAGTGAATAAGTAACTGGTCGTTTTCCAGCGCTTTTCGCAGGTTTGTATCCAGCCAGTGATAGTCAAATACGCGCTGATTCATTTCAGGCGAAAAAACGCAGAACTGACCGCGGCCGCCTTCTTTGGCGTTATACATTGCGGTATCGGCAGTGCGAATGAGACTTTCGCTGTCCTGTCCGTGCCGGGGGGCCAACGAAATGCCAATGGCGCATCCCGTGTAAACTTCAATGAGTCCAATACGAAACGGTTGCCGCAGACGGGTAAGGATTCGTGAGGCTACTGCTTCCAGCGCGGCCTGAGACGTATGGGCAGCGAGGATAATGAATTCATCTCCCCCCAGTCTGGCCAGCAATTGATCTTCCTCCAGACAACTCAACAGCGCCAGCGAAACGGCCTGTAAGAGCTGATCGCCAAACATATGCCCATAGGTGTCATTAATTTTCTTGAAGTTATCCAGATCGAGATAAACGATACCCACCTGCGACTCGCCAGCCGAGGCAATAGCATGATTAATAAATTCATGGATAGCATTGCGATTGGGCAGGCCGGTGACGGTGTCTGTATTCGCCAGTATGCGTAAACGCTCCTGAGCCCGCCTTTCTTCGGTGATATCCGTGCCTGCGCAGATCAGGAAAATTTCGTTTTTTCCGCTACCGTTATGGATGAATTTATTACGAAATAAGAACAAGCGTTGGCCTTTACGGGTCTTTATCCAGCGTTCGATTTCATAGGCATTCCCATTGCGAAAAAAATTCTCAATGTAGTGTCGGGAGGCAACCGCCTCCCGGCGGCTCATAAATAATTTAAAGACGCTTTGACCAATTACATCTTGCTCTTTTAAGCCCGTGTACTCTTCGCATAACCGATTAAATCGACAGATTTTTCCCCGACTATCCAGTATCGCAATGACTGAGTTGGCTTCTGATACGATTTGCTCGGCAAAAGAGAGCTCCTGCGCCTGCGTTGGCGAGACGGCAGGCGTATCAGGCCAGGTTGCCAGGCTTCCAGCCCATTCACGGTTATTAATCTTACGGCCTACCAGGTGCACAGCGGTAACCTGTTTTTCTATCAACAACGTTATCAGCAGACTGGACGTAATCGCCGTTATTTCCCGGATACGCCCGGCTTGTTCCGGCGATAGCTCAACCGTTTTTTCTGCATCCGTTTCACCTGTCGGGGAGAGATACAGCACGTTGCGGTCATCAGCCAGACGCCAGTGAGAGTGAAGGGGATTTAGCGCCGTTTGTTCCTGAATCTGTTTCATCATGCGTACCATCCCATTTAAGCGCCAGGTGCCCGAAAAGAAAGGTTAGCCATGTTATAAATAAGGGTAATTATGGCTGAACGTATTGTTTTATCTATGTATTCATATGTAATCCAGATTCTGGAAAAAGCATAGTCGCCAGCTAAAAATAACAAGAAATGGGGCGCTTGAATAAGATTAAACTTAGAGCATGACGGAAGGGAGAAGAAGAAAAGAAACGGCCTTTGCCTTCTCAGCAAAGGCCGTTGAGCGAGCTAAGCGTGGTTACGCTGCCGGTCGGGCAATAATGCTGCGGGTTTCCATGCGAACTTCCGCAATAGTGACATCAATGACATCCGTCACTTTATAAACCGTCTCACCTTTAATCTGTACCGTACCGTTTTCCTGGCTGCATACCAGTTCATCGCGAACGGCGTGCAGGAACGGGGCAGGGATAAAGGCGATAGCGCCGTTATCGACCAGTCGCACACGCATACCACCACGGCTGACGTCAATAATTTCTGCCGCGAAACGGGTATTTGTCCCCGCCTTATCGTTAAGGAAGCGTGCATATAACCAGTCGCCGACATCGCGCTCCGCCATGCGGTTCAGGCGACGGCGTTCCGCCATTTGCTGGGTGATATCTTCCTGCGGACGCGCAATAGCTTCCCCCTTGATGACCGCTTTCAGCAGGCGATGGTTAATCATATCGCCATACTTACGGATGGGAGAAGTCCAGGTGGCGTAAGCCTCAAGACCAAGACCGAAATGCGGCCCCGGCTCGGTGCTGATTTCCGCAAAAGACTGGAAGCGACGAATGCGGCTGTCAAGGAAACCGGAGGGCTGCGCATCCAGTTCGCGACGCAGTTTACAGAAGCCTTCCAGCGTCAGCACCTCTTCGGCATCGACATGCAGACCATGCGTTTTCAGCAGCGCGGCCAGCGCGTCGGCATTCGCGGGATCGAAGCCCGTATGTACGTTGTAAATACCGAAACCGAGCTTATCGCGCAGTACGCGCGCGGCGCAAAGGTTAGCGGCGATCATCGACTCTTCTACGATACGGTTAGCGATACGGCGCGGTTCCGCCACAATATCCAGTACTTCGCCTTTTTCGCCAAGCACAAAGCGGTAATCCGGGCGGTCTTTAAAGACTAACGCATGATGATGACGCCACTCACTGCGGCTTAGACAAATACGGTGCAACAGACGAATCTGCTGGGCAATGCCTTCGTTATCCGGCTGCCAGGTGCCGTTATTTTCCAGCCAGTCGGAGACATTGTCGTACGCCAGCTTGGCCTTCGATTCGATGGTGGCCGCAAAAAAGGCGATATCATCGTCAATGGTGCCGTCCGCAGCGATTATCATGCGACAGGCGAGCGCCGGACGCACTTCGTTGGCGCGCAGTGAGCACAGATCGTCAGACAGTTCACGTGGCAGCATAGGAATATTGAAGCCCGGCAGGTAGTTGGTGAAGGCGCGAATTTTCGCGGCGTTATCCAGCTTACTGCCTTCGGCAATCCAGGCGGTAGGATCGGCGATAGCCACCGTAAGCTGGAGTCTGCCGTCCGCTAATTCCTCAGCATAAAGCGCGTCATCCATATCTTCAGTGCTGGCGCTATCGATAGTGACGAAATTCAGCGCGGTAAGATCCTGGCGCTCCAGCCCTTCGTCCAGCATCTCCGTCGCTACGCCGTTCGGCGCTTCTTTTTCCAGGTTATGGCGGGCAAGCGTAACCCACCAGGGAACAAAGTGATCGTCGGCAAAGGTGATGTACTGCGTTAAATCGGCGTAAAACGAACGGTCGCCTTTAAGCGGATGGCGGCGCATTTCGGCAACCGCCCAGTCACCTTCTTTGAACTCATGCTGAACGCCGCGCGCGGCGCGGCAGGGAATCGCGTCTTTCAGCAACGGATGATCCGGCACGATGGACAGGCGGTCATTTTTACCCTGAACTTTTCCCACAAAGCGCGTCAGGAACGGTTCGATCAGTTCTTCCGGCTCGGCAGACTCCCGTTCTTTTTCCGTGTGGATGACCGCGACGATACGATCGCCATGCATCACTTTTTTCATCTGCGGTGGAGGAATGAAATAGCTTTTTTGCGCGTCAACTTCAAGGAAGCCAAAGCCTTTTTCCGTGGCTTTTACGACCCCTTCAGCGCGCGGCGTCTGGGAATGCAGTTGCTGTTTAAGCTGCGCTAGCAGCGGGTTGTCCTGAAACATATTCGTCTATTTTCGTAGCCAAAAGAGCGGCTGACAGTTTTACGCGATTCTGCCTGGCGCAGCAAGCGCTCTTTCTGTAATGGATGAGTTAATAGGTTTCGCCCAACGCGATTTTTAAACGATTTAACCATCCGCACACGCCGCACCAGCCTAACATATTAATGGCCTGCTCCGATGAAACTCCCCTGGTGAGTAGCGGGAAAAAATGCGCGGAGCTAAAGCGATCGGGCGCTCTGGTGAGCCATTGTATCGCCTGTGTCAGCGCAGGCTCAAGCTCCCAACGAGCGATATCGTCGTCTTCCTGGCGTAACGTGATGACAGCGCGACGCCACGCGCCAGGTTGGGTTGCCTGTTCGTTAAAGCAGGCGGCGCTGCCGTTGATACGTGATGTGAGGAGCGTGATAAGTGGAAGTAAAGAAGGGGGCGACGAGGTGTGTAATGTGCTGGTCAGTATGCGTTCGAGTAACGCGAATGAAGACGGATCGAGGATGAGTACCGGCGCCATCATTTGGCATTGTGAAGACGAATATTGCCGCCGAACTTTGGTATGGGCGGGAGGATATTCTACCAGACTGGCGGCGGGCCGCCATATCGTCTGGGGGTTTTGAAACCGCGCGGCCCTGGCAAAGCGCTGCATCTCCTGGCCGGGCAGTTCGCGCACGGGCAGACGGCAAAACGCCTGAAATATCGCCGCTACCCGCGCCTGAAAACCGATAAACCCAATGATCTGATTGATGAGTACGGTATCCCGGGCGGTTAATCCCACCTCTGCAAGCTGTTCGCGGGCCCGCGTATTGATAACGGAGGGAGAGCCGGCAAGCTGACGAGCGTATTGCGTAATTTGCGCCAGCCGTTGATTGCTCTCTCTTGAGGCGTCAGGGCCAGGTAGCGGCGCCAGACGCGCGGCATAATAGCGGCACAAACGCTGAACCCCAAATACCTGAGCGGCGGTTAGCGCGGTGCTCATACGTTCATAGGCGCTAAACGTATGAAGCCGGTCGTTGAGAACCGTGCGGGGAAATAAGACATCCGTCAACTGGCGAGCGGGCTTTAACCATGACTCAAAAGGCGTCAACGCGGTTTCTGATACCGTTAAATCCAGTAAAAAACGATCGTTAACATACGCGGCTTCCGGCATTAGCGAAAGCGGGGTTTGTGACGACATAGTGGATTGTGTTTCATGATACCAGTGGCTTTTACCCGCTTTTCGGCATTGTTCCATAGGGTTTCCCGAGGATGAAATGGCGATTGATAATGATTCGGCGTCGGATCGTTTATGCTGGATTATCCTGGCGTATGCGGGAAAGGGATGAAAGATTGTTAGGTGATAACAAATATCAGAACGCTATATAACGAGATGATCGGTGAGTGAGGGGAATGGGGCAGCACAGTCGTGCCGCCCGCTAATAAACTTAATGCGCTTACTTCAGTTCCAGTTCATTCATTGCCGCAATGCTGAACCCGCCGTCAACATGAACGACTTCGCCAGAAATGCCTGCCGAGAGATCGGAACACAGAAACGCCGCTGAGTTACCCACATCTTCAATGGTCACGGTGCGACGAATTGGCGTAACGGCTTCACAATGCGCCAGCATTTTACGGAAGTCTTTAATACCGGACGCCGCCAGCGTGCGGATTGGACCCGCAGAGATGGCGTTGACGCGAACCCCTTCCGGTCCCATAGCGTTTGCCATATAACGCACGTTGGCTTCCAGAGAGGCTTTCGCCAGACCCATGACATTGTAGTTCGGGATGGCGCGCTCCGCTCCCAGATAAGACAAGGTCAACAGCGCAGAACCCGGATTCAGCATGGTGCGGCAGGCTTTCGCCATGGCAACAAAGCTGTAAGAGCTAATATCGTGAGCGATTTTAAAGCCTTCGCGGGTAACCGCATTAACATAATCGCCGTCCAGCTGATCGCCAGGCGCGAAACCGATCGAGTGTACGAAACCGTCAAATTTCGGCCAAACGTTACCCAGCTCTGCAAACATAGCGTCAATGCTGGCATCTTCAGCGACATCACACGGTAAAACGATGCTGGAACCCAGCTGGGCAGCAAATTCTTCTACGCGGCCTTTCAGTTTGTCGTTCTGGTAGGTGAACGCCAGTTCAGCTCCTTCGCGGTGCATCGCCTGTGCGATACCGTAGGCGATGGACAGTTTACTGGCCACGCCAGTGACCAGAATGCGCTTACCGGAAAGAAAACCCATAGCTTTAATCCTTATAGTCATTGCTTATTTTTTGCTTTTACGAACAATGGTTAACAGCAACTTTTCAACATTATTCGAAATTAGTCTGAAATTATATCCCACTCCTGGCCCCGTGTGTCACGCTATTTTTCCGCCGCTATCTCCGGCAGGTGACGTT
Source organism: Salmonella sp. 2020_1395 (assembly GCF_043848115.1). Classification (NCBI taxonomy): domain Bacteria; kingdom Pseudomonadati; phylum Pseudomonadota; class Gammaproteobacteria; order Enterobacterales; family Enterobacteriaceae; genus Salmonella; species Salmonella sp. 2020_1395. The sequence continues at coordinate 76,379 of NZ_JBCMFH010000004.1, read as the reverse complement.
CTAAAACCACACGGTAACGAAGTCCCTGAGGATTTTGAGCACTCCCCAGGGCCAAACTGGCAAATCAAAGAGTCTAATGGGACAGACCCTAGGGTGCAGTATACCAGCTGGTGTAAGGTTCGCCTCATCCAACCAGAGACACCGGGACGGATAGCAAGTACGATAGCGATGCGCCTTCCACCAGACAAATAAAGGTTCTGTAGGAAGCCAGAATATTCATCCGAATGGTTTACCTCACCTATTAGCGATGTTATATACCCTTCATACTTCAAGTTGCTTATGTGTTGGCTACACTCGCTCACCCCAGTCACATAGTTATCTATGCTCCTGGGGACTCACTCCCTTGCCGCCTGTAAGCAACTCGAATTATTTTGGGTATAGACATGTAATTTTAACCAGCAAATGCTTAACAAAAATAATTTCTTTTTTAGGCGCTGTAAGTTTTCTCTATTTATTGATGCAGAGTAATACTGGATATGAAAAATTTTGGAAATCAGGTGATTACAGTAGTTACAAATCAGGTTTTTATATGTTTGCATGTGTATTATAATAAATTTTCAGAGGATGAGACATATGCCGTTTACATTTCATATCGGAAATCATAGTTGTCAGATATCAGAAAAGTATTTAAGAGATATCATCGATAATAAAAGAGAGCATGTTTTTTCAACGTATGAGAAATTCATAGATTTTTTCAGAAATATATTTACCAGTCGAAGTTTAATTTCTGATTATAGAGAGATATATAATCTACTGTGCCAAAAAAACGAGCGTCCAGATATTACGAAGCCTTTCTCGCTACGACCATTTTCGAGGCGAGATGAAGACTGTACACGATGGCGCCCCCTTCTTGGATATATTAAACTTATTGATGCCTCCAGACCTGAAACAATGGATAAATACACTGTAGAGGTATTAGCACATCAAGAAAATATGTTACTACTACAGATGTTTTACGATGGAGTATTAGTGACCGAGACGGAGTGTTCTGAACATTGCGTCGATTTTTTAAAAGAAACAATGTTTAATTATAATTCCGGGGAAATTACGCTTGCCGCTTTGGATAATGATAACCAGCCGCCGAGCGAAGCAGGTAGTAATGGAATCTATGAGGCTTTTGAGCAACGTTTGATAGACTTCCTGACCACGCCCGCCACGGCGTCTGGTGATGAGAGCTGCGCTACTGATCAGACGGATGCATCACAACCAGCGGCAATAGAGGCGTTTATTAACTCGCCGGAGTTTCAGAAAAATATTCGCATGCGTGATATTGAAAAAAATAAAATAGGTAGCGGAAGTTATGGGACAGTCTATCGGTTACATGAAGACTTTGTTGTTAAAATTCCAATTAATGAGCGGGGAATAAAAGTGGATGTTAACTCTCAGGAACATCGTAATTGTCATCCTGATCGTGTCAGTAAGTATTTGAATATGGCCAATGGCGACAAGAATTTTTCTCGTTCGGCCATCATGAATATTAATGGTAAAGACGTTACGGTTTTAGTTTCAAAATATATTCAAGGTCGGGAGTTAGATGTTGAAGATGAAGATAACTATCGAATGGCGGAGGCGCTTCTTAAATCCCGGGGGGTTTATATGCATGATATAAATATCTTAGGTAATATTCTGATTAAAGAAGGGGTTCTTTTCTTTGTGGATGGCGATCAAATCGTGTTGTCACAAGAATCCCGGCAACAGCGAAGCGTTTCTCTTGCAACAAGGCAACTGGAAGAGCAAATTAAGGCCCATCACCTGATAAAATTAAAGCGGGCAGAGACCGAAGAAAATACTGAAGATATTGAATATTATAAGTCACTTATTGCGGATCTTGATGCGTTAATCGGAGAGGAAGAACAGACACCTGCGCCAGGAAGACGTTTTAAACTAGCCGCGCCTGAGGAAGGGACTCTTGTGGCTAAGGTATTAAAGAATGAATTAAAAAAATAGCATTTAGTTCAGTTCTTTTCTGCGAATCGCCGGGGGCTCATTCGCTACAGATTTGCCGATCAATTATTGAGAGTTGCTATTCGCTTAAAGGTCGTTCGGGGGATCTGGACAGCCTGTAGCGGAGATGCAACTCGCCATTAGGGTTGGCGATGCCGCGCTGCCATAGTGGGTGAAATGCCACGCGATGGTGCAACACCATTAACTCGCCTTGATTTTTCCCCTCTGCCTGACAAGAAAAACCTGGCTTTACGGATGGTCTCATGCCGTCGTATTAGCGTTGTTCGGCGTAGTATGTAAATTTCCTTATAGCAATAGAAGAACATTCTCAAAACATAAAATTAGCAAGTTATCATGAAGTTAACATATATTGTTTTTTTCGATCATTTTTTATATATTGATCGTTTTTATTGATTGATTTGCGTTAAAAGCGCATTATCAGGGAGTTAAGATCAAGTGGAGTGGTCACATGCGCTATTTTTTTATGGCAGAGCCGATAAGGGCAATGGAGGGGGAGTTACTGGGTGTCGAAATTATTACCCATTTTGCATCGTCGCCCGCTCGTCCGCTACACCCTGAGTTTGTTATCTCGTCATGGGACAATTCGCAGAAGCGCCGTTTTCTGCTTGATCTGTTGCGGACAATCGCGGCCAAACATGGCTGGTTTCTACGCCACGGCCTGTTCTGTATCATAAATATCGATCGGGGTATGGCGCAGTTTGTCCTTCAGGACAAAGATATTCGCGCATTACTACACGCCATGCTATTTGTGGAGCTGCAGGTCGCTGAACATTTTTCATGTCAAGATAACGCCTTAGTCGATCCTTTAATACACGCGCTTCATAAGCAACCTAATCCATTATGGCTGGGCGACCTGGGCGTAGGGAACGCAACCGCTGCGCCATTAGTTTGCGGGTGTTTTAGCGGCGTAAAACTTGACCGCAGCTTTTTTGTCTCACAAATTGAAAAAATGACGTTTCCGCTGCTCGTCAAACATATCCGGCATTATTGTGACAAGATTGTGGTGGGTGGCCAGGAAAACGTACGCCATTTGTCGGCGTTAAAAACGGCAGGCATTTGGGCAACCCAGGGCACGTTATTTCCTTCCGTTGCGTTAGAAGAGGTTGAAACATTGCTGTTGGGCAGTCGCATGAACACCCTCAGAGAATCGAACTGAGGGTATTTGTTTCGCTTAGCGATCCTTTCGCCATGCGTCAGCGGTCAGCGCCTCGCCAAAATGGCCTGCGATTAAACGGCGGGTAAGCTCATGTAGCGGAGAGGCGAGCACATCGGCGGTGCTGCCGCGTTCAACCACTTCCCCCTGATGCATCACTAATACCTGATCGCTAATATGTTTCATCATGCCGATATGCTGCGTGACATAGATATAGGAGATGCCTTGTTTTTCCTGCAATTCAAGCATCAGATTGATGAGCTGCGAGCGCATGGACATATCAAGCGAAGCCAGCGCTTCGTCCGCGATAATGACTTTAGGGCGTAAAATCAGCGCGCGGGCCAGGCCCAGACGCTGTTTCTGCCCCGGCGCCAGCATATGCGGGTAGTAGCTCACGTGATCGGGCAATAGACCCACCATACGCATCGTCTCGACAATCTGTTTGCGCCGCTGTTCCGGCTCCAGATCGGTATTAAGGCGCAGGGGGAAGTCAAGGATCTGCGAAATACGTTGACGTGGATTCAGTGACGTTGAGGGGTCCTGAAAAATCATTCGAATACGTTGGCTTCGAAACGAATAGTCGCCGTAATGCAGGGGATGATCGTCAATAAGAAGCTCGCCGCTGGTGGGTTCAATCATGCCGGCCAGCATCTTTGCCAGCGTGGATTTGCCGGAACCGTTTTCGCCGATAATGGCCAGAGTCTGACGCTCACGAAGCGTAAAGCTTAATGGTTTCACGGCGTCGACGGTCTGGCGGCGAAACCATCCTGTCCGGTAGCGAAAGGTTTTACTCAGGTTGCGCACTTCAAGCAGAGTTTCCACCATATCACTCTCTCTCCATATTCAGCGGAAAATGACAGGCATAGAGATGATTTTTCGCGCCGGTTAAGCGTGGCGTGATAATGCATTCTCGTTGCGCGTAAGGGCAGCGCGGCCCCAGACGACAGCCTATCGGTAACTGCTCCAGTAGCGGGATCGCGCCCGGCAGCGTATTCAGACGGCTTTTATGCGGCATCGCGCTGCCAAAATCCGGAATCGCACGGATAAGCGCCTGCGTATAAGGATGATGTGGCGTCGTCACCAGATCTTTACTTGGCGCGGTTTCTACCGTCTGGCCGCAGTATAAGACGTTGATTTTGTCAGCCCACTGACTCAGCATTTGCAGGTCGTGGCTAATCAACAGAATGGTGGTATTACTGTTTTGATTCAGTCGGGTCAACAGGCGAAAAATTTGCGCCTGCGTCGTTGGTTCCATTGAGTTGGTGGGTTCATCAGCGATCAGGAGTCGCGGTTGATTCGCCAGCGCGATAGCGATCATAACTTTCTGACACTCGCCATCGGTCAGTTCATAGGGAAAACTGCGCATCGCGTCTTTATGATCTTTAATTCCCACCCGGTGCAGTAATTCAATTGCACGCCGTTTACGCCAGCCTAAACGCTGCCACCAGCGGCCTTTATAGGTCCAGGCGGGAATATTTTGCATTAGCTGGCGGCCGACGCGTTCGGAAGGATCAAGGCACGACTGCGGCTCCTGGAAGATCATCGACACATTATGTCCGACCAGCTTACGCCGTTCACGAGAGGAGAGGCGCAGCAGATCGATATCATCAAAACGCATACGGTCGGCAGTGACTCGCCAGTTGTCTTTCGCGACGCCGCAAATAGCTTTAGCAATCAAGCTCTTTCCGGAACCCGATTCACCTACCAGGCCGCGAATTTCACCTTCGCTTAATGTCATACTGACGCGATCGACCGCTTTTACCCAACCTTCGCTGGTTTTAAATTCAATGGTGAGATTGCGGATATCCAGTAACGGCATTATTCCACCCCCGCAATAATCGCACGACGAATCCCATCTCCGAGCAGGTTTACCAGTAAAACACTGAGCGTTATCGCCGCGCCGGGTAGCATAACGGTCCACGGCGCGACATAGATTAGCTCCAGCGCATCCCCCAACATGGCCCCCCATTCAGGAGAGGGAAGCTGCGCGCCGAGATCTAAAAATCCCAGCGCGGCGATGTCCAGAATCGCCATCGACAGCGCCCGGGTAATTTCGGTGACCAGACCGGCGGTAATATTCGGTAAAATGGCGAACCACAGAATATTCAGCGTTGTCGCGCCATCCAGACGGGCGGCAATGACGTACTCTTTTTCCAGTTCATCATGCACCATGCTATAGACGGAACGTACCATTCGCGGCAACAGGGCCAGCCAGACGGCAAACATCGCGTGTGACAGATGTGGGCCGGCAAATGCCACGACGATAATCGCCAGCAAGAGCGAAGGGATGGAAAGCAGCGTGTCCAGAATATGGTTCAGTACGGCAGAGCGTAAACCGTGGGTCGCGCCTGCCACTACGCCGAGGACTAATCCACATAGCGTAGCCGCCAGCGTTACGATAAACGCGCCGCCGACCGTGGGCGCCGCGCCGCTTAACAGGCGGCTCAGCACATCGCGCCCCAGATCGTCCGTCCCCAGAAAAAAGGAGACTTCGCCATAGCGTGACCAGGAGGGCGGCAGTAGCTGATAGCCCAGAAATTGCTGATCGATACCATAGGGCGCGATCCAGCCGCCAAAAATACACAGCAACGCCAGACCGGCGCATCCATACAGGCCCACCATCGCAGGCGCGTCGCTATAAAATTTGCGCCAGGCAGTGCGCAGGGTGCCTGGCGGGCGCTTTTCGCTGTATACGCTATCGTAAGGCATACCATTCCTTATGTTTCAGAGGGTTAGCCATAGCACCCAAAATATCGGAAATCACATTGACCACAATAACCAGCGAGCCAATGACCATCACGCCAGCGGAAATAGCGGCATAGTCCTGCTGACGAATGGCGTGAATTAACCATCGTCCCAGCCCTGGCCAGCTGAAAACCATTTCGGTAATCATCGCCAGCGTTAACATGGTTGAAAATTGCAGACCAAGACGGGGAATGACCGGCGGCAGCGCATTATGCAACACGTGACGGCGTAAAATCGTAAAGCGCGACAAGCCGCGCGTGGCCGCCGCTTTAACGTAGTTCTGATCGTAGACCTCAATAGTGCTGATTCGCATCAGGCGGATCACTTCTGTGGTCGGCGCGACGGAAAGCGTGAGCACCGGTAAAACCATATGCCGTATGGCGCTCATTACCATTTCATCACGCCACGGCGAATCTGAAATCCAGGCGTCAATGATGGCGAAACCGGTAACCGGTTTAACTTCATAAAGCAGGTCAAATCGCCCGGATACCGGCAGCCACCCCAGCGTGAGCGAAAAGAACAGTGTGAGCAGAAGCGCCAGCCAGAAAACCGGAATTGAGAAACCTAATAGCGCCAGAGCGCTGATAAAACGATCCGGCCATTTGCTACGCGTCACGCCCGCCAGCATCCCGACCGGGATGCCGACCATCAGCGCAAAACCAAAGGCGAGAATGCACAGCTCCATCGTGGCGGGAAACACCTCTTTAAGCTGTTCGGAGATCAGCTGGCCGTTAATGCTGGACACGCCAAAGTCCCAGTGCAGCAGACCGTTGAACCAGAAAACCCAGGCATTCCATAATGATGCGCCTTGTAGCGGCGCGTGCGGCGTAAAATAGCTCAGGCTAAAGCCGATAAAGGTCAGGAAGAAGAGCGTCACCAGCAACAGCAATAACCGACGCAGGGTGAAGATAATCATGGTTTTTTCACCTCTTCGTGTTTTTCGCGGGAGACGCCGGCAAAAGACGCATTGCCGAACGGGCTTAACACCAGCCCTTTAATATCGTAGCGGTAAGCCTGCAGGCGTAGTGATGATGCCAGCGGCAGTATCGGCAGCTCTTTCTCCAGGATATTCTGCGCTTCCTCATATGCTTCTATGCGCGAAGCCAACTGCTGCGACGACAGTGCTTTACGCAGCACGCTGTCAAATTCAGGGTTACACCAGTGGGCGAAATTGGTTTGCGAATTGATGGCCGCACAGCTTAACAGTGGTCTGAAAAAGCTATCCGGATCGTTGCTGTCCGTGGCCCAGCCGGATAAGGTCAGATCGTGATTCATATCCATCAGGCGCGCCTCCTGAAAACGACCTTCAACCGGCACAATGACCACTTTTACGCCAACCTGCGCCATATCCGCCTGAATAAGCTCCGCCGTTTTTAGCGGACTTGGGTTCCAGGCCTGAGAACTGGTCGGCACCCAGAGATGCAGCGTAAGATTCTCAATGCCCAGCGCTTTTAGCTGTTCGCGCGATTTTTCCGGATTGTACTCCGTAATTTTGGCATCGTTATCGTAAGCCCATGAGGCTCTCGGTAAAATGGAGGCTGCGGTTTCCGCCGTGCCGTAATAAATCGACTGCATCAGACGCTGGTTGTTGATCGATAAGGCCAGCGCATGGCGCACTGCGGGATTATTCAACGGCGGCTTATCGGTGTTAAAGGCCAGATAGGCGATATTCATCCCCGGGCGCAACGTCAGACGTAAACGCGGATCGTCGCGTAAAATAGTTAGCTGGCTGGCGGCGGGCCAGGCCAGAACATCGCATTCACCGGTCAGTAATTTCGATAAACGCCCGGTACCGCCGGAGCCTAAATCCACCACCACTTGCGGCATCAGCGGTTTGCCGCGCCAAAACCCATCGTGGCGCTGGAGACGAATAAACTGCCCGGCACGGTACTCCGAAAGCTGGAAAGGCCCGGTGCCAACCGGTTGGCGGTCTAGCAGTTCCTGACGATCTTTTCGGCTAAGCTGCGCGGCGTACTCAGCGGACATGACGGAAGCGTAGTGTGTGGCCAGATGCCATAAAAAGGAGGCGTCTGGCTGCGTCAGGCGAAACTCAACGGTGTTATTGTCCAGCTTACGCACGCTTTTTACATTGTCGGCGAACTGTAGGCTATCAAAGTAGGGGAAGCTACTGCCGTTGATGTTATGCCACGGATGTCGACGATCGAAAATCCGCTGAAAGGTAAAGACGACATCATCAGCATTGAGTTTTCGGGTCGGCGTAAACCAGGCGGTTTTTTGAAAGGAAACGTCGCGGCGCAGGTGAAAACGGTACGTTGCCCCGTTATCCAGCACTTCCCAGCTTTCTGCCAGCTCTGGGACTAAACGATAAGTATAGGGATCGACATCCAACAGGCGATCATATAACTGGGCGGCCAGGGTATCGACGATGAGGCCGCTGCTCGCTTTTTGCGGATTAAAGGTGTTGACCTGCCCGCTAACACAATACACAAAGCCGCTATCGCGAATATCTGCACTCGCAGTTTGTTCGGGCGCAGTCGCAGCCGTAGCCTGACTACTCAGTAGACCCGCTATCACGATCAGAGACGATAAAACCAGGCGCATAATAGTTAAGTTTTTGAAGTTCAATTTGCAAAGTGTATCGCACTTCGGCCCGCCACGTAAAAATGTCGGTGGATAACTGGCGTAAATGTCGTCAATTAGCCGGAGAAATAGCTAAAGCTGATGCTTTTTAAGCAAGGCGCGAAACTGATGGTAGGTGAGTGCCAGCAAATCGGCGGCTCGTTTCTGGTTAAATTTCGCCTGCTGTAAGCTACGTTGCAGCAGCGCTTTTTCCTGTTGCAGTTGAAACTCCCGCAAGTTGAGCGGCAGGTCAGGCGTGGCGGATGCCGATGGCAGGGCGGGCGTGGGCGGTTCGGCGGGATGGCGTTGAAAAGGATCGATAACAATTTCATCCAAAGGATGTTCACTGCTGCCGTGGCGATACACTGAACGTTCGACTACGTTTTTCAGCTCGCGGACATTACCCGGCCAGGCGTAATGCAACAACGTTTCTTTTGCCCGATCGGTAAAACCGGGAAATAAGGGCAGACGTAGCTCACGACACATCTGAATAGCAAAATGCTCGGCCATCAGCATGATATCGCTTTGGCGTTCGCGCAGCGGCGGCAGTTGTACAACGTCAAAAGCCAGCCTGTCGAGCAGATCGGCACGAAATGTCCCTTCCTTCACCATGGCGGGTAAATCGGCGTTGGTGGCGCATACTAATCGCACATTAACCTGTAACGGTTGGCTGCCGCCGACGCGCTCTAGCTCGCCATATTCAATCACCCGCAGTAGCTTTTCCTGTACCAGCATCGGCGCTGTCGCCAGTTCATCCAAAAACAGCGTGCCGCCATCGGCGCGTTCAAAGCGACCGGGATGACGTTTTTGCGCCCCGGTAAAAGCGCCCGCTTCATGACCAAACAGTTCGGAGTCCAGCAGATTTTCGTTAAGCGCCGCGCAGTTAAGCGAGATAAGCGGTCCCTGCCAGCGTGAAGAGAGATAGTGCAGGCGATTGGCGATAAGTTCTTTACCCGTCCCGCGTTCGCCAATAATCAGCACTGGCTTATCCAGCGGCGCGAGCCGGGAGACTTGTTCCAGTACTTCAAGAAAACGGTTTGCCTCGCCGAGCAGGTTATCTTTAAATTCAGCCATGATGAAAATCGCCACTTGTTAGTGTTTTTCACCACTTTATCCTTTTTTGCTGGCGAGGTAAAACGAAACAATTTCTTTATTATCAGTGATATGAAAAGTTGGCACGCAAATTGTATTAATCATGTAGCAGGGCATCGCCCGTTATCAGAACATTATGTGAGGATTGAATTATGGGTATTTTTTCTCGTTTTGCCGACATCGTGAACGCCAATATCAATGCGTTGTTGGAAAAAGCGGAGGATCCGCAGAAGCTGGTGCGCCTGATGATTCAGGAGATGGAAGATACGCTGGTGGAGGTTCGCTCGAACTCCGCGCGTGCTTTAGCGGAAAAGAAACAGTTATCCCGTCGTATTGAACAGGCTACGACTCAGCAGACCGAGTGGCAAGAAAAAGCGGAACTGGCTCTGCGCAAAGATAAAGACGATCTGGCGCGCGCCGCATTGATTGAAAAACAAAAGCTGACCGATTTAATTGCTACGCTTGAACAGGAAGTCACGCTGGTGGATGACACGCTGGCGCGCATGAAGAAAGAGATTGGCGAGCTGGAAAACAAACTCAGCGAAACACGCGCTCGCCAGCAGGCGCTGATGCTGCGTCATCAGGCGGCGAGTTCTTCCCGTGATGTCCGTCGTCAGCTTGACAGCGGCAAACTGGATGAAGCCATGGCGCGGTTTGAATCCTTTGAACGTCGTATCGATCAAATGGAAGCGGAAGCGGAAAGCCATCGTTTTGGTAAGCAGCAATCGCTGGACCAACAGTTTGCCAACCTGAAAGCCGATGATGAAATCAGCGAGCAGCTGGCGCAGTTGAAAGCCAAAATGAAGCAAGATAATCAATAATGACAATGGCGGCGCCGGTACGCGCCGTCGCTCATCAGCTTTAGGTGTAAGGAGAACGCATGAGCGCGCTATTTCTGGCCATCCCGTTAACCATTTTTGTGTTGTTTGTGTTACCGATTTGGCTGTGGCTGCATTACAGCAACCGCGCCGGTCGGGGAGAACTGTCGCAAAGCGAGCAGCAACGCTTACTGCAACTCACAGACGATGCGCAACGTATGCGCGAGCGCATTCAGGCGCTGGAAGACATTCTTGATGCAGAGCATCCGAACTGGAGAGAGCGCTAATGGGTGGAATCAATCTGAATAAAAAACTATGGCGTATGCCGCAAAAGGGCATGGTGCGTGGCGTTTGCGCCGGGATCGCCGACTACCTTGATGTACCGGTAAAACTGGTGCGTATTCTGGTCGTGCTGTCGATTTTCTTTGGGCTGGCGTTTTTTACCGTAGTGGCCTATATCGTCCTGTCTTTTGTACTGGACCCTATGCCGGATAATCTGGCCGCAGGCAAACCGCAGCCGACCAGCGGCGAACTGCTGGATACCGTAGACAGAGAGCTTGCCGCAGGCGAAAAGCGTTTGCGAGAAATGGAACGCTACGTCACGTCAGATACGTTCACACTGCGTAGTCGTTTCCGTCAACTTTAAGTGTTATATCGGGAAGGTGAAGATGAATATTCGCTGGCAACGCGCCGGGCAGAAGGTGAAGCCCGGCTTCAAAATAGCAGGTAAGCTGGTTCTGTTGACCGCGTTACGCTACGGGCCTGCCGGCGTGGCGGGATGGGCGGTAAAATCCGTCGCCCGTCGTCCGCTAAAAATGTTGCTGGCGTTTGCGCTGGAGCCAGTACTTCGTAAGGCGGCGAATAAAATTTCGCAGCGTTACAAATAGCGAGTCTGGTCATAATATTTCGTTAAGCTCTGGCGTATAGTGTGTGCGAAATACATTACGTGTCAGGACGGAAGTATGTTGAAAAAAGGAATATTTGCGTTAGCGTTATTCATAGCCATGCCGCTTTATGCCGCAGAATACTGGATAGATGTCCGCATTCCGGAACAATATCAGCGTGAGCATATTCAGGGCGCGATTAATATCCCATTGAAGGAGATTAAATCTCATATCGAAACGGTAGTTCCAGACAGGAACGATACGGTAAAGTTATATTGCAACTCCGGGCGACAGTCGGGCATGGCAAAACAAATGTTGCTTGATATGGGGTATACGCACGCGATGAATATGGGCGGCATCAGTCGTCTTGATATGCCGAAAGTAAAAAAATAGATAATCTATTGCTCAATACTCATACTAACCGCGGCGCTTAATGCGCCGTTGTTGATCTCTCCGGGTAGTTGATAATAACGTTTTTGCACATATCTATAACGCAGGCTCGTTATTATTTTTTCTTCTCTTCAGGCTCAACAGGATGTCAATGAAGCGACTTAAAACTGAACTCAACGCGCTGGTCAATCGTGGGGTAGACAGGCATTTGCGTCTTGCCGTAACCGGGTTGAGCCGCAGCGGTAAAACAGCGTTTATCACGGCGATGGTTAACCAGTTGCTTAATGTCCACGCGGGCGCGCGCTTACCGTTGCTCAGCGCGGTACGTGAAGAACGCCTGCTTGGTGTAAAGCGTGTGCCTCAACGTGATTTTGGTATTCCCCGTTTTACCTACGACGAGGGGATACTTCAGCTTTATGGCAATCCTCCCGCCTGGCCCACACCGACGCGCGGCGTCAGTGAGATTCGGCTGGCGTTGCGCTATCGCTCAAACGACTCGCTGCTGCGCCATTTTAAAGATACCTCGACATTGTATCTGGAGATTGTGGACTATCCAGGGGAATGGTTACTCGATCTGCCCATGCTGGCTCAGGATTATTTAAGCTGGTCCCGTCAGATGAACGGCTTGTTGCAAGGGCAACGCGCTGAGTGGGCCGCAAAATGGCGGCAACTTTGCGACGGGCTCGATCCGCTGGCGCCCGCCGATGAAAACCGACTGGCGGAGATTGCCGCCGCCTGGACGGATTATTTGCATCAGTGTAAATCGCAGGGATTGCACTTTATTCAGCCTGGACGGTTTGTTTTGCCGGGCGATATGGCGGGTGCGCCAGCGTTGCAGTTTTTCCCGTGGCCGGATGTGGACGCCTTCGGCGAGTCAAAACTGGCGCAGGCGGATAAACAGACCAACGCTGGAATGCTGCGCGAACGCTTTAACTACTATTGCGAAAAAGTGGTCAAGGGGTTCTACAAAAATCATTTTCTACGCTTTGATCGCCAGATTGTGCTGGTCGACTGTCTGCAACCGCTTAATAGCGGGCCGCAGGCGTTTAATGATATGCGTCTCGCCTTAACGCAGTTGATGCAAAGTTTTCACTATGGCCAGCGGACTCTGTTTCGCCGCTTGTTTTCGCCGGTGATTGATAAATTGCTGTTCGCCGCGACGAAAGCCGACCATGTCACCCTCGACCAACATGCCAATATGGTGGCCTTGCTCCAGCAGCTTATTCAGGATGCCTGGCAAAATGCCGCGTTTGAAGGCATTAGTATGGATTGCCTGGGGCTGGCGTCGGTACAGGCGACCACCAGCGGCGTGATTGAGGTCAACGGCGAAAAAATCCCGGCTTTACGTGGAAACCGTTTGAGTGACGGCGCGCCGTTAACCGTGTACCCCGGCGAAGTGCCTTCGCGTTTGCCGGGGCAAGCATTTTGGGATAGTCAGGGTTTTCAGTTCGAAGCCTTTCGTCCGCAGGTGATGGATGTTGATAAACCGTTACCGCATATTCGTCTGGACGCTGCGCTGGAGTTTTTAATAGGAGATAAGCTGCGATGAGCGAACCGTTAAAACCGCGTATTGATTTTGCAGAACCGCTAAAGGAGGAACCTACGTCGGCCTTCAAAGCGCAGCAAACTTTCAGCGAAGCGGAGTCGCGTACATTTGCGCCTGCGGCTATCGATGAGCGCCCGGAAGACGAAGGCGTGGCAGAAGCGGCGGTCGATGCCGCGCTGCGCCCCAAACGCAGCCTGTGGCGTAAAATGGTGATGGGAGGGCTGGCGCTGTTTGGCGCGAGCGTGGTCGGGCAAGGCATACAGTGGACAATGAATGCCTGGCAAACTCAGGACTGGGTCGCTTTAGGCGGCTGTGCCGCAGGCGCGCTGATCGTTGGCGCTGGCGTGGGATCGGTGGTCACGGAGTGGCGGCGATTATGGCGCTTGCGCCAGCGAGCGCATGAACGCGATGAAGCGCGTGAACTGTTACATAGCCATAGCGTCGGGAAAGGTCGCGCATTTTGCGAAAAACTGGCGCAGCAGGCGGGGATTGATCAATCACATCCGGCATTACAACGTTGGTATGCCGCTATTCACGAAACGCAAAACGACAGGGAAATCGTCGGTTTGTATGCGCATCTGGTACAGCCGGTACTTGACGCGCAGGCGCGACGTGAGATTAGCCGTTTCGCCGCGGAATCGACTCTGATGATCGCCGTCAGCCCGTTAGCGTTGGTGGATATGGCGTTTATTGCCTGGCGTAATTTACGCCTGATTAACCGCATCGCAACGCTGTATGGCATTGAACTTGGTTATTACAGCCGCCTTCGTCTGTTCCGTCTGGTGTTGCTGAATATCGCGTTCGCGGGAGCCAGTGAGCTGGTGCGTGAAGTCGGTATGGACTGGATGTCTCAGGATCTGGCCGCACGCTTGTCCACGCGCGCGGCGCAGGGGATTGGCGCAGGCCTCCTTACCGCTCGACTGGGAATAAAAGCGATGGAGCTATGTCGACCATTGCCGTGGATCGATAACGATAAACCACGTCTCGGTGATTTTCGTCGTCAGCTTATCGGTCAGCTAAAAGAGACGCTGCAAAAGAGTAAGTCGTCGCCTGAGAAATGACCTTCCACAGGGCGCTGATTGCCTGGCTTTACGCCGCAGCGCCCGTTTTTCCGTCATGCTGTCAATATTTGTTGACAGAATCCTTCCTGCCAGCCGAATAGTGTCTTATCATCTATTTAATGGTTCATTATTCAGGTGAAGGTTCCCATGCGTCTGGAAGTCTTTTGTGAAGACCGACTTGGTCTGACCCGCGAATTACTTGATTTACTGGTGTTACGTAGCATTGATTTACGCGGAATCGAGATTGATCCCATTGGGCGAATTTATCTTAATTTTGCTGAGCTGGAATTCACCGACTTCAGCAGCCTGATGGCCGAAATCCGCCGTATTTCCGGCGTAACGGATGTCCGTACCGTTCCCTGGATGCCGTCCGAACGTGAACATCTGGCCCTGAGCGCGCTGCTTGAGGCGTTGCCGGAGCCGGTGCTCTCATTGGATATGAAGAGTAAAGTGGAGATGGCGAACCCGGCGAGTTGTCAGCTTTTTGCCCAGAGCCAGGAGCGAATGCGGCACCATACCGCCGCACAATTAATCAACGGCTTCAATTTTCAGCGCTGGCTGGACGGTAACCCGCAAAGCTCCCATAACGAACATGTCGTGATCAACGGGCAAAACTTCCTGATGGAGATTACGCCGGTACATTTACAAAACGAAAATGACGAATACGTGTTGACCGGGGCGGTCGTGATGTTGCGTTCCACGATTCGTATGGGGCAGCAGCTACAGAATTTGTCCACGCAGGATCTGAGCGCGTTTAGTCAGATTATTGCCGTGAGCGCAAAGATGAAGCACGTCGTTGAGCAGGCGCGCAAACTGGCGATGCTCAGCGCGCCGCTGCTGATTACCGGCGATACGGGAACCGGCAAAGATCTTTTCGCCTATGCCTGTCACCAGGCAAGCCCTCGTTCAGCGAAGCCATATCTGGCGCTCAACTGCGCTTCAATCCCGGAAGATGCGGTAGAAAGCGAACTATTTGGCCATGCGCCGGAAGGTAAAAAAGGCTTTTTTGAACAGGCGAATGGCGGCTCGGTGCTGCTGGATGAAATTGGCGAAATGTCGCCGCGTATGCAGGCGAAGCTGCTACGTTTTCTCAATGATGGTACGTTCCGTCGCGTCGGCGAAGATCACGAAATTCATGTTGATGTCCGCGTTATCTGCGCCACGCAGAAAAATCTGGTGGAGCTGGTGCAAAAAGGACTGTTCCGCGAAGATCTCTATTATCGACTTAACGTTCTGACGCTTAATTTGCCGCCGTTGCGCGATTGCCCGCAGGATATTATGCCGTTGACCGAACTGTTCGTGGCGCGTTTTGCCGACGAACAGGGCGTTCCGCGACCGAAACTGTCTGCCGATCTGAGTACGGTCCTCACTCGTTACGGCTGGCCGGGTAACGTTCGCCAGCTTAAAAATGCGATATACCGGGCGCTGACGCAACTGGAAGGGTATGAGCTGCGTCCGCAGGATATCCTGCTGCCTGACTACGATGCCGCGACGGTGGCAGTCGGCGAGGATGCGATGGAAGGTTCGCTGGATGACATTACCAGTCGTTTTGAACGTTCTGTCCTGACCCAGCTTTATCGTAGCTATCCGAGTACGCGTAAACTGGCGAAACGGTTGGGGGTATCGCACACCGCGATTGCCAATAAGCTGCGTGAATATGGTCTGAGCCAGAAGAAGGGTGAAGAGTAGAAAAAAAGAAGGCCTCCGGATAGAGGCCTTCTTGTGACAAAAGAGCACCGCCTGTAGCACTGACAAACGTAGCGCCAGCAGGCGCTGGCTTATGCCTTCAGGACATTAAGCGCGGCGTCGTAATCCGGCTCGTGGGTGATTTCATCCACCAACTGGCTGAAAATAACGTTGTCGTTTTCGTCAAGCACGATGACTGCGCGCGCCGCCAAACCTTTCAGCGGGCCGTCAACGATTTCGACGCCGTAGTTTTTCAGAAACTCGTTATTACGCAGAGTGGAAAGCGTAATAACGTTGCTCAGGCCTTCCGCGCCGCAAAAACGCGACTGTGCAAAAGGCAGGTCAGCAGAAACGCACAATACGACGGTATTCTCCACTTCTGTGGCCAGTTGATTAAACTTACGAACTGATGCGGCGCATACGCCAGTATCAATGCTTGGGAAAATATTCAGCACTTTGCGTTTGCCTGCATATTGGCTGAGGGAAACGTCAGACAAATCTTTTGCGACAAGAGTAAAAGCCTGTGCTTTGCTACCAGCCTGCGGAATAACGTTGGCAACGGTGACCGGGTTACCCTGGAAATGTACAGTCTGTGACATAATTATGTTCCTATTTACTTATAGTTAACGTCGAAATCCAGTTTAAGTCATTATTCATTAACACGGCAAATACTATTTGTAGCAAGCCGCGTCCGGCGCTATCAGAGGGGAAGAGATGAGATCTGTTAAGGTATATGAGGAAACCTGGCCGTTACATACGCCTTTTGTTATTGCGCGTGGTAGCCGAAGCGAAGCGCATGTTGTCGTTGTCGAACTGGAAGAAGAGGGCGTAAAAGGCATCGGGGAATGTACGCCATATCCACGTTATGGTGAAAGTGATGCCTCGGTCATGGCGCAAATCATGAGTATTGTGCCTCAGTTGGAAAACGGGCTGACTCGCGAAGCATTGCAGAAACTGTTGCCGGCAGGCGCGGCGCGCAACGCGGTGGATAGCGCCTTATGGGATTTGCAGGCCCGCCAGCGGCAGCAAAGCCTTGCCGGGCTGCTCGGCGTGACGCTGTCCCCGGTTTTTACTACCGCGCAAACGGTAGTGATAGGTACGCCGGAACAGATGGCTGCCAGTGCGGCGGCACTATGGGAAAAAGGGGCGACGTTGCTGAAAATTAAACTCGATGCTCGTCTGATTAGCGAACGTATGGTGGCGATCCGCTCGGCGGTGCCGGAGGCGACGCTCATTGTGGACGCCAATGAATCGTGGCGCCCAGAAGGGCTGGCGGCGCGTTGCCAGTTACTGGCGGATCTGAATGTCGCGATGCTGGAGCAACCGCTGCCCGCGCAGGATGACGCCGCCCTGGAAAATTTTATTCATCCGTTGCCCATCTGTGCAGATGAGAGCTGCCATACTCGCAGTAGTCTGAAAGCCCTGACGGGGCGCTACGATATGATCAACATTAAGCTGGATAAAACCGGCGGTCTGACTGAGGCGCTGGCGCTGGCAACGGAGGCGCGGGAGCAAGGATTCGGCCTGATGCTGGGCTGTATGCTCTGTACATCAAGAGCGATTAGCGCCGCGCTGCCGCTTATGCCGCAGGTGAGCTTCGCCGATCTTGATGGCCCAACATGGCTGGCGGTTGATGTTGAGCCCGCGCTACGCTTTACGACGGGTCAACTCCATCTTTAGGATGCCAGCGGAGCAGATTCGACATCGCCAGCAAGTATTTTTCGCTGGCTTCATCGGCGGAAACAGGGGGAAACTCGGCGGTAATGCAGTGCAGGTTGAGGTCGGCGCACCAGCTGCCAAACGAACCGGGCGTTTCGTAACCTACGCTGGTCACCAGCGGCAACGCAAACGCATCGGCCAGCCACTCGCCTAGCTCGCTGCGACGTGGATCTTCAATGCAGGCCAGGGGATCGTGAAAAGAGACGACCCAGGCGGGTTGGAGTCGATGAATTAACTGGCAAAGCGCCTGGGTTTCCGGTTCTGAGCCGGGATGGTCGCCGGTTAGCAGCACGACATCACGCTCTTGCGCGCGGCTATTCCAGCGATAAACTGTCTCACCCGCTTTCCAGTTGGCGGCGGGAAAGTTACGGTTTAGATCAATGCCATTCGCATTTGCCCTTAACCCCAGTTGACAGCCATCAGGATTAACGGCAAGTACGACATGATGACGGCGAAGGGTTGGATTTAAGGTGCGTAACGCACAGGAGAGCGTCACCACGGATGAGGTTTCATCTCCGTGGGTGCCAGCCAGTATCAGGCCGCTTTCGCGATTGGCGGCAGGCGCCGGAAACCAGATTAGCGGCGCGCCTAGTAGCGAACGTCCATAATGTTCAGTGCCTGGCGGAAATGCGCCGCGCTCGGCACGGGGGCGGGTGACAGTCATACGCGTTTCCCGAAGCTGAGACCAGTAGGGTAATCATCGTAGTGTTGTGTAAAACCCGCCGATTATCAAATGGTTTCTATTTACCCTCTTGTATGGCGCGATATCAACTTTCTGGCGGAAGATAATTGCATTTCTTTCTGCTGAAACAAATAATTACGTTGTCATTTAACTCATCTTTGAGGAACTTCTATGAGGCATTCTGTTTCAGTAACCTGTTGTGCGCTGTTGGTTAGCAGCTTTTCCCTGGCATATGCTGCGGATGTTCCCGGCGGAACGGTACTGGCAGAAAAACAAGAACTGGTGCGTCATATCAAAGATGAGCCCGCTTCGTTAGATCCAGCGAAAGCCGTTGGGCTGCCTGAAATTCAGGTGATCCGCGATCTGTTTGAAGGGCTGGTTAACCAGAACGAAAAGGGTGAAATTATCCCTGGCGTCGCCAGCCAGTGGAAGAGCAATGATAATCGTATCTGGACGTTTACGTTGCGGGATAATGCGCAATGGGCCGATGGAACGCCGGTGACCGCCCAGGATTTTGTCTATAGCTGGCAACGTCTCGTTGATCCCAAAACGCTTTCCCCCTTCGCCTGGTTTGCCGCTCTGGCTGGCATCACTAATGCGCAAGCCATTATCGACGGTAAAGTTACGCCGGATCAGCTTGGCGTCAGTGCCGTGGACGCGCACACTTTGCGTATTCAGCTTGACAAGCCGTTGCCCTGGTTTGCCAGTCTGACCGCCAGTTTTGCCTTTTATCCGGTCCAAAAAGCGAATGTCGAAAGCGGCAAAGACTGGATGAAGCCGGGAAAACTGATCGGCAATGGCGCGTATGTGCTTAAAGAGCGCGTGGTAAATGAAAAACTGGTGGTCGTGCCTAATACGCATTACTGGGATAACGCGAAAACGGTACTGCAAAAAGTGACATTTTTACCCATTAACCAGGAGTCGGCTGCGACGAAACGTTATCTTGCCGGTGATATTGATATCACCGAATCTTTCCCTAAAAATATGTACCAGAAATTATTGAAGGATATTCCAGGGCAAGTTTATACGCCGCCGCAATTAGGGACTTATTATTATGCGTTTAATACGCAGAAAGGGCCGACGGCGGATTCCCGCGTTCGTCTGGCGCTAAGTATGACCATTGATCGCCGTTTGATGGCGGAAAAAGTCTTAGGTACCGGTGAAAAACCGGCCTGGCATTTTACACCGGATGTCACGGCAGGATTTAAGCCCGATCCTTCACCGTTTGAACAAATGAGCCAGGAAGAACTTAACGCCCAGGCGAAAACATTGCTGCGTGCAGCAGGCTACGGATCGCAGAAGCCGCTTAAATTAACTCTGCTTTACAATACCTCAGAAAACCATCAGAAAATCGCGATTGCGGTGGCGTCAATGTGGAAGAAAAATCTGGGGGTGGATGTGAAATTGCAAAACCAGGAGTGGAAAACGTATATCGACAGCCGGAATACCGGTAATTTTGATGTTATTCGCGCCTCCTGGGTGGGTGATTACAACGAACCGTCGACTTTCTTATCCTTATTAACGTCCACGCATACGGGGAATATTTCACGCTTTACTAATCCGACTTATGACAAAATCCTGACGCAAGCGACGATGGAAAATACCGCCGAAGCGCGTAACGCGGATTACAATGCAGCGGAGAAAATTTTAACGGAACAAGCGCCTATAGCGCCTATTTATCAGTATACCAATGGCCGGTTAATTAAACCGTGGGTAAAGGGATATCCCATTACTAACCCGGAAGATGTGGCCTATAGCCGTACGATGTATATTGTGAAGCACTGATGCGTACTGGTTTCTTGTTAACTCAAGGTAACCACGCCCGCCGCCTGATGCTGGCAGAAGGCATGGGGATTAAGCGAGCGCCTGATGCCGCCGTTCTCATTGCTGTGTTTTCAGCCAGGCGGCAATATCCTGTGTCGGCAGATGATGTTGTGCATTCCAGGTGTCACTCATCGGCCACCACATACCGTCACCACGCGCGAAGGCGACGCGATAGCGCAGCATTGGGTCATGCGGATGTAAACGGAGTTGCTCCTGTAAGTCAGGTAGCGTCAATACACCTCGGGTAAAGTTTTGCTGCGTCACGCGTTCGACCGTTTCCGCCAGTTTTGCATAAGAGGTCGTTTCCCCCGCAACAAAGACGACTTCGTTAGTGATACGCGGCTGATGCAGATAAATTTCAGTGGTCAGGCGACCAATATCCGCAGGCGACGTGACGGTGACCTGCCTTTCCCATCCGCCGAGGGCATTGATGGTTTTTTTGGCTAAGTTGACCACACCAAAGGCCGGTTCGAAGAGAAAAGAGGTAAATATACCTGTTGAAACAATCACCCACTCCGTGACGTTTTGCTCGCGCAAAAGCGTCCTGACGTCATATTGTTCGTCCCACACCGGCTGGCCGCTGCCTTTGCCGACCACATCGTAATTTACGCCAAACTGCCAGGGGAAATAGCGCTTAACGCCCGCCTCCAGTACCGCGCGGGTGATTTTTATCTGGGTACCCGCACCGGCGACAAACCCCATACAATTGATGATCGTATCAAAACCGTGGAATTGATCTTTTAACGCTGCAACCGAACTGTCTGCGATGTCGACCGGGATAAACCGCGCACCGGCATCCGCCAGTTGTTGATGAATGCTGGAACGTCGTTTGCTCTGTTTATCCCTGGATCGCCCTGACACAATAACGCAAACGGAACCATTACGCTGTGTGACCGCCGGAACCAACGACGCCAGCACTGACGCCCCCAGTTGTCCCGCGCCCAGCACCAATACTTTTTCACCCACCTGATTATTGGATTGTTTCATTTGCACCTCTCTGTGTTGATTCACCTGTAGATAGAGATTACGTCAGGGATCTGCGTTCGATAAGACGCCGAAGACGGGTTAGACTGTTCTGATAAATGGGATAATTGGCGGGGGGAAAATGGACAAGCTGGAAGCGATGCAGGTCTATGTTTGCGTAGTGGATACCCATAGTTTTATCAGAGCCGCCGAAGTGCTGGGCGTGCCGCGCTCAACGGTATCGCGGGTGGTTAAAGAACTGGAATCCTGGCTTAAGATTCAGCTTTTGCAACGTACAACCCGCAAACTTAGCGTGACCGCAGAGGGGCGGCGTTACTACGAAGAGTGCAAAAGAGTGCTGGCAGATATCGCGGCCATGGAGTCGTCATTTCCCGGCCGGGCGGCACAACCCAAAGGGCGTTTTAAAGTGGGGATGCCGCAATCTCTCGCCCGACATTGCATTATTCCCACGCTCCCGGCCTTTTTGCGCCAGTATCCGGAGCTGGAGCTGATACTTTGTTCCAGCGATAGCGTGGAGGATATTATCCTGCAAGGGTATGACTGCGTGATTCGGGCCGGCAGGATCGATGATTCCACCACGCTGGTTGCCCGTCCGCTCGCCAGTTTTAACTGGGTGATAGCAGCATCGCCCACTTACATTGAGCGTTACGGTAGCCCTGAAAATTTAGATGATCTGCAAAAACACCATGCGGTCGGCTACCTGAACCACCGCACCGGGCGTACCACCGACTGGTTTTTTACGCGTGAGGGGGAGGATTACGCGATGCGGGTGCAGGAGACGCTGGTTGTCGATGATACGGACGCTTATATTCAGGCCGGAATACAGGGGCTGGGGTTAATTCGCGTCGCCAGCTATCTGGTTGCGCCGTATCTGCACAGCGGGGCGCTGGTGACCTGCATGGACAACCATTCTTACGATTTGCCGCTTGCGCTGGTCTATCCGCAAAACAGGTTTCTGCCGCCTGCGGTACGCGCTTTTTATGACTGGTGCAAAACGGCGCTGAGCCAGCCGGAGCCTCTTTGCTAAAAAATATTATTCCGGATATCGCATTGCCTGTTCAGAAAACTTTTTCACAGACGGTCAAAATGACGGTACTGGTTTTGACACATAAGAAAAGTCATTATCAAACAGGGTGCTACACGGAGAGGATATAGCAAGCACTGAACGTTTGGATGCAATAAAAAATCTGTACAACTGTTATTAATGAATTTTTTGTATAAATATAATCGGATTTAACAATACTCATTGTACCTGTATTTTGCTCTTATCATGGCGTCTTTACGACGAAAGGGTGCTTTAGCGTGGAATATTCAATATTAAGTAACAACCTTAAAATGCCTATGGTGGGTTTTGGCGTTTTTAAGGTAACCGACAAAGAAGAATGTCAGCAGTCAGTGTTAAGCGCTATTCGCAGCGGTTATCGTCTTATCGATACCGCTGCGGTATACGGCAATGAAGATGCCGTTGGTGACGCTGTTCGTGAAGCCATCGCGACAGGCCTGTGTACCCGTGAGGAGTTATTTATTACTTCTAAACTGTGGGTGCAAGATATGGCTAACTACGATCTGGCCAAAGCAGGTATTGAAGCGTCGCTGAAAAAATCCGGGTTAGATTATTTTGATCTCTATTTATTGCATCAGGCAATGGGCGATTATTTTAGTGCGTGGCGCGCGCTGGAAGACGCTTATGAAGCCGGTAAACTAAAAGCCATTGGCGTGTCCAACTTCTATGCGCATGTGTTAGCCAACTTCTGTGAAACCGTCAGAATTACGCCAATGGTAAACCAGGTCGAATTGCATCCATACTTTGCACAACCCGCCGCGCTGGAAACCATGAAGCATTATAACGTTCAGCCTGAAGCGTGGGCGCCGTTAGGCGGCGGGAGACATAAACCGTATGAAAATGAAATGCTTCAAAGGATTGCCGATGCCCATCAAAAAACCATCGCGCAGGTTGTCCTGCGTTGGAACGTGCAGCGTGGCGTCACGGTTATTCCTAAATCCACTCGACAGGAACGTATTGAAGAGAACTTTGCCATCTGGGATTTCTCACTAACGGATAACGAAATGGCTCAAATCAACGCCCTTGATTTAGGCTACGTTGGCGAAGCGGTGAAGCATTTTAACCCTGAATTTGTTCGCGGTTGTCTTGGCGTTAAAATCCACGATTGATCCCGGCGCTTGCGGATGTTTTCTCGCATGAACAGCTTCTAACATGGTTGCCGGAGCGTAGACGGCAACCGTGTGATATTCGCCTGGCCGTCAGGCGCCGAAGGCACCATCGATGGTGTGCATCGCGCCGGTGACGAAAGAGGCTTCCGGACCGGCAAGCCATGCCACCATTCCAGCCACTTCTTCAGGTCTTCCGTGTCGTTTGATCGCCATGAAACTGTGCATCAGCTCTTTCATGGGGCCATCTTCCGGATTGATGTCGGTATCAATGGGACCTGGCTGCACCACATTTATCGTAATCCCGCGGGGGCCAAAATCACGGGCCAGGCCGCGCGCCAGCCCTTGCAGGGCTGATTTACTGGCGGCGTACGCGGCCATTCCCGGTACGGGCATCCGATCGCCATTCACGGAACCGATAATAATAATGCGTCCACCTTCCGGCATATTGCGGGCTGCTTCGACTGACGCATGGTAAGGCGCATGGATATTAATACGGAACAAACGATCTATCGCATCGCTATCTTGTTCCAGCGCATCGCCGAAGAGAGCCACGCCCGCATTGACGACCAGAATATCCAGCGGTCCGTACTCACGCACGAGGCTGATGACGGCATCCCGATCGGCGCTATCCGTCTGGATGGCGATGCTTCCGGTTTCCGCTGCCAGTTTTTCGGCGGCTTCACGCGATCCGGCGTAGCTGAAAACGACCGATGCGCCGTCAGCGCTAAAGCGTCGTACAATAGCCGCGCCGATACCACGACTTCCCCCTAAAACCAGTACAGATTTGTTGCGAAATAGCGTCATCAGGATGTCCTTTATGATATTGTAGTAGCCACTACAATATGCGTAATGAAATCATGCCGTCAAGGAGTTATGTAGTGATGACTACAAAACATAGCCGAACGCCGGGTCGCCCTCGCCAGTTCGATCCGGAGCAAGCCATTGAAACCGCTCAACACTTATTTCATTCGCGCGGCTACGACGCGGTGAGCGTAGCGGATCTGACAAAAGCGTTCGGGATCAATCCTCCCAGTTTCTATGCGGCGTTTGGCAGCAAGCTGGGGCTGTATACTCGCGTATTAAAGCGTTACAGGATGACCGACGCGATTCCGCTCGGGGCGCTTCTGCGTCACGATCACCCGACCGCGAAGTGCCTTATCGATGTGCTGATGGAAGCGGCAAGACGTTACGCTGCCGATCCTGATGCCACTGGGTGTCTGGTTCTGGAGGGCGCACATTGTAACGATAAACCGGCACGAGAGGCCGCCTGCGAGTTTTACATCGCTGCTGAAAACCTGATTCGCACTTATGTCGCCATGCGGTATCCGCAAGAGGCTGACCGGACGACGGACTTTATGGGGACGCTAATGGCGGGGCTTTCCGCCAAGGCGCGAGCGGGGTATGGCCTGGAGCGTCTTCAGGAGAGCGTGCTTCTGGCTGGGGATGTGCTGGAGCGATTACTGCCGGATTAACGCAGCGCATCAAAAAACCTGAGCCAGTCAGATACGGACAAACAGGGAGCAATAGCCCTAATCATCCATCTTGCCGTTGCGGTATTCGGTAAAGTACATCAAAAATAGAGGTGCCAGGGAAACGAGAAATGCAAAAATGTAGTCTTATTACGGTACTTAGCTTATCAGTGTTGATGCTAGCCGGATGTACAACGACCTATACCATGACGACCCGGACGGGAGAGATTATTGAAACGCAGGGTAAGCCGGAGGTTGACACCGCAACCGGAATGACGAAATACGCTGATGTTTATGGTTATCATCGCGTTATTAAAACCAGTGAAATAGTGCAGACGACAGAAGGCGCATCGAAGCTGGACTGGTAATGCGCTAAAGCAGTTGGGAGGCCGTGTCCAGTATGGGTACCGGACTGTTTCTGGGCCTGAATTGAATAGAGCGCCTGTATAGCCGAATTCCGGGTCTCGGCTTGATTTGTGTTGTCAGTTATTTGGTTGTTCCCTGTATAGTGAAGATAAACAGTACTCATGGCTAACGGTCTGTTTTGGATTGCTAACTATCCCGGATTCTGCGCGTTTTATTTAGTCACAACCATGGTTAAGAATATTTTGGGTCAGACTTACACGCCGGGTATTAAGATAATCCGTCGCATAGAGAGCTTGATCGGCATCATTCGGTTCAAGAAGAAACGGCGTGACTTTAGGTATGAGATCAGCAAACAGGTTATATTGATCCACAGAGGCAAAATGCTGGGTAGCGCTGGCCCAGGGCATTCGCATCAGCTCTGCGTAAGAAGGGGATAGTTGAACAGGCAAATCAAATTCTTTCAGATTAGCAAGCATCTCCTTACTCATATAAAATGTGACCCTGTTTCGCGAAAAGGTGTTAAGCACTGCCTTCAGTCGTTTAACTTTTGCTTCTTTACTCATGCTATTATCAAAAAAACGTGGTGAAAGCATAATAGCAATCGATGCATTTGGTGAAATAACATTATGTAGTGGTTTCAGGGCTACAACAATCTGATCGTTTGTGAAGATACGCTGCGTACCAGAAGAGGTAGTATAGTTTCCACCCAGCCAGATCACATAATCCGTTGTTTTGAGGGGAAGCGCTTTTTCCGGTATATTACCCCTGTCAGGTGCCACTGTTTCAATTGCTAGTGAGTCTTGTCCCCAGACATTATTTACTTTAGAACTCAAAAAATTATATTCTGAAATGTTCCTTAGTTTTAGTAGAGTTATCTGTGAGCGGGTAAAAAAGAGATTGAATCTCACTTTGTTCTGCAATTGCCGAAGTAATCTGAGCGTGTTCTGATCGATCAGATGACTATACAGACCAACCGTTTTTCCGGAAAGTATTGCTGAGGCATTGTTCGCAAGAAGCACCTCTTTTATAGCTCCTTGCCCAATAATCAGTACGCAACTGTATTTTTCTGGTCTGATTTTATCTATGGGGATATCGGTAAGATTGACCAGGTCAGGAGTGCCATGCCGCCAATTATCATGAATGACTGTGGCTCCGGAGGCGTCTCCTCCGGCTCCCCTGGTGATAATAAGAGGAGGGTGGGTACTGGCATGTGCGATATACGAAAAACAAGCTACCATTGCTAGCGCTGTGTTTCTGATGGTTGTATACATATCGTCTGCCCTGATTTCGAAAATATGAATAATGTCTCCTCTTATAATGTACATCAAAAAGAGAGCATTTTAATTAAACGTTATCTCAACGAGATAAAAGGTTAGCACAGTAAAGTATAGAGAGAATGTAATCATACCAACATTGTAAATGTGGGAGCATGAAGGCCCCGCAAGCCGCCCGGCCAGCATACTCCTATTAATAGTTAAAGTATGGACTTTGCTTTTACCGTAAACTGTAGCCAATATTACCTGATCACTACACCGTACAGTACTGTCAGAAATCTGTCTCCGGTGTCGCGTGCACGCAATTTATTTTTTTCAATCCTTTCAAAACGTTAACTATATTAATAGTCACTTATTTTACCAGAATCAATACTGAGAGTTTTATTACCGTTCTGAAAAGAGAAGACTTTTCAGATGAAATGCGTGGATGGTACGAAGTCATTACAGTACAGGGATGTAATAATAAAGATCGACAATGGATTCATTATTCTGTTGCTTTTGGACGGATGCCAAATGGAAGTATTCAATATCTTCTCCTTCTCTCCTGATAAGATTCAGTTTTGGCAATATACACATATATATTGTATTGGAAAATTGTTGATATTGTTCCTTATGACCAACGAAATGGAATTTTGCATATTTACCACATTTTATTACCCTCGACATGGGGATTTTGCCTCCATTGACGGAATTATGTTCCATACCAAAAAAACTGCTTACGGCGATGACTTGGTCTTTGGTATTATCCGGCTTAAAAGACGAGAGACAATACACATTTTCGCCCCACGTTCTGAGCGTCTCATGAATGATTTTCCATTTTATAGGCGACGCTTTTTTAGGAAGGTCATTTGTTGCGATCTGATGAGATGTTTGAAATCCGAAAATTTCTTTTGACGTAAGCTGACAAATTTCGAACTGATAATGCTCATCACAGTCAAGCCAGTAAGGAGGCCGTAGGTTTCTGAGATCCCAGAAATCAGCCTTGCGATAGTTATTGGGATTGACGCCAAATGTTTTTTTGAACTCTCGACTATAGGACTGCACCGAATCAAACCCCATTCTGAACGCGATATCTGTGACCGACTGAGAGGTCAGCTTTAGCAGAGTGGCGCTTCTGCTCAACTTGCGTTGTCTGATATATTTTCCGATAGAGACGCCACACTTTTCTTTAAAAAAATCCTGCAAACTCCTTCGCGAATAACCTGTTATAACAACCAGCTTTTCAATATCAATCCTCTCTTCAAGATTTTTTTCTATTTGCTCTAATACTGAGATTATTATGGCTTTTTTCATCATCATTCCTCTTTATTGAAGCCGAAAATATAAACATTTAAGGTGTTTGACATACTGTGTAATTAAACTGGTGGGTGGTTGTTAGCTTTTCTGGCAAAACAAGAAAGATTTAAATTGCTTGACGTTTCTGAATAAACTTTACACTTGAAGATCGGCTTTTGCCAGTAAAGCTAAGTAATTGGCATGGCGAAGGGCATAATTTCACAGGCGGTTAAAATGATTGAATAACCCTGAATTTTTAGCCCGTGAGATTATAAATCTCGTAATTATTTCTAATGATTTAATAAAAGGGAATTGTTTTGTACTTCAAAAGATCTTTATTAGCGTTAGCGATTTGTGCATCCGTGGTCTCAGTAGAGGCGGTGGCGAATACCAGAGCCAATGATATGGCTTCTTCTGCTACACCTGCTTCTGTTGGTCACCGTCCTGTGGTAACCAAGGATACAAAAAAAATAGAAGTGTCTGGGGAACTGACGACCGGTTCAACCCTCCAGATAGCGGATGTTTTTATTGAGGATGAGGATGGAGATCCCTTATCGCTGGATAAAATGAATAATGCCGACGATATTAAATGGTACCTGGTGGATAATGAGGCTGCCGATCCTTCTGGAACTCCGGAGGCAACCGGGACGGCTTTTACCATTCCTGCTGATGCAGGCGGTAAAAAAATTAAAATCGTTTACCGGATTAAGACGGCAACGGGGACGCCGGATAGTGCATTCTTGCCTGCCACTGTCTTATTAACTTCTGCATCTTCTGGGGTGGGCGGCGACTCCGCCGCAGACGGTACGATTTCTAATAAGCTACGTTCTGTCACTATCAAAGTCGTGAACGAAAACAACAAGCCAACTCCAGAACTCAACGGTACCAATGACGCCAACACTCCAGTGGTAGGCGGCACCCTTGAAGCGGTACTGGAATGTGCCGCCACAGCGGCGGCTGAGTGTGAGGTCAGTAATTATAACTTTACCTGGCAGATGGCGGATGCCGGGACACCAGATAAGTTCACCGATCTGAATAATACCAACGCTGAAAAGCATAAATATATTATTAAGGGAACTGAGCAGAATAAACTGTTCCGTGTCCACGTTACGCCTAAAACGACGAAAGCCACGCCGGAGAATAAACGCGCTATCCGTCGCTGATGGTTATCGCTAAATAAACATCTTATTTAAATACTCCCCCTGCCAGGCAGGTGGGTATAGCAGGAGGCAATAAAGTGGTTTTTTCTAAAAAACCTATTACTAAATATATAACCTGGGCCATTGTTAGCAGTCAGCTTTCACTCCCGGTTATCGCTGATAGCGATAATGAAATTCAGTCGTGGATTGCGGGGACGGCATCGTCTATTTCTCCGCATCTGCAGGAGGGGACACTGGAAGATTATGCCAAAGGAAAAATAAAGGCGTTACCAGGGCAAGCCGCTAATCATCTGGTGAACGAGGGGATAAAGAGCGCTTTTCCGGAGATTATTTTCCGTGGTGGCGTCAATCTTGAAGATGGCGCGAAATATCGCTCATCAGAGTTCGATATGTTTATTCCCGTCCAGGAAACAACATCGTCTTTACTCTTTGGTCAGCTTGGCTTTCGCGACCACGACAACAGCAGTTTCGATGGCCGCACCTATGTTAACGTTGGTATGGGTTACCGCCAGGAGGTCAATGGATGGCTGCTCGGCGTCAATACGTTTCTGGATGCCGACATCCGTTATTCCCACTTGCGTGGCGGCATTGGCGGGGAAGTCTATAAAGACAGTCTGGCCTTTTCCGGCAACTATTATTTCCCTCTCACCGGCTGGAAAATGTCAGCAGCGCATGAATTACATGATGAGCGTCCGGCATATGGCTTTGATCTGCGAACAAAAGGCACGCTCCCCGATTTTCCCTGGTTCAGTGGAGAGCTGACATATGAACAGTATTACGGGGATAAAGTTGATCTATTGGGTAACGGTACATTAAGCCGGAATCCCCGCGCCGCAGGTGCGGCTCTGGTCTGGAATCCTGTCCCCTTGCTTGAGGTCAGAGCAGGATATCGGGACGCCGGTAACGGCGGATCGCAGGCAGAGGGCGGTCTGAGAGTCAACTATTCCTTCGGTACGCCGTTACATGAACAGCTTGATTACCGCAACGTTGGGGCGCCGTCGAATACGACTAACCGGCATGCCTTTGTCGATCGTAATTACGATATCGTCATGGCGTATCGGGAGCAGGCCAGTAAAATCCGCATTACGGCAATGCCGGTTTCAGGCCTGTCCGGGACGCTGGTGACATTAATGGCGGCGGTAGATAGCCGTTACCCGATTGAGAAAGTTGAGTGGTCGGGTGATGCGGAACTTCTCGCCGGACTCCAGCTTCAGGGGAGTCTGGGCAGCGGCCTTATCCTTCCACAACTTCCGCTGACGGCGACCGACGGTCAGGAGTATAGCCTTTATTTAACGGTGACTGACAGTCGGGGTACTCGCGTGACCTCCGAGCGTATCCCGGTAAGGGTGACACAGGATGAGACCAGTTTCCGTTCATGGATAAATGTTATCAATGACGATGTTCAGGTTGAGGACGGCAACTTTGTTATCAGTACGCCGCTTCCTGCCGGAGAAGAGGGGGAGGTTATTGAGTGGCACTACGTGCGCGAGCGTTCTGAAGAGGAGTGGGCATCGCTCAAACCACGTCATATTAAGTATCAATCAGATACGCCGGGTCTGGCATTTAAAGCGCTCGGTGGTAGAGAGCGTGACGGCCATTGGGTTGAACGGGTTCTGGTGACCCATATCGGCGATGATGCCCGCTCGCTCAAATTACATATTGAAGCAAGCGGACCAGACGATAAACATCCGGTGAAGGGTACCGTACTACTACAAGCGCAGTCAGACAGTATTGCGCAGAAGGTCACTTCTGTGGAGGTGCTTTTTACGCCGGGTACTGAAGAAGCCAACGGAAGCGTTACTGCGCCAGTCGTCGGAACAGAAATGCGAGCCAGAACGCTTTGTGTAAATAACACGGACTGTACTGATGCGTTTAATTATCAGTGGGAAATCTCGGATGAAATGAAATCCTGGCAATCCGTACCGGGGGCGACAAAGGCCACCTGGCTTCTTCCTTATAGTCTTAATGGGGAATCGCTTCAGAATAAATATATCCGCGTCAGAATTATTTCTGATAAAGAAAATGCCAAGAGTTCTACCGCAGCATCTGATGCGAATTAATGTTTTAAAAAGGATCAACAGTGTGTATGTCGAAACATAATCTTATTATCTATAGCCTGCTTCTGGCGGCTGCGCCGATAAGCGTCTTGGCGGATTCGCCAACAACGTCCGCGGCAACCGTCGGGATGTTTTCTCCTCCTACGGCGCCGAGCGTTGGGCACAGGCCTGGAACACCTCGTGATACCTACGAATTGCAGTTTAATGGACTTGGCTTTTCTATTGAAAAGTATACACCTTTTCCGGGAATGACTATTGCGAGGAATGCCAGAAATGTAGGCATCAGAGATCCGGATAATAACTATCAGTCTGCGGAAACTTTTACTACAGTATGTACGTATTATCAGATCAATAAAGATAACTCTCAGCATATACTTAAACGTGAAAAGCCATGTGAGCATAAATTTAATATCCAAAAGGAACATCGGGGTTCAAAGATTAAACTAGAAATTTATAATGAAACGGATATGGCTTCAGCGTCAGGGTACACGCCTGTGCCATCGGTATCTGAGTTCCAGTATATTGAAACAGAAACTATATCTAATATGCCAAGCCCAGATTTAACAGTTATGAGTATAGATAAGTCTGTATTATCGCCGGGTGAAAGTGCCACCATCACAACTATTGTTAAGGATATCGACGGGAATCCTGTAAATGAAGTTCACATTAATAAGACTGTAGCGCGTGAAAATTTAAAAGGCTTATGGGATTATGGCCCTCTTAAGAAAGAAAATGTTCCAGGTAAATATACACAAGTTATAACCTATCGTGGGCATAGTAATGAACGTATTGACATATCTTTTCAATATGCAATGAGTTTCACGAAAGAAATTTCCATCAGAGGAAGACTATAAAACTATATTAATTATTATGTCTAATATAATTCTTTTTATCACCATCATCTTATTATGGATGTTCACCTGGTTTTTTAGCGGATTGCTAAATAATTATTATGGCTAAAATAATACAAACGTTAAAAGGAGAAGTTTTTATGACACCAGCAACAACACAAGATTATATCTCATTGGGTCAGGAACACGCTGTCACCTTTGGCAAAACGCAACTGACCCTCAAACCCGGTATACTGGCTGAAGGCGAACCATTACCCTGCACAAAGGGGCTGGTGAGCCATAATTTATTACCGGGTTACTGTATCCCGGGGATAAAAAAGCGGATTATTGTCGTCCCGTCACTGGATACGCCGGTTTGTGAATGGCAGGTAAAAGACTATAGTGACCGCCTTAAATCAGCGGGTAGCCACTCAAACCGGGCGGTATATGTGCTGAGTATGGATACGCCATTTGCTCAGGCCCGTTTTATTCGGGAACATGATATTCATCCCGGCATAACCTTTGTTTCTGACTACGCTTGCCGCCAGTTTTTGGATAATTCCGGGCTGAAAATTAATGAGCTCAGTATTTTTGCCAGAGCGTTGATAGAGTGCGATGAAAATAATGTGGTTACGCGTGTTATTGTACCACGAGATATCACTCATCTTCCTGTTTACTAATCACTTATATCAGCACCGTCCCTGCACAGAGAACCGAATAACCGGCAATGCAGGGGCGCAGGCATCCTCCTGTGTGCCCCACATTTAATACA
The DNA here is from genome assembly GCF_043848115.1 of Salmonella sp. 2020_1395. Classification (NCBI taxonomy): domain Bacteria; kingdom Pseudomonadati; phylum Pseudomonadota; class Gammaproteobacteria; order Enterobacterales; family Enterobacteriaceae; genus Salmonella; species Salmonella sp. 2020_1395. The sequence continues at coordinate 43,875 of NZ_JBCMFH010000004.1, read as the reverse complement.
TATACTATTGCATCACGCATTAGGAACTGAAAATGATGCCAGCGGATGGGGCAGGTTAACGTTATGGCACCCCTGAATTTCTGCAATAATCGTCTGGTAACCGGAAAGCCACTTATGACTTTGTGATTTGGCCTGCTGGTGCTGTAAATTATTTATCAATAGCTCCATTGATTCGCGGGTCTGCCAGTAATAATTATTAACCATTCTTCCGCTGGCGGCATCGGTATAGCTTTCCATCCCAATATAGCCATCAATAGACTGCGTATAGCGCTCAATCCAGCCATCCAGTTGATAAAACTCTTCGTCGTACTCTTTTTTTTCGAAAATAAAACTTGTCAGAAACAGCGACATGGTATTTCTCCTGTTACGCAATATCAATCAAACACCTATCAACGTGGATTCAAAACGTAAACCTGGCATCATTTTTTCAAGGCCGTCAGTCAGCATGTTTCCTGCCGCGTACAATTCATCAACCGGCATTTCCGGCAAGCTTTCAAGGATAAACCACATCGTTTTATCTGAAGCGCTTAGTCGGGTACGTACTCCCTGACGCCAGTTCCAGCGCCGACAGGTGACGCCTCTGTCATCGCGCCAGATAACTTCGCCCGGTTCTGGCGACTCGGTGGCGGGTTGTCCTTCTTTCAGGGTATCAAATGTTTCACTACCGTCTGCGAAAACCAGCCGCGGCGATCCACAATAAGCCGCGCTATTTTCGCCGCCTACCGGTACGGCATAGCGCAGGCTCACCGCGTTATAAAGATCAACGACCGGGTCCAGCGACGCCATTGTTCCATCCTTCAACACGCGTTTTCGTAGCGCTTCAGCCGAGCAGGGGGTGCGCTTTGGTTTTGCGCCGAATGCTTTAAACACTGCATTCCAGGCGTCTATATGCGCCTGTGCCCACGCCGGTTGGCCGTTAATTACGGCCTGACAGGCCTCTTTTAGCGCGATTTCTCCGACCTGCGCATCGCGAATCGGAGCGGCAATAACATTAATACTTAATGCACGAAAGCCGGGAGCGATACGGGCCAGTTCCGGGCTGATTGACGGTAACATAGAAGACATCGCATAATCCTGTAATGACTATTTTCTTCTATGATATCGACCAATGACCAAAAAAGTCAACTTATCGACCACGGCGGGCGCCGACGTCAGCACAATAAATGCAGCTGTTTCCCAACGTATCAAACAATTTCGTAGCCAAAAAAAGATATCGCTGGATGAGCTTGCGCGGCGTTCCGGCGTCAGTAAAGGAATGCTGGTGGAAATTGAAGGCTGTAAAGCCAATCCAAGCATTGCGCTGTTATGTAAGATCGCGGCGGCAATGGGAGTGTCCGTGGCGGATGTTGTCAACGTCGCCAGCGAGCCGATGGTCCATCTTATCGACCGGGATGCTATTCCGGTGTTGTGGCGCGGCGAGAAAGGCGGCAGCGCAAAACTGATGGCGGGAACCAGCGGGCCGGATATGCTGGAACTCTGGCAATGGATAATGCATCCTGGTGAACAGTTTGAATCGGCAGGGCATCCGGCAGACACCTGTGAATTACTGTTTGTTAATCAGGGAACACTGACATTAACAGTCAATGGTAGACGCTTTATTATTCGGGAGGGCTGCTCCGCTGTAGCCAGAACCGACATGCCTCATGCCTACGTTAACGACACTAATGAGGTGCTTGAATTTACCATGACGGTGAATGAAAAGAGCCGTTGATCACCGTAAGGCGCTAACAACCCGTCATCCGGACAGGGAAGCCTCGGTGCCCGATAAGCGTTATCGGGCACCGGCTATCTTTTATTTTGTCGCAGGCGCGGCCTCCGGGTCATCGATATAGAGCGTCTGGCTTGGGAAGGCGAAGTCAGCGCCGTTTTCCTGGATAATCGCAATAATTTTCAGGTAAACATCCTGCTGTACGGCAAGCCATTCCTGCCATACTGTTGTTTTGGTAAAGCAATACACCATAATATTCAGCGAAGAGTCGGCGAATTCATTAAAATAGACCAACAGCGTCTGTTTCTGATCGATATCTCTGTGCGCCTGCAGCATGTTTCTGATAGCGTCAACAATGAGGCCAATTTTGTCGGCATCTTCGTAACGTAATCCAATAACCGTTTTTATTCGACGGTTGGTCATCCGTCCCGGATTCTCAACGCTAATGGATGAAAAGACGGAATTAGGCACGTACAACGGGCGGTGGTCGAATGTGTTAATTCGCGTAATTCGCCAGCCGATTTCGGCGACCGTACCTTCGATATTTCTGTCAGGAGAACGAATCCAGTCTCCGATACTGAAGGGGCGATCGAAATAGAGCATAATACCGGAGAAAAAATTGCTCAGGACATCTTTGCCCGCCATACCAACAGCGATACCGCCGATACCGCCAAAGGTCAGCAGACCGGACAGACTCATGCCAAAATGTTCGCCATACAGTAAGACAATCGCGACAATAATGGTTATTTTTATGACCCGTGCCAGAATACGGGTACTGGTGACATCTCTACCTTTATTGACCTGTGCTTTTTCAAATTGGTTAATAATCAGGAAAAGTTTTATCGTCAGAATAAGCGCAATGAGCGAGGTGCAGATAAAATCAATGACCCCGGAAGAGATAAAACGCAAATTATAATCTTCAATAGCATTATTCAGGATGCTCCCGATGGTTCCAATAATAATCGCGTAAATAAAAAACTGTGCCGCATGGAACGTGAATCCTTTCTTCCACTGTACGTTACGGCTGAGCCAAAATCTCACGACCAGCAACGCCATACCGCAACTGAAAAGTATCGCCAGATTAAATGCGTTTTTGAGAAAAAATTCAGTGAACATTATTGTTTTCCGCTCCTTCCTACGATAACAGCTCAGAATGACCTGATTAACAGGTATTTTACCCAGGATAAACGCGTAGATCATCGATAAGTAAAAAGAAGAAATAGTGCTATCAGCTTTAATCTCAGCGGTTTACTTTTTATGTAAATACATTGTCACGTTTTATAGAGCAGACATCGCGTGATTGTCATGGTATTGTTGCCATCAGGTAACAAAGTCATCTGTAAAGGACAATACTATGATCATGATGAAGCTGAAATCGGCGAAGGGGAAAAAATTTCTGTTATGCCTGCTGGCAGTGTTTATCGTTGCGGCATCGGTGGTAACGCGCGCGACTATCGGCGGTGTGATTGAGCAGTATCATATTCCACTGTCCGAGTGGACAAGCTCTATGTATGCCATTCAGTCGGCAATGATTTTCGTTTACAGTCTGGTGTTCACTATTCTGCTGGCGATTCCTTTGGGGATCTATTTCCTCGGCGGAGATGAGTAACAGGAATGAGGTATTGGCCGGATGGCAGCGCCATCCGGCAGGACGGAAGAGGGATTAATCGTCCTCGTCGTCCAGTTCCACCGGTGTTTGATATTCATCAGGCTTAATGACTAACAGGTCGCAGCGCAGATGGTCAATGACCTGTTCGGCCGTGTTCCCCAGAAACGCGGCCGAGAGTCCGGTACGCCCAACGGTGCCAAGCACAACGATCCCCGCCTGGAGATGTTCGGCAAGATCCGGGATAACTTCTTCCGGCAAGCCTTTTTCTACATGCGTAACTTTTTCATCGATGCTGAATTTCTGGCGCAGCGCTTTCATCGCCAGTAAATGCTGGCCTCTGATGGCGTCGTTATACACGCTGGGATCAAATTCCGGCAGCTCAATGGCGATATTGATTGGCGTAACGGGGTAGGCGCCGACCAGGTGCACTTCGGTATGATTAACCTGCTCCGCCAATTGTAAGGTCTCTTTTACCAGCTTTTCGTTGAGAGCATTGTGATAGGGCTCTTCGCTTGCCAGGTTCACGGCGACCAGGGCTTTGCCGCCTTCTGGCCACGGCTGATCTTTGACCATCCACACGGGGCTTGGGCATTTACGCAGCAAATGCCAGTCGGTAGGGGTAAAAATGACCGCTTCCAGTCGATCGTGCTGATGCGCCATTTTCAACACCAGATCGTGACTGCCGGCGATAACCTCCTGGATGATGGCCTCAAAGGGACGATTGTGCCAGACCACTTTAATTTCAATGGGGACACCGGCTTCAAGATAATATTTCGCCTGCTCACGTATCCAGGCTGTGCGTTGACTTATTACGCCCTGACGCATTGCGGTGCGTTCGTCAGGAGAAAGCAGGGTGGTCATCTCATACGAGAAATCGTAAATAGGCAGGAAAGCTTTAATTTTGCCGCCAATCCGTTGATGCAAATAAACTGCTCGCCGTAATGCGGGTTGGTCGTCCTGATTGGGATCGATGACCACCAGCATATTTTGATACATAGCCATACAGGGTCTCCTTACAACTGTCATCGCAGTTTGTAACTAAAGAGTAACTCAAATATGGTGAATGAAACAGAGGAAGCGCTTCTGCCAGATCAATAAATGAGAAAAATTTAACGATATGGCAGAAGATAACATCAATGGTTTAGCTGACGTTTAAGCGACGTTGCGGGTATGACCGGCGAGGGCCGCCAGCGCATCGCTGTTTTCAATAGTAATATACTTACCTTTCACCGCCAGCATACCGCTTTTCTGGAAACGCCCCAGCAGACGGCTAATGGTTTCGACCGTTAAGCCCAGATAGTTGCCGATATCGCCACGGGTCATCGTCAGGCGGAATTCACGCGGTGAAAAACCACGCTGCGCAAAGCGGCGGGACAGGTTGTAAATAAACGCAGCCAGACGTTCTTCGGCGTTTTTCTTCGACAATAACAGGATCATATCCTGATCGCCTTTAATTTCACCGCTCATCAGGCGCATCATTTGCTGACGCAGGTTAGGCATTTTGCCGGACAGGTCATCCAGTGTCTCAAAGGGTATTTCACATACCATTGAGGTTTCCAGCGCCTGTGCAAAGCTCGGATGATGACCGCTGCCAATGGCGTCAAAACCCACCAGGTCGCCTGCTAAATGGAATCCAGTAATCTGCTCATCGCCTTGCTCGGTAATGGTGTAGCTCTTAATCGTTCCGGAGCGGATAGCATAGAGCGATTTCAATTCATCACCTGCTTTAAACAGAGTTTGCCCTTTCTGAATGGGCTTTTTGCGCTCGATGATATTATCAAGCTGATCAAGCTCATGCTCGTTAAGTGTGAACGGGATGCAAAGCTGGCTGATACTGCAATCCTGGCAATGGATAGCACAACCGCCAGACTGAATGCGCCGTATAATTCGCTTTTCCGGGATCATAGGTCTGCTCAAGCCGTAATTGATATTTGTCAATTTTAACATCTTTTTGGTGAGCGCGTAAGTCTGAGCTATCCCGGAGAAGGAATAATTCAAGTATAAGTTTGATGAATACTTTTATCTATTTGAAAACACGTAATTTATTTGTTGTTGCTTTACATAAAAGTGTGACCGATAAGGCACTTTTTGCCTGTATTTTCATAATAAAAGATAGCCTTCATGGCGTAATAGCCACTCTTTTCGCTGCACGCCGCCTGCGTATCCGGTCAGAGTGCCGTTACGCCCAATGACGCGATGGCAGGGAACAACAATACTGATGGGGTTAGCGCCATTCGCAGCACCGACTGCGCGTGCGGCGCCCGGTCGTCCCAGTTGCGCCGCCAGCTGACCATAGTGCATCACCTGCCCGCAGGGGATAGCGCGCAACGCCTGCCATACTTCCCGTTGAAAAGGTGTGCCCCCCGTGGCGGTTTCCAGGGTATCAATTACGGCGAGATTGCCTGCAAAATAATCTGCAAGCTTATCGCTGAGTCCACCGGGGTTAGTCGCGGAAACGCGTTCATAGCCTTCGTGACGGTAGTGGATATTTAGCAGTTGCTCCATACGATCGCGGTACTGTTCCCACTCAATGGCCCGCAGTCGAAACTGCTCATCGCAAACCACCCATAACGGACCTAATGGCGTGGCTATCTTCTCTTCAAGTAATCTCAGCATCCGTTCTCTCACATCGTCTTAATCTAACGTAAGAGACAAGATATCATGCCAGGAATCCCCGCAACCATACTCCTTAAAAGATAGTCAGGGATAACACATTTAGCGACGGTAATATCGTTGGCGGAGAAAAAGAGAGCCGGGCGAGGCGGTTAATTGCCTTACATTGTCGCTGTTATTGGAAATAACTGTAAACCGTTGTCGGTATAACAGGGCACGGTTATGATAACGGCAGTCGCAAAAACGCTGGAGGATGAACCATGAACCTTGACGATAAAGCGCTGTTTCTTGACGCCATGGAGGATGTCCAGCCGCTGAAACGCCATACTGATGTACACTGGCAGCCAACGCGTAATCTTAAAACGCCCCAGCGTATCGACACGCTTCAGCTTGATAATTTCCTGACGACGGGCTTTCTGGATATTCTGCCGCTGAATGAACCGCTGGAATTTCGTCGGGAAGGATTGCAGCAGGGTGTCATCGACAAGTTACGCAGTGGGAAATACCCTCAGCAGGCCAGCCTCAATTTGTTACGCCAGCCGGTCGAAACGTGCCGAAAAATGCTGTTTCGTTTTATCCTGGAGGCGCAGAAAGAGGGGTTGCGTAATGTCCTGATCATTCATGGTAAAGGGCGAGAGGCGAAGTCGCATGCCAATATCGTCCGAAGCTATGTGGCCCGCTGGTTGACAGAGTTTGAGGATGTACAGGCTTATTGTTCGGCGCTGCCGCATCATGGCGGCGGCGGGGCATGTTATGTCGCGTTACGTAAAACGGTGCAGGCTAAACAGGATAACTGGGAGCGCCATGCGAAGCGTAGTCGGTAAATCGTTGCCGCTGGCGGACAGGACCGCCAGCGCAAGCTCGCGCGAACCCGATTTTATGCCTGATATAACGCCTCATCCAAACGCTCAAGATTCTGCAAGAGAACGGGCGATAACGCTGTCCACGGTAATAACACGGAGAAACAGTCATTCGCTTATTTAAGCGTCTATTAAAATATACTGGCTTTCGACTTAACTATTAAGCAGAAAATGGTGATAAGTACATCACTTGTCAATATGGATGGATGAATATCCTGGCATAGCGAATATAGGTGATTTTATCTGTTGCACTAAGGGAAATGGCGATGGTCTGGTATTGAATATGGAGAATGTCAAAGAAACGAATGGCAATAGCTATCTGAAATGCTATAAAAATAAAACCTGTCTCCTATCCTGGTTGTAGGCCGTACAAAAATGTTGAGAAATATCAGCGTCAGGACATGCATTATTCTATTCATGGTATGTACGTTTCTTTTGGTGGATACTTTACAAATAGCTTTTCTGCACGATCTCCCTATTTTAATTACGTGTAATATCATTTATCTGATCTCGTCATTACTGCTTTGGTGGTATATGACCTGCTATCTGGTTGTGCCGATTAATACCGTGAAGAAAAGTATTGAAGAGGTTGCAGCAGGAAACTTGTCTATTCATATCTCCGAATTTGGCAATAATTGCGCCGGACGACTCATCCCCGGGATTAATAGCCTGTCGGAGAATATTTCCGCGCTGGTACGTGAAATCAGATCCTCTTCGCAAACGGCAATGACCCTTTCCGAACAACTGGCGGCGCGCAGTCTGTCGCTATCCGTAAAGACGGAACAGCAGTCGGCCTCGTTAATTCAAACTGCCGCCAGTATGGATGAAATGGCGGCGAGTACCAAAAACAATGCGGATAATACCCGAATGGCGAGCATACAGGCGGATTGTGCAACCCAATGCGCCCGTAAAGGCGGTGAATTAATGGTGCGGGTTACAGAAAATATGCGTTCTATTACCGACTGTGCCTCGCAGATGACGGAGATTATTTCATTGATTGACGGTATCGCATTCCAGACTAATATTCTGGCGCTTAACGCGGCGGTAGAGGCTGCGCGGGCGGGCGATCATGGAAAAGGTTTCTCCGTGGTGGCAGGGGAAGTGCGTAACCTGGCGCATCGTAGCGCCGAGGCGGCAAAAAATATCAAGGCGCTGATCGACGTTACGCATGACAATGTGCGGCAGGGGGCCGCCATAGTGCAGGAGGCTGAAAAAAATATGCAGGAGATTGTTGGCGGCTCCGGGCAATTAAACGTGCTGATGAGTGAAATTTCCACCACCACGCGGGAGCAGGAAAAGGGCATTAACCAGATAACCCTGGCGTTGAGCGATCTGGAAAGCGCAACCCATAGCAATGTTTTAATGGTTGAAGCGTTATCTGCTTCTTCGGATGTTTTAAAGGCGCAGGTGATCGAGTTACAGACTAAAACCGACAAATTTCGTTTAAGCCTGCCGGGTTACAGTGAACATGTTCTGTCGCGCTCTCATGTATCACCTCTTTCGACCATCACCAGGCGCGGCCAGGCCTGATAATACATGTTTGGTAAGCGCCTGTTGCTAAGGCGCTTTTTTCGCACGTTCCCGTCATTCTTTTTGCGCAATGAGAAAATGAGAGATTGCTTAACCTTTCCCGAAAGCTAGACTAACGGCATGAGAGTTGTAACGTGGAGGCGCTGTGGAAGCCATTAAGGGATCGGATGTGAACGTGCCAGATGCCGTTTTCGCATGGCTACTGGATGGTCGTGGTGGAGTAAAACCGCTCGAAGATAATGATGTGATCGATAGTCAGCATCCCTGTTGGCTACATCTTAATTATACCCACCCGGACAGCGCCCGCTGGTTAGCTTCAACGCCTTTACTCCCCAATAACGTGCGTGATGCGCTGGCTGGTGAAAGCTCGCGCCCGCGCGTAAGTCGTATGGGGGAAGGGACGCTCATTACGCTGCGCTGTATTAATGGCAGTACTGACGAACGCCCGGATCAATTAGTGGCAATGCGTTTATATATGGACGAGCGATTCATTGTGTCTACCCGTCAGCGAAAGGTTCTGGCGCTGGACGATGTGGTCAGTGATTTGCAGGAGGGCACCGGGCCCGTAGATTGCGGCGGCTGGTTAGTGGATGTGTGCGATGCGTTAACCGATCACGCCAGTGAATTTATTGAAGAGCTACACGATAAAATTATCGATCTGGAAGATAATCTTCTCGACCAGCAAATCCCACCGCGCGGTTTCCTCGCATTGCTACGTAAACAGCTAATTGTTATGCGCCGCTATATGGCACCGCAGCGCGACGTCTATGCCCGGCTTGCGAGTGAACGGCTGCCGTGGATGAGCGACGATCACCGGCGCAGAATGCAGGATATCGCCGACAGGCTGGGAAGGGGGTTGGATGAAATTGACGCTTGTATCGCGCGTACTGGCATCATGGCGGATGAAATTGCCCAGGTGATGCAGGAGTCTCTGGCGCGCAGAACTTATACCATGTCGCTTATGGCGATGGTTTTTCTGCCCAGCACTTTTTTAACAGGGTTATTTGGCGTTAACCTGGGCGGTATTCCCGGCGGCGGATGGCGGTTCGGCTTTTCTCTGTTTTGTATTCTGTTAGTTGTCCTGATCGGTGGTGTTACTTTATGGTTGCATCGCAGTAAATGGTTGTAACAAAAGCGCTTTTCAGACCATTTCGGGTGAAAAAACGCCGAGAAATTTGAGCGAAGTCAATAAACCATCTACCTATTCGGGGCAATATCTCTCTCGCAGGTGAATGCAACGTCAAGCGATGGGCGTTGCGCTCCATATTGTCTTACTTCCTTTTTTGAATTACTGCATAGCACAATTGATTCGTACGACGCCGACTTAGATTAGTCGGCTTTTTTTTGCCTGTAGACTATCTGCGTCTACCCTTTAAGAGTCTGAATGACATTCTGGAGGGTAATATGAGCTGTCTTTTGACCTTATTATATCTACACTCGTCCTTGTCGGACCCGATTCCCACTGACCCTGTTCCCATTCCTGAGCCGCTTCCCCGTCCTCAGCCGATGCCCGACCCGCCGCCGGACGAAGAACCGATTAAAATGTCGCATCAAACGCCCGGATCTGCGAGGATACGCGCCTGCTGACTATGAGTCGTTACCGCGAGAGTAAATTGTGACCGCTTTTTCAACCCTGAATGTTTTGCCCGCCGCCCAGCTCAATAACCTTACTGAGCTGGGCTATCTTGAGATGACGCCTGTTCAGGCCGCAGCATTACCTGTCATTCTGGCGGGAAATGATGTGCGTGTGCAGGCCAGGACCGGTAGCGGCAAAACGGCGGCGTTTGGTCTTGGGCTCTTGCATCGAATTGATGTCACTCTGTTCCAGACACAGGCGTTAGTGCTTTGTCCGACGCGGGAGCTGGCGGATCAGGTTGCCGGAGAGTTACGTCGCCTGGCCCGTTTTCTGCCAAATACCAAAATTCTGACCTTGTGTGGCGGGCAGCCCTTTGGCGCACAGCGCGACTCGCTTCAGCACGCTCCGCATATCATTGTCGCGACGCCGGGGCGCCTGCTGGATCATTTACAAAAAGAAACCGTATCGCTGGATGCGCTGCACATTCTGGTAATGGATGAAGCAGACCGAATGCTGGACATGGGATTCAGTGACGCCATTGATGAGGTGATCCGCTTTGCGCCTGCGACGCGCCAGACGTTATTGTTTTCAGCAACCTGGCCTGAGGCCATTGCGGCGATTAGCGGTCGTGTACAGCAGCAGCCAATGCGTATTGAAATCGATACGGTAGATGCGCTACCGGCTATCGAACAACAGTTCTTCGAAACGTCTGCGCATGAAAAAATTTCGCTGCTACAAACGTTGCTTAGCCAGCATCAGCCAGCGTCCTGCGTGGTGTTTTGCAATACCAAAAAAGATTGTCAGGCCGTTTGTGATGCGCTTAATGCGGTAGGACAAAGCGCGTTGGCGCTCCACGGCGATCTGGAACAACGCGACCGCGACCAGACGTTGGTGCGTTTTGCAAATGGCAGCGCGCGCATTCTGGTTGCCACCGACGTTGCCGCGCGAGGGTTAGACATTAAATCGCTCGAACTGGTGGTTAACTATGAACTGGCCTGGGACCCGGAGGTGCATGTCCATCGTATTGGCCGTACGGCGCGCGCGGGAAGCAGCGGCCTGGCGATCAGTTTCTGCGCGCCGGAAGAGGCGCAGCGGGCGAATATTCTTTCAGAAATGCTGCAACTCAAGCTGAACTGGCTGAATGCGCCCGCCCGGCAGTCGTTACTCCCTCTGGCCGCAGAGATGGCTACCCTATGCATTGACGGCGGCAAAAAAGCGAAAATGCGTCCGGGAGATATTTTAGGCGCGCTGACCGGCGATATTGGATTAGACGGGGCGGATATTGGCAAAATTAATGTGCATCCAATGCACGTTTACGTCGCCGTACGTCAAGCAGTAGCGCAAAAAGCCTGGAAGCAGTTGCAAAACGGGAAGATCAAAGGCAAGTCATGCCGGGTACGGCTATTAAAATGATCGATAGCATGGCGTCTCAGCGGAGTGCTGAGACGCCTGCAGATTATTTCACTTCGATAACATCAAGCCGCAACGCCTCTAAGGCGGTGTCATCTTCTTCCGGCTGCCAGCCAGCGGGCTGCAAGGGAATCTCTTCACGATCGAACGCTAAATCGCCGCCGTCGACGACCTCGGAACCATGAGTGATTCCTTTGAAATCGAACAGGTTAGTGTCACAAAGGTGAGACGGCACGACATTCTGCATGGCGCTAAACATCGTCTCGATCCGTCCAGGATAGCGCTTATCCCAGTCGCGTAGCATGTCGGCAATCACCTGGCGTTGCAGGTTGGGTTGCGAACCGCACAGATTACAAGGAATGATAGGGAAGGCTTTGGCCTCAGCAAAACGGATAATATCTTTCTCGCGGCAGTAAGCCAGCGGGCGGATCACGATATGTTTGCCGTCATCGCTCATCAGCTTCGGCGGCATCCCTTTCATTTTTCCGCCATAGAACATATTCAGAAACAGGGTTTGCAGAATATCGTCGCGATGGTGGCCCAGGGCGATTTTAGTCGCGCCCAGTTCAGTCGCCGTACGATACAGGATACCCCGACGCAAACGCGAGCACAGCGAGCAGGTGGTTTTTCCTTCCGGAATCTTCTCCTTCACAATGCCGTAGGTGTTTTCTTCGACGATTTTATATTCTACGCCCAGCTGCTCAAGGTAGGCTGGCAGGATATGTTCCGGGAAACCTGGCTGCTTTTGATCGAGGTTGACGGCGACCAGTGAAAAATTGATCGGGGCGCTTTGCTGCAAATTACGTAAAATTTCCAGCATCGTATAGCTATCTTTGCCGCCAGAAAGGCAAACCATAATGCGATCGCCTTCTTCAATCATATTAAAATCGGCAATCGCTTCGCCAACGTTACGGCGCAGGCGCTTTTGCAACTTGTTGAGGTTGTATTGCTCTTTCTTTGTATTCTTTTGAATTTCTTGCATTATTTCAGTTCTCTGGTACTAAATGGGGCGAACTTTGCAACTACGATAACCGCGCATTCAACATCGCTACTTGTTCGTCGTTCATGTCATCAATCTACATACCGTAAATTTCATACACCATCTGCGCAGTTTCATGCCCCATTTGGCTGGCGATAAATGCCGGGTTCGCTCCTGCCGTCAACAGCCAGCAGGCAAAAGTATGTCGCGTATGGTACGGATTACGGCGACGAATGCCAGCACGTTTTAATAGAGATAGTACCTTCGGTTATTGTCAACTGTATACATCATGCAGCCAGGTCCGTTAAGAAGTGACGGGCTCAACTGAAATTCAGGCGCTGCTGCGTCCTGATGATGGTACGTTTCAAGTGGTTTCGTGGAGTGAACCGGGACTGGTGTAAAATGATATTCGGCACACCCTTTTTGCTCTTTTATTGGTGATATAAAATAACGTATCAGTATTTTATTATCTAATAAGATAGTGCAGAGTGTTTAATTATCGTTGGGTAAGATCATTTTACCGTATACTATTTAAAATTTTCTTGTTTATTCTGGTGATCGTATTGAATTAAAAATAGCCTGTATCATATGTACAGTTCAGACAAATTATTTGCGATGAGAATTGCTACCTGATATCTACACCTTATGAAGCATACCATAATTCTGGCTGGAGAACGTAATGCGTATAACAGTAAGTGATATATCAACCAGAGAATCACAGCAGACGGTACAGATACAAGCTATCAGAAGTTGGGATACCATACCGTACCTTTCAATGTTGGATGGACTTTATCAGGACGATATCTTTCATGAGCAAGTGTCTAATTTACCAGAAGAATATATTAAGTTGGATGAGATGGCCAAAGATGAAGAAAAGAACAGATTAAATATTTACGACTTCTTCTTTGAGCCAATACATGAAATTATATATGAAGATATTAAGTCAACATTGGATTTTTATTATTCAAATAGCACAACCTTCCGTAGGCTGGTTAATTATAAAGTAGAGCGCAGTATCAATGACGATATAGATACCAATAAATGCGAGGTAAAGATATCTCTAAATTACAGTTACGAAAATATTGATGGGGGGCGAGGATATTTATCGCTTCCATTTGATAAGAACGGCTATCCAATTCCCCCTGACTTTCACAACTGTGTGAATGGAATCACATCAGAAAAATTGTTGTTAGATCTATTTCTAAAACATATTTTGCACGATCATTTAAATGCAAACGGTGAAGTTACAAACGTTTACGCCAATGTTATTTATAAAGAGATTGATCCTGCTGCAATTGCACATACATCGTCGTGTTTTTCTCAGGTAACGATGAGTGGTGAACATGAGCTATTTAATGTAGATAGCGTAACTGTTCCACCTAAAAGTACTGAGCAAATTATATCTGAGGGAAAGGAAATTCAAAGGCAAATTTTCTTATCTTCCCATAGCAGCAATCATCTTCAGCCAGTAACCATTCATAAAATGGACAGGAGTATTAAAAACATTGCAGTAACTGGTTTGTTATTATCATCAAGATTAGCAGTAACATCTGGTGATTATAGGATAAAAAATGGTAATTCAGAAGGTGAGAATAATTTTTTACCCGTTAAAGAATTACAGAGATATGAAAGGGCTCTCCCGGAGGATCATCCTGCCCCAACTACGGAGCCTAACCTGGCAGGTAAGGTGTTAGATGGCCTATTTGAACACTTTACATCTATGGCGGGAGGACGCCTTATCTCAATACTCAAACTACTGGTAAAAGAACAAGAGGCAAATAGTTATAAAAGAGGCTATCATGAATTACTTGCGTTTTCTCAAACTGGGCAGTGGACGCATGATGGGAGAGCTATTGCCGCTGAATATATGTTCAAAGGTCTTTTAGTTCATTTAAGTGATCGTCTCATTGTTCTCGGTGAGGGAAGTTTCATTTCTGTTCTATCTTTTGTAAGAGAAAATATTCAACATCAATATAAAATATATGAGCTAATGGCGCGTGATATGCTGGTTCATCCTATGCATTTCAGTACTGAGCCTGAACCACTCATGATAGACAGGCCTTTATGGACAAGGGAAAGCCACTATGCGAAAGTCCTGTATGAAAAGTTTCCTGCTATTTCTGGTTCAAGCTTTGACGTTTTCTATGGTAAGGATGCTATTATTACAGCATTAGAAATAGTATCTTTCAATAGACAGGAAAGAGGAAAGAGCGCTTTTAATAAAAAAAGGATGAATCATCTTTTTAAGCTGATTCAATTAGTGATACACCATTTATCCAGCAATGGTGGTGATAGAGTATTGCTTAGCCCTGAAGGCATAAAAAATAATTTTATTATTATGCGTAATATTATTTTTTGGTGTGCAAATATAACGGGGCCAATTAATGATGAAAAAATAGACACAATAGCAAGAAAAATTGTGGTTAATAATAAATTTACCAAAGGTGTTAAATCAACACTTCCCAAAAGTAACGATCCTTTAATATTGTTAATGAAAGCTGCGATCAATAAACAGCTAAACTGGGCGGAGAAATATTATCGAGCAGAGACTCATATGAAGGAACATATGCAGGAGTGTGATATCTTAGGACTAATGGATATCAACAAAATGGTGCAAGAGGCCGTTGTTGGGCTTATTCACGAGATCAGTGATATTGCGCAAAGCAGTTGGCTGACATTAGAAGAACAACATGAGAGACAGGCTCAGGCTCTCGAATCGTTCAAGGAGAAACTTTCCTCCATGAATGGCGGGCAAGAATTCGTTTATGCATTTAATAAGATTATTCAGGAGGGGTTGGGAGGCTTAATTGAGCTGAGTTTTGATCTTGATGATACTATACATCATCGCACAACTTCCTCATTAAGTCCGGCTGCAAGAGCAGGACTTCACCTCTTAGGAACGGTCTGGAATATTGTAATGGGGCTTATCCCTGGTTTTAACGCTCTGGCTGGTACCAGCAGTATTCTTAACCGGGCTGTTGTGGAAAACTCTGCGGATGTATGCGGTTACGTACAGGATATTATTCGTATCGGTATGGAGGCTGTTCCTGTTGCTGGAGCGAAGTTCACAGAAAGAGCGGCAAATGCAAAGTATACGGGCCTCCGATTTGTTGAAAATAAAATACAAAGAGGTGTAGTACGAGCGCCGATTCAAAAGGGGAGTAATTATAAAACTATAGAGTCAATAGAAAATACAGATTTTATTTATCAAAAAAGTAATCAGAAAGTTCTTGAGTTAGGTCCAGCGGGAAACGATGGGCTCTATCGCGCTACCGGTTTTGATAAACAAACGTATGGTTACTACAAACCGTCAGGAGAAGGCTTTTACAGAAAACAAGCCTCATATCCACCGCTGTCATCGGAAGCGCCTAATACGATAAAATATGGCGACAGAGAGCTCATTTTAACTAAAGAACCCGGTTCAGAAACGTATCAGGCAATCTATTCGGATAGCGGAAAAAATTCAGCCATGACATTTTACCGCTCTTCTGATGGAAGATTTTATCAAGCGTCAGGGCTGAAAGGTGGGGGGCTTATTCGCCATATTGATAAGCCTTATTCAGAGTTAAGAGAAGGAGACGCGGGTTATGATGAAGAACTTCTGGATATAACGGATGATTCCCCCTTACTGGAAGATATACTGGCCTCTCTGTCAGAAGATTTATACCCTACATCAGAAGAAAATGTACAAAGTATTTATAAGAAATACCAGAGTGGGGATGCTGCAGCAGGGGAGACTGAAGTTGTATTATGCCGAGGTACAATAGGTCCGCAGGCTGAAAATATTGTTAGTTTTAAAACAGCAGGCGGTATTGAGGGGGGCGATGTAGAGGTATTGCCTGTCTCTGCTGAAATAGCCAAAGAGCAGGTTCGAAGTGGAAGAATCGTACCTGAATATACCACCGATCTTAGTGTTGCCGACAGGTTCAGCAGGGAACATTATCTTATTATCGTTAGGGTAAAAGTCAAATATCTTACACGAGGTAGTGTCAGTGAAAGTGGCTGGGTTATGCCAAAAAACACACCAGTGGACCCTGTTGGTATAATTGACAGGACATATGGTAAAGCAGAAAATACGGGGCAGGCAAACGCTTCTAAGTAATCATAAATCCTGAACAAGTTTATTGTTGTTATCTCTCGTGTATGAAAGATTGCTTTTATACTTTAAATAATTCGAGTTGCAGGAAGGCGGCAAGCGAGCGGATCCCCAGGAGCTTACTCAAGTAAGTGACTGGGGTAAGGGAACGCAGCCGCAGCACATGCAACCTGAAGTATGTTATGGCGAGATACGCAACGGGTCAAAAGCGTCTTTATTCTGTCATCCGTATTAATTAAGATGTCACCACGACCAGAAAAATATCGGAACGAAGAGATGTATGACTAAAGAAGCTGTAATCTTTCTATTTATCGCCATCGTGGTAGAAGTTATCGCCACGATCTCATTAAAATTATCGGATAGTTTTACGCGTCTGGTACCGAGCATCGTTACCATCATCGGATATTGTATCGCGTTCTGGTGCCTTACCATCCCAATGCGAACCATCCCTGCGGGTATCATTTATGCCATTTGGTCTGGGGTAGGGATTGTTCTTATTGGATTGATAGGATGGTTGTTTCTTGGCCAAAAACTGGATGTGCCGGCTATTATTGGCATGTTGCTTATCATCTGCGGTGTAATCGTAATCAATCTGTTTTCAAAAAGCGTCAGTCACTAGGCGATGATGATGGTTGATTTGAGCCCGCACTCTCTTATGCGGGCTCGGGTATTTAGCGCACCACCAGTACGGAGCATTCCGCATGACGCACAACGGCTGCGGCGTTGGAACCCAACAGATAGGTAGTAATATCCGGACGATGCGAGGCGATAATCACCATATCGGCCGGTAATTTTTTTGCCATTTCCAGAATCTTATCTTTAGGAGAGCCTTCTGCAACGTGCGCCTGCACGCGGTCCGCGGGAAGGTTGAATTTCTTGATAATCGCTTCCAGTTGAGATTTGGCTTCGGCTTTCAAATCGTCCATTGCGGGGAGCTCTGCTGAATAAGCCAGTCCCAGTGAAGCGTAATAGGGCAAAGACGGGATTACAGTCAAAAAGTGCACTTTAGCGTCGTCAATCTTTGCTTCGGCTTCAACATGTGAAATCACGCGTTGAGTTAATTCTGAATCTGAAATATCGATGGGTACAAGAATCGTTCTGTTCATAAAACCTCCTGTTTAAGTATCCACTGAAATTCTACTCCCTAAAGGCACTTTATGTACAATGACATACGTCACATTTTAGGTGCTGCTCCACGATACTCTGCGGGGACTACCAACAGGGGAGGACGGCGTAATATTAAGCGCATTCCCCGTAAATAATCAGCGAGTTGACGTTAAAACGTTATTTATGCCTTGTCAGGAAAGACCTAAAAAGAGATGTTACCGTTTAATTCAATAATTAATGAAATAATTCGCAGTGAAATAGATATAATTTATACGAATGCTTTTGGGGGTATTATACGAAATAAAAATTATACAATATCATTCGGTTACGATATTCTACGCCTGTTATATGCCTTTATTGTCACATATTCATTTTGTCGCTGGGCCATTGCGTTAACCTTTGCTTTCCAGCGTATAAATTGACAAGCCCGAACGAATGTTCGGGCTTTTTTTGTTTCCAGGTTAATCCTTAGAATATTTTTTAATCTGCGCCGGGTTTTTCCGCTTTTCCTGCCAGCAAGGCAAGAAAGTCATAGCGTTTTTGCAAATCCAATGCGGCATCTCGCCATAATTGTTCAGCTACTTCAGGCTGTTGCGCATTCAGGCGACGGAAACGCTGTTCATTAAGCAACGTTTCCGCCAGGGCATCTGACGGTGGCCGAGAGTCCAGAGCCAGCGGCGGTTTGCCTTCATCCGCACGGCGGGGATCAAAGCGGTATAACGGCCAGAAACCGGTCGCCGTTAACTGGCGCATCTGGTCATGGCTTAGCGCCAGATCGTAACCATGTTCCTCACAGGGGCTATAGGCAATGATCAGCGACGGTCCTGGCCAGGCTTCGGCCTCCTGGATGGCTTTCACCGTCTGGTTTAACTGCGCACCCAGCGAAATTTGCGCGACATAAACATGACCATACATCATCATGCTGACGCCAAGATCTTTACGGGCTTTACGCTTGCCATGTTCGCCAAATTTAGTGACGGCGCCAAGCGGCGTCGCCTTCGACGCCTGGCCGCCAGTATTGGAGTAACACTGCGTATCCAGAACCAGAATATTGACATTCTCCGTCAGGCTTAACACATGGTCTAAACCGCCAAAGCCGATGTCGTATGCCCAACCATCGCCGCCAATCAGCCAGATTGATTTTTCTACCAGCGCATCAGCATCCTTTAACAGTTCCTCTGCGCCCGCAACCGATTTCAGATGTTGGCGTAATGCGGCGACCTGCTCACGCCGAACGTCAGGCGTTGCTTCGGCATGCAGCGCATCGTTTAATTCCGCCGGAATGCGATCGGCGAATTGCGCCAGTAAACGCATGACGCGCGCCCGGTGCTGATCCACGCTCAGACGGAAACCGAGACCAAATTCCGCGTTATCTTCAAATAACGAATTCGCCCATGCCGGGCCGCGTCCGTTGGCATCGGTGGTATAAGGCGTTGAGGGTAAGTTACCGCCGTAAATAGAGGAACACCCCGTGGCGTTAGCGATTAACATTCTGTCGCCATATAACTGAGTCAGCAGTTTAATATACGGCGTTTCACCGCAGCCGGAACAGGCGCCGGAATATTCAAACAGCGGCGTAATAAGCTGCGATGTGCGGATATCAATTCGTTCCAGTTTGCTGCGATCGATTTCCGGTAAGTCGAGGAAAAAGTCATAATTCACTTTCTCTTCTTCCACATGCTCAAGGCGCGACATCATGTTAATCGCCTTGATCTGTGGATTTTGCCGATCTTTAGCCGGGCAGACCTCTACGCATAAATTACAGCCAGTACAGTCTTCCGGCGCGACCTGCAGCACATATTTCTGGCCGCGCATATCGCGGGACTTCACGTCCAGCGAATGCAGACTGGCTGGCGCGTTCTCCATCGCCTGCGGGGAAACGACTTTTGCACGAATCGCCGAGTGAGGGCAGGCGGCGACGCAGTGATTACATTGTGTACACAGTTCCTCTTTCCAGACAGGAATCTCTTCGGCGATATTGCGTTTTTCCCAGCGGGTGGTGCCCATTGGCCATGTTCCGTCCGGCGGCAGCGCGGAAACAGGCAGTGCGTCGCCGAGGCCCGCCAACATGGCGGCGGTAACGGTTTTCACGAAATCCGGCGCGGCGTCGGAGACGACCGGCGGGCGATGCGCGCTATGCGGATTAACCGCCTGCAACGGCACTTCCGCCAGCGATTCCTGCGCCAGAGCCAATGCCTGCCAGTTACGCTCAACCAGATCCTGTCCTTTGCTGCTATAGCTTTTGGCAATCGCGCCCTGCAGCTCAACCAGGGCGCTATCGCCCGGAAGAATATGCGTCAGGTGGAAGAAAGCCATTTGCATGACGGTATTGATGCGGGCGCCAAGTCCACATTCGCGGGCGATTTTCGCCGCGTTAACCACGTAAAAACGCGCCTTTTTCTGATTCAACACCGCCTGAACTTCTTGCGGCAGACGCGACCAGACCTCGTCGGCGCTGTACGGCGTATTAAGCAGAAAGATACCGCCGGGCTTTAGACGCTCCGCCATCTGATATTTATCGATAAACTGTAATTGATGGCAGCCGACAAAATCCGCCTGAGCAATTAAGTAAGCGGAACGAATGGGTTTTTCGCTGACGCGCAGGTGCGATACCGTGAGCCCGCCAGCTTTTTTAGAGTCATAAACGAAATAACCTTGCGCATACCACGGCGTAGAATTACCGATAATTTTAATATTATTTTTCGTGGCGGATACGCTGCCGTCGCTTCCCAGACCGTAAAATAACGCTTCAAGTTTAGCGCTGCCGGGCAGGGTATTTTCCGGTAATGGCAGCGAGAGGTTAGTAACGTCATCATAAATGCCCACCGTAAACCGTGGCTTGGGTTTCGCATGGCTGAGTTCATTAAAGACCGCCAGTACGCACGCCGGGCCGAACTCTTTGGATGATAGCCCATAACGGCCGCCAATGGTGCGCGGCAACGTTTCGCGCTCGCCATTATTAAAGGCTTCCGCCAGTGCGGTCATCACGTCCAGATAAAGCGGCTCGGCCTGCGCGCTAGGCTCTTTGGTGCGATCCAGCACGGCGATAGCGCGAACGGTTTCCGGTAATGCCTGTAACAAATGTTTGGCGGAGAAGGGACGGAACAGACGGACTTTCAGAACGCCGACCTTTTCTCCGCGTATCAGTAGCTCATCCACGACCTCTTCGCAGGTGCCGAGGGCGGAGCCCATCACAATGATGACGCGTTCAGCCTGGGGATGGCCATAATATTCAAATGGCTGGTAGTGGCGGCCTGTAGCATCGCCAAATGCCTTCATCGCCTCTTCAACATGATCATAAACGGCGTTGTACCACGGGTTGGTCGCTTCGCGAGACTGGAAGTAGGTGTCCGGATTCGCAGAAGTTCCACGAATCACCGGATGTTCCGGATTCAGCGCGCGGGCGCGGTGAGCGTCGATCTCCGCCTGCGGCATCAGGTTCAGAATGGTTTCATCCGTTAGCGGTATAATTTTGTTGATTTCATGCGATGTACGGAAGCCATCAAAAAAATGAATAAACGGAACGCGGCTTTTCAGCGTAGCCCTGTGCGCGATCAGCGCAAAATCCTGCGCTTCCTGAACGCTGGCGGCGCATAACATCGCGCAGCCTGTCTGGCGGACCGCCATCACATCGGAATGGTCGCCAAAAATAGAAAGCGCGTGTGTGGCGACGGTGCGCGCGGCAACGTGCAGTACAAACGGCGTGAGCTGCCCCGCCAGTTTATACAGCGTTGGAATCATCAGCAGCAGCCCCTGCGATGATGTAAATGACGTAGAAAGCGAACCGGTTTGTAACGCACCGTGAACGGCGGCGATCGCGCCGCCTTCCGACTGCATCTCTACCACACGCGGCGTATCGCCCCAGACATTTTTAAGCCCATTACCGGCCCAGGCATCCGCTTGTTCAGCCATTGTTGAACTGGGCGTAATCGGGTAAATGGCGATAACCTCGCTGGTACGGAACGCCACCGACGCTACTGCGCCATTACCGTCAATTGTTTGCATATGACACCCTTACATTGCGCAAAAAAGAGGGACACGCATAATCGTGAGCGCATCCTGTAGTTATCCTTTTATTTTAGCAAAGCCCTTCAAGCCCCATTTTCGCTTTTGTGTCCCTGGCGGGAGGAGAATGACGATTTCTTGCCGAAAAGACGTAAAAAATTGCCAATAAATGTTAATGAAGCGCATAAATGCGCGCTTTGCCTCTCGACGCGTCAGTTTCTGCTGCCTATTATTTAGGGCGGTGTCGTTTGGATGAATAAACAGAGGGGAGAGAAATGCGCGCAGCGTTTTGGGTGGGATGTGCCGCGTTATTATTGTCGGCTTGCAGTAGCGAACCTGTTCAGCAGGCAACCGCGGCGCATGTTTCGCCAGGGATGAAAGCGGCGATGTCCAGCGCCGGCGAAGCGAATTGCGCTATGATTGGCGGTTCGCTTTCAGCGGCCCGGCAGCTTGATGGTTCAGTAATTGGTATGTGCGCGCTACCCAACGGCAAACGTTGTAGCGAACAGTCGCTTGCCGCCGGAAGCTGCGGGAGTTATTAAGCGCGGCGTTTCGCCTGACGCGTATAACTTTTCACTTAATGGCTTAGTGCGCTAAATCCGCCAGTTTATACATTAGCGTTGTTTCTGCCGTCGCCAGCGTTAATTGGTTCGCGGTTAAATCGACCTGTGCGCCTTTGCTGAAGAGCTCGCTGAGGGTACCGTCCAGCGCATTAAGCTTCGGATCGGCGCACATCATTCGGGTCATCGCTAAATTTTTCACTTTTAATTCGCCGTCCGACAGTTTTCCTTCGCCGGTGAATTGATTGCACATTTTGCCAGATACCGTCATGTCCTCGCCAAAGCTGAGCTCCGGGCCGGTGACCGTTTTACCGTTTACGCTTTCCAGAACAAAGCGGTGGTGCTCCAGTTGCTCGCGTTTGACGGACACTTTTCCACTGCTCACGCACCCTGTGATTATGATGCTCAGGGCGACCAGCGTGACGATTTTCTTCATTGATATTCTCTGTAATCTGATAGTTAACACTGACTATAGTAATAATATGACCGGATAGATCTTCAGGGGTTATCCGAAAATGCTCCCCTGAGCGCAGGGGAGCGACAGGATTAGAACAGCGCGTTCGGGCAGGCTTCGCCCTTCTCAAGCTGGCTTAAGTTTTGTAGCGTGGTTTCAGAGATGCTGATCAGCGCTTCTGCGGTCAGGAATGCCTGGTGCCCCGTAAACAGTACGTTATGGCAGGCCGACAGACGGCGGAAAACATCATCCTGGATAACATCGTTTGACTTATCTTCAAAGAACAGGTCGCGTTCGTTTTCATACACATCCATCCCCAGCGAGCCGATTTTCTGATTCTTCAGAGCTTCGATAGCCGCCTGGGAATCAATCAGCGCGCCACGACTGGTATTAATGACCATAACGCCATTTTTCATTTGATCGAATGCCGCATGGTTCAGTAAATGGTAGTTTTCCGGCGTGAGCGGGCAGTGCAGGGAAATGACATCCGATTCGGCAAACAACGTTTGCAGATCCACATACTCGACGCCGAGGTCAAGCGCGGCGGTGCTGGGATAGGGATCAAACGCCAGTAAACGCATTCCAAAGCCTTTCAGGATACGCAGCGCGGCGACGCCGATTTTACCGGTACCAATGACGCCAGCGGTTTTTCCGTGCATGGTAAAGCCGGTCAGTCCCTCAAGGGAAAAGTTAGCGTCGCGGGTGCGTTGATAAGCGCGGTGAATACGGCGGTTCAATGTCATCATCATGCCAATCGCATGTTCAGCGACGGCTTCCGGAGAATAAGCTGGCACGCGGACCACCTGCAAACCGAGCTCTTTAGCGGCATCCAGGTCGACATTATTAAATCCGGCGCAACGCAGCGCGATGTATTTCACGCCGTGTTTTTTCAGCTCTTCCAGTACCGGTCGGCTCCCGTCGTCATTCACGAAGATACAAACTGCTTCACATCCATTGGCGGTTTTCGCCGTTTTCTCGGTCAGCAGAAAATCAAAAAACTCCAGTTCAAAACCGAACGCTTCGTTCACTTGCTGTAGATATTTCTTGTCATACTGTTTGGTACTATAGACGGCGAGTTTCATATGACCTTCTCCAGTGATGTTAGAATCACACAAATATGCTTAAAATTATCTTACAAAAAATCAAAAATAATTGATAGTCATACATATAATGAATAATTTTAGGTTATCATTCTCCACAACGCCTCAAATAGCCGGAGGGCGACCCTGCAACATGAACTATTAGGCTATGTACGGGCAATCATGCCAAAATAAAGAGATAGCCGACTGAATTTTTCGTTAAATCAGGAAATTAATGGCCCATGAAGGGTAAATATAAAGCCGCCCTTGCGCTACTGTTACTGCTGATTCTTGTCCCTCTGACGCTACTGATGACCCTCGGGCTGTGGGTTCCCACTCTGGCGGGAATTTGGCTACCCGTCGGTACCCGTATCGCTCTGGAACAAAGTCCACGCCTGACACGTCATGGGTTAGTGATTCCCGATCTTCGCTATCTGGTCAATGATTGTTCGTTAGCGCATATTACCCAAGCGGAACTGACGCATCCCAGCCGTTGGTTGCTGAATATTAAAAGCCTCAAACTGGATGCCGCATGCCTGGCGAAACTGCCCGCTACGGAAGCTTCTCCCGCCGCGCCGCGTACGCTGGCGCAGTGGCAGTCAATGCTGCCCAATACCTGGATTAACATCGATAATGTCATTCTCGCGCCCTGGCCGGAATGGCAGGGCAAGCTGGCGATCTCCATGACGCCGATCATTCAGCAGATACGTTATCAGGGCGAAAAAGTAAAATTTCAAGGGCAGCTACGCGGTCAGGCATTGACGGTGAGCCAACTGGAGATCGCCGCGCTGGCCAACCAGCCTCCCGTTAGCCTGGCGGGGGAGTTTATGTTGCCGCTGGTACCGGATGGCCTACCGGTCAGCGGTCATGCGGCAGCGACCTTGCGTCTGCCGCAGGAACCGTCGCTGGTGGATGCGGAACTGGAGTGGCGTGATAACGCCGGACAGCTCATCGTGATGGCGCGAGGTAATCCTGACCCGATTCTCGATCTCCCCTGGGCGGTAACGCGTCAGCGGCTTACCATCAGCGATGGCCGCTGGAACTGGCCATATCAGGGATTCCCCTTGAGCGGACGTCTGGCTTTTAATATCGATAACTGGCAAGCCGGGCCGGATAATGCGCAAGTCAGCGGACGCCTGAATATTCTGACCCAGGGCGATGCCGGCAAAGCGAACGCTGTACTGACTATCGGCCCGGGAAAACTCAGCATGGATAGCAGTGAGATGCCTCTACAGCTTACCGGCGAGGCTAAACAGAAGGATTTAATCTTTTATGCCGTATTGCCCGCTATGTTCCGCGGCAGTCTGGCCGATCCGCAGCTCACCTTTGCACCTGGCGCATTGCTACGCTCGCGCGGACGGGTGATTGATGCGTTAGATATTGATGAAATTCGTTGGCCGCTGGCGGGCGTTAAGGTGACGCCGCGCGGCGTTGATGGCCGATTACAGGCTATTTTACGGGCGCACGAAAATGAGATGGGCGATTTCGTTCTTCATCTTGATGGCCTGGCGAATGATTTTCTCCCTGATGCTGGTCGCTGGCGGTGGCGCTATTGGGGGCAAGGAAGCTTTACGCCAATGCGCGCCCACTGGGATATTGCCGGACAGGGCGAATGGCATGATAACACCATCAGATTGACCAGTTTGTCCACCGGTTTTGATCAGTTGCACTATGGCGCAATGACCGTCACATCGCCAAGACTGGCGCTGAATAAACCTATTGTCTGGGTTCGCGACGCCACAACGCCGTCGCTACAGGGCGCGCTGTCTCTGGAGGCGGGAAAAACCGTATTTACCAGCGGGAGCGTGCTGCCGCCTTCTACCATTAATTTTAGCGTTGAAGGGCGCGAGCCAACCCTGTTCCAGTTTAAAGGCGACCTTCGGGCGGGGGCGATAGGGCCGGTACGGCTGAATGGGCGCTGGGATGGCGAACGCCTTCGCGGACAGGCCTGGTGGCCGAAGCAGTCGCTTATCGTTTTCCAGCCGTTGCTTCCACCAGACTGGAAAATGACGCTGCGCGAAGGCTCACTGTATGCGCAGGTGGCTTTTTCCGCCGCACAGGGGCAGGGATTTGAAGCAGGTGGACACGGCGTGTTAAAGGGTGGTAGCGCCTGGATGCCGGATAACAAAATCAACGGCGTCGATTTCATTCTGCCATTTCGCTTCCACAACGGCGCGTGGCAATTGGGGACGCGCGGGCCCGTCTCGCTGCGTATTGCCGGGATAGTCAACCAGGTCACGGCGAAAAATATCACCGCTGATTTACAGGGCGGTTATCCCTGGAGCGAGTCGAATCCATTACTGCTAAGCGATGTCAGCGTAGACGTGCTGGGCGGTCAAATCATTATGAAACAGTTGCGAATGCCGCAGCACGACCCGGCGCTTTTGCGAGTGCAAAATATTTCATCCAGCGAATTGATTAGCGCCATAAATCCAAAGCAATTCGCCATGTCTGGTCCGGTCAGCGGCGCGCTGCCGCTGTGGCTGAACAATGAAAAATGGATAATCAAAGATGGCTGGCTTACGAATCCTGGGCCAATGACGTTGCGTATCGATAAAGATACTGCGGATGCGGTGGTGAAGGATAATGTTACGGCAGGCTCGGCGATTAACTGGCTACGTTATATGGAGATTACGCATTCGTGGACGAAAATTAACGTTGATAACCTGGGCGTACTAACGATGCAGGCGGCTATTACCGGCAAAAGCCGGGTAGATGGTAAAACCGCGATCGTTAACTTGAACTATACCCATGAAGAAAATGTGTTTACGCTGTGGCGCAGTTTGCGTTTTGGCGACAATTTACAGGCATGGCTTGAACAAAATACAGCGTTGCCGCAACCTCCTTGCCGGAAAGACAAGGACTGTGAGGATAAATAATGAAAATGAGTATTGCCATGCTGTCAGCGCTTGCGTCATTTATCGTGGTGGGCTGCACGCCACGTATTGAAGTCGCCGCGCCGGAACAGCCGATTACCATCAACATGAATGTAAAGATCGAGCATGAAATACATATCAAAGTCGATAAAGATGTTGAAGAACTCCTGAAATCACGCAGCGATCTATTCTGAGGCCATAATGAAAAAGTATTTAATGCTATGGGTGCTGACGCTGAGCTTGCTCACACCTTCTGTGTGGGCCTTAACCCTGGACGAAGCGCGCACGCAGGGCCGGGTCGGGGAAACGCTGAATGGCTATCTGGTGGCCTTAAAGAATGATGCCGAAACCCAGAAACTGGTGCTTGATATTAATCATGCCCGCCGCGCCAGTTATCAGCAGTTAGCGGATAGCAATCATCTTCCCGTGGACGAGGTGGCGAAGATGGCAGGGCAAAAACTGGTTGAGCGCGCCAGGCCGGGAGAATATGTCCAGGGAATTAATGGCAAATGGATGCGTAAATAACCGCTTCCCGACAATTTTTTTACCGCAAAATGCATTTTTATATGGGTAATTTCTGAATACGAAGGTTGTATTTACATTAGGCGAACCGGAAGGCTATTTCTATACTGTTGGCTGGTATCACTATTCGCGAGAGTAACCAGGTATGACGTCTGAAAAATTATCTGCTGCCTGCCATTGTGGCAGCGTCGTGTTTACCGTTCAACTTAGCGATGGCTTTCATACCGCCAGGCGCTGCAACTGTTCCTTTTGCCGGATGCGCGGAGCAGTGGCAGTGTCTGCGCCGCTATCGGGTATTAAAGTGCTAAAAGGGCAGGATAAGCTTACCGAATATCGCTTCAATACGGGCAAGGCGGTGCATTTTTTCTGTTCGGTATGCGGGATATATACTTTTCATCAACGTCGATCCAATCCCGATCAATATGGGGTCAATGTGGCGTGCATCGAAAATGTGTCGCCTTTTGATTTCGCCTGCGTTGAAGTCAATGATGGGGTAACGCATCCCAGCGATGGCGGCAGTAGCGGCGTGGTAGGATATTTGCGCTACGAACCTAAGAAGTCACCTCCCGTCGAAACGGGAGGCAAAAATATTTAAGCGGCTACTACGCTGTCAATCGCGGCTTTTGCATCGGCCTGGGCTTTAGCCGCCACTTCCGGCCCGTAGGCGATGCCTTCGGCAAAGACAAAATTCACGTCGGTAATACCGATAAAACCAAGGAACACTTTCAGGTAAGGCGCAATCAAATCCGTCGGGGTGTCTTTATGGATACCGCCGCGGCTGGAGAGAACCACCGCGCGTTTACCGGTTACCAGACCTTCCGGGCCTTTTTCGGTATAGCGGAAAGTGATACCGGCGCGGGCAATCAGATCAAAGTAGTTTTTCAGCTGCGTCGGGATATTGAAATTGTACATCGGCGCCGCAATAACGATGACGTCGTGGGCTTTCAGTTCAGCAATGAGTTCATCAGACAGCGCCAGAGCGTCCTGCTGACGTGGCGTTAAAGGCGCATCGCCCGGACGCATCGCGCCCACCAGCTCGCCATCCAGCATCGGAACAGGGTTGGCCGCCAGATCGCGGACAGTAATTTCATCTGCGACGTGTTTTTCGCGCCATTGTTCAATAAAATAGTCAGTCAACTGACCAGACTGAGAGTACCCTGCCAGAATACTGGATTTAAGAACTAATACCTTGCTCATGGGTGTTTCCTTTTATGTGTTTGAAGGGGCGTGCCCCGTTGCTTGTTGACACTTTATTCACAAATATGTCGCAGGGATAGCGCAATATATCGAACCCTTTGTTCGAAATTATTGAACAACACAAAAAAAGCCCCAATGTGGTACTCTATACCTATCATTTAAAACGATTTTAAACAGGCAGAATGCTGCCCAAGAGCTTTATGACTGAACAATCTATGTTGACGCTTCAGGTGTTACAGCAGCGGCTGGATGCACTGATGCTGCGCGACAAACAGCGCTTTGCGCGCCGCCTGCATGGCGTAAAGAAAGTAAAAAATCCTGATGCGCAACAGGCCATTTTCCAGACGATGGCGAAAGAAATTGAACAGGCTGCGACCCAGGTCGCTCTCCGCGAAGCGGCGCGCCCCTCAATCACTTATCCGCAAAATCTGCCTGTTAGCCAGAAGAAACAGGACATTCTGGAAGCGGTCCGCGATCATCAGGTGGTGATCGTGGCAGGGGAAACCGGTTCCGGTAAAACCACCCAGTTGCCGAAAATTTGTATGGAACTGGGACGCGGAATTAAAGGACTTATTGGACATACTCAACCGCGTCGTCTGGCGGCGCGCACCGTCGCTAACCGCATTGCCGAAGAGTTGCAAACGGAGCCTGGCGGCTGCATCGGCTATAAAGTTCGTTTCAGCGATCATGTCAGTAGCAACACCATGGTCAAACTGATGACGGACGGTATCCTGCTGGCGGAAATCCAGCAGGACAGGCTATTGATGCAGTATGACACCATCATTATTGATGAAGCGCATGAACGCAGCCTGAATATTGACTTCTTGCTCGGCTATCTGAAAGAGCTTCTGCCGCGTCGCCCCGATCTGAAAGTGATTATTACCTCTGCGACCATCGACCCGGAACGCTTCTCGCGCCACTTTAATAACGCGCCGATTATCGAAGTCTCTGGCCGAACGTATCCCGTAGAAGTTCGTTATCGCCCCATCGTGGAAGAGGCTGACGACACTGAACGCGATCAGCTACAGGCAATTTTCGACGCTGTTGATGAACTGGGGCGTGAAAGTCCCGGCGATATCCTGATTTTTATGAGCGGAGAGCGGGAAATCCGCGATACCGCCGACGCCCTGAACAAGCTGAACTTACGGCATACCGAAGTGTTGCCGCTGTATGCACGCTTGTCGAACAGCGAACAGAACCGCGTTTTCCAGTCGCACAGCGGACGCCGTATCGTGCTGGCAACTAACGTGGCGGAAACGTCGCTGACGGTGCCGGGTATCAAGTATGTGATCGATCCTGGCACTGCGCGCATCAGCCGCTACAGCTACCGCACTAAAGTGCAGCGCCTGCCGATTGAACCGATCTCACAGGCTTCCGCCAACCAGCGTAAAGGGCGTTGCGGGCGCGTATCGGAAGGGATTTGCATTCGTCTGTATTCGGAAGATGACTTTTTGTCACGTCCGGAATTTACCGACCCGGAAATTCTACGTACCAACCTGGCGTCGGTTATTTTGCAGATGACCGCCTTGGGGCTGGGTGACATCGCCGCCTTCCCGTTTGTCGAAGCGCCGGATAAGCGCAATATTCAGGATGGCGTACGTTTGTTGGAAGAGCTGGGGGCGATTACCGCCGACGAACAGCAAACGGCATATAAGCTGACGCCGCTAGGCCGACAATTATCTCAGCTGCCGGTCGACCCGCGCCTGGCGCGTATGGTTCTGGAAGCGCAAAAACATGGCTGTGTGCGCGAAGCGATGATCATTACTTCCGCACTCTCTATTCAGGATCCGCGCGAGCGCCCAGTGGATAAGCAGCAGGCTTCCGATGAGAAACACCGGCGTTTCCATGATAAGGAATCCGATTTTCTGGCGTTTGTTAACCTGTGGAATTACCTCGGCGAGCAACAAAAGGCCCTGTCGTCGAATCAATTCCGCCGTCTGTGTCGCACCGACTATCTGAACTATTTACGCGTGCGTGAGTGGCAGGATATCTATACCCAACTGCGTCAGGTGGTAAAAGAACTGGGGATTCCGGTAAACAGCGAACCCGCAGAATACCGGGAAATTCACGTTGCGTTGTTAACGGGGCTGTTGTCGCATATCGGGATGAAAGATGCCGATAAACAAGAGTACACCGGCGCGCGTAACGCCCGATTCTCTATTTTCCCCGGTTCCGGTTTATTCAAAAAACCGCCGAAATGGACAATGGTCGCAGAACTGGTGGAGACCAGCCGCCTGTGGGGGCGCATCGCTGCCCGCATTGAGCCAGAATGGGTGGAACCGGTAGCCCAGCACCTGATTAAACGTTCATATAGCGAACCGCACTGGGAGCGGGCGCAAGGCGCGGTGATGGCGACGGAAAAGGTTACTGTCTACGGTCTGCCGATTGTCGCCGCGCGCAAGGTGAATTATAGCCAGATTGACCCGGCGTTGTGTCGCGAGTTGTTCATCCGCCATGCGCTGGTGGAGGGGGACTGGCAAACCCGTCACGCCTTCTTCCGTGAGAATCTAAAATTGCGTGCGGAAGTCGAGGAACTTGAGCACAAATCTCGCCGCCGCGATATCCTGGTGGATGACGATACCCTGTTTGAGTTTTATGACCAGCGTATTAGCCATGACGTTATTTCCGCCCGCCACTTTGATAGTTGGTGGAAAAAAATCAGCCGCGAGACGCCGGATCTACTCAACTTTGAAAAAAGTATGCTGATTAAAGAAGGCGCGGAAAAAATCAGCAAACTGGATTACCCGAATTTCTGGCACCAGGGCAATCTCAAGCTGCGTTTGAGCTATCAGTTTGAACCGGGCGCGGATGCTGACGGCGTGACCGTCCATATTCCGTTGCCGCTACTTAACCAGGTTGACGAGAGCGGTTTTGAATGGCAGATCCCAGGGCTGCGCCGTGAATTAGTGATTGCGCTGATTAAATCGTTGCCAAAACCGGTACGTCGCAACTTTGTTCCGGCGCCAAACTATGCTGAAGCGTTTTTAGGTCACGTAACGCCGCTGGAGCTGCCGCTGCTGGACGCTCTGGAGCGTGAACTGCGCCGGATGACCGGCGTCACGGTCGACCGGGAAGACTGGCATTGGGATCAGGTGCCCGAGCATCTGAAAATCACGTTTCGCGTGGTGAATGACAAAAACAAGAAACTGCAGGAAGGGCGTTCGCTCGCCGAGCTTAAAAATGCGCTGAAAGGCAAAGTGCAGGAGACGCTCTCGGCGGTGGCGGATGACGGCATTGAGCAGAGCGGGCTGCATATCTGGAGTTTCGGCGAGCTGCCGGAAAGCTACGAACAGAAACGCGGTAATTATAAAGTGAAGGCGTGGCCGGCGTTAGTGGATGAACGTGACAGCGTCGCTATCAAATTGTTTGATAATCCGCTGGAACAACAACAGGCGATGTGGTGCGGTTTACGCCGTCTGCTGTTGCTCAATATTCCTTCACCGATTAAGTATCTGCATGAGAAATTGCCGAATAAAGCCAAGCTGGGGCTGTACTTTAACCCGTACGGCAAAGTACTGGAGTTGATTGATGACTGTATTGCCTGCGGGGTAGATAAACTGATAGATGCCAACGGCGGGCCGGTGTGGAGCGAAGCAGGTTTCACCGCGCTGCACGAAAAGGTACGCGCCGAGCTGAATGATACTGTGGTGGATATCGCGAAGCAGGTTGAGCGCATCCTGACGACCGTATTCAATATCAATAAGCGTCTGAAAGGGCGGGTGGATATGAGCATGGCGTTGGGGCTTTCCGATATCAAGGCGCAGATGAGCGGTCTGGTATACCGTGGTTTTGTGACTGGCAACGGCTTTAAACGTCTCGGCGATACGCTGCGTTATCTGCAGGCAATTGAAAAGCGGCTGGAGAAACTGGCTGTCGATCCGCACCGCGATCGGGCGCAAATGCTGAAAGTCGAAAGCGTCCAGCAGGCGTGGCAACAATGGATAAATAAATTGCCTCCAGCGCGTCGCGAAGATGATGATGTTAAAGAGATCCGTTGGATGATTGAAGAACTGCGTGTCAGTTATTTCGCCCAACAGCTCGGTACGCCTTATCCTATTTCCGATAAGCGTATTTTACAGGCCATGGATCAGATTACGGTCTAAAAAGCCAGGCGACGATGTCTTTCAAAGAGATCCGGTACAAGTTCGGAACAAAAAGGAGGAATTATGAATACAACGCCATTTCCGGCGCTCTCTGCGGAAACATTGCTGGCGGTGAATACCGTCGGACAGTGGCTGGCGCAAAATGATTTTTCCGGCGAACAACCTTATTCGTCGGATTGCGTCGTCCTGGCGGGCAATGCGGTGATCCCCACTATCGACGCGGCCTGTCGCATCGCCAAAGCGCAAGGCGTTCCTTTACTGATTAGCGGCGGTATAGGTCATTCGACGCCGTTTTTGTACGCCGTGATTTCCCGGCATCCGCGCTACCACACTATTCGCACAACCGGACGCGCTGAAGCCGCTATCCTCGCGGATATCGCGAACCAGTTCTGGCATATTCCGGCTGAGAAAATTTGGCTGGAAGATCGGTCAACTAATTGCGGCGAAAATGCCCGTTTCTCCTGCGCACTGATCCGTCAGGCGAAAGAAAACATTAACACGGCTATCGTTGTGCAAGACCCCACCATGCAGCGGCGCACTATCGCGGCGTTTCGGCGCGTAACAAACGACGACACCGATGCGCCGCGCTGGCTGAGTTTTCCTGGTTTTGTTCCGGTACTGCGCCACCTTAACGGCGGTACACGTTTTGCCAACGTTGAAGAGGGCATCTGGACGGTGGAGCGTTATCTGTCTCTGATTGCCGGCGAGCTGCCACGTTTGCGTGACGATGAAACAGGGTATGGACCGCGTGGTAAAGATTTTATCATTCACGTTGATATCCCACGCGATATTGAAAAGGCATGGCAGGTATTGCAGGCAGATACGACGCTGCGCAGTGCGTTAGAACAGAGAGCTTTACGCTAAAAATCGCCCGTTTGCGAGGGTGAACGGGCAAGTGCGACCACCATTTCATAAATTTGATGAATTATTTATAAAAGCTGGTTATGTTGTCGCTTTACGGTTTTCATTCAGGACGCGCTATGGGCAATAAGTATTCCGGCCTGCAAATTGGTATTCACTGGTTAGTCTTTTTTCTGGTTATTGTGGCTTACGCCGCGATGGAGCTACGCGGTTTTGCGCCGCGTAGTTATCGGCCCTGGTTTAATATGACGCATGTTTCATGTGGCATCACTATTTTGCTTTTAATGGTGGCGCGCTTGATTATTCGGCTGAAATATCCCACGCCGCCCATTGTTCCTCGTCCAAAACCGATGATGACCGGAATGGCGCATTTGGGACATCTGGTGATTTACCTGTTATTTATCGCGCTGCCTGTTATTGGTCTGGTCATGATGTATAACCGCGGCAATCCCTGGGTCGCATTTGGCATTACTATGCCGCATGCCGCCGAAGCTAACTTTGAACGCGTAGATATGCTGAAATCCTGGCACGTCACGCTGGCGAATCTGGGCTATTTTGTTATTGGACTTCATGCCATCGCTGCTTTGATGCATCACTATTTCTGGAAAGACAATACGCTGTTACGGATGATGCCGCGTAAGCGTGACTGACCGTCCTGTATGACGTTTGTCGCAGGTGGGGTTAACTGCTTCAGGCAAACAAGGTATCTATCAGAGGGGATGGCGTATTCCATACAGAAAACGCCTGCGTCTAACCAGGACCCGTGACGCAGGCGAAGGAGGACGGGTCTACATCGGAAGCGGGTATTATACTTATTTGTATGACAAATAAAATAAGCAATTGCTATTCCGTAATCCAATGTTTAATCAACGGGTTAAACCAACATGATCGCGCTGCCGACCGCTCGGAAGTGCCTGTACTTACAATGAACGTGGCATAGTGGCGGAAAATAGCGCAACGGCGCCATGTTGCTCCAAAGTCACCTTAGCGAAATGTTCGTCCAACACGCTGCGTAACGTATCGGCTGAATCATTGGTATTACTGAATATTCCTTTCTTGTTATAAACAGCCATTAATTTCTTACCAAAAGCATTGTGAGGAACCTCTTTGCCCAGAATCGTGGCGCCAAAAAGTGTGCCGCCGGGTTTAAGCGCCATACCGGCATTTTTAATTGCCTTCGCTTTTGTTGTCATCTCACCAGGTAAGCAGTGCAGAAGATAGTACATCGAAACGGAATCGAAGCGCCCGTGCCAGTCCGCCGGGAACGTGTCGAAAACATCGTGTTGTAGTGTGGCGCGGATTTTCGTATTACCCACTCGGCTGGCGGCTATTTTCAGGCTATCCGGATTTAAATCCATCAGCGAAATGGCATGAGTCGCAGGTGCATGTTTCAGGTAATAACCTGTACCTACGCCAATATCCAGGTGAGTCTCGCCCATGTGATGCAGGAAGAAAGGAAGTAGTCGCGTATCAGTAGGACACTTCCATGCATATTTGTTTGAGATATTGAGTACCCACCAGTCATATAAGCTAAGCGTGAATGGGTTATAGACTTTTGCGCCTGATTGTTGTGTATGCTTCATTGTTCTCTCACTAAATAATTTCGCGCTGGAATTAAAACAACGAAGCAATCGTTAGGCAAGCATTAATCAGGTGAGTGAGTAATTTAATGCGATGAATAAAGGAGATACTATGAATTAAGCGGCTATCTTAAAGAATATAGAGGATAATAATAGCTGATAAATGAATTGATCAGTCATATTATTATAAGCTGATAATTAATAATCGTTAATATAAATATATTAAGCCTTATGATAATAGCAATGCAATTAAAAGCATGAGAAACAATATTTATTCATACACATAAAGCGATTATTGCACATTAATTGATATTTTAAATGTTACGCTGAGATAGCCATCTTTATTTAATATCACCTACCTGGAGGCGATATGATTGAGGTTTTTGAAGCGTTTGGCTGGACCTTACTTTTAGGCGGTCTGGCAGTGGCAGTACTGTTTATCACTGCACTGGATAGAAAACGGTAATCATTGCATTTGACGCGCCTGTTGAGTTGGTATTACAAATAATTGTACCTGAAATCTACCACTTCTGAATTTTGCGATATTTTGCCATTCTGACGGCAAGGGGTAATCCTGACTAAAGTTACCGCCGCTTACCAACCAGACACGATGGTAACTTTTTGAAAGCGTTGTCAGATTATCAATATATGTCTGATCGGCTTGCGCATAAAACAGTGAGCCAAAGCCATAGGCATTCGGTCTGCCTGATGTTCCGTGTGCGTTAGGCGGTGTATAAAGAAACGTACGATAATCTCGCTTATTATAATACACATAACTTAAATAATCGAACATTTTACTGACTACCACGGCATCATTAGGCTGGTGACGGGTATTAATATAGTTTACCAGTGGTTTAAACTCGTCTATGTGCTCAGGGTTATTATGATAGAAACCATAGCCGAATAATAAGGTGAATAAGATAAAACAGAAGCCACAAACCGCTTTTTTTGCGCGGGTAAGTAATACCGCGAGCAGGGGGGGAATGCTCAGCGATGAGAAGAAAAAATAACGATCGATAAATAACGGCATCCACCAGGAAATGATGAAGACCAGCATTACAGGGATGACCAGATTACAAAATAATATCAGCTGATATCTTTCATATTCTCCGTTGTATAAAGATATTCGCCCCACAGTACCGATAAAACCTCCCACAGCCAGCCACAGAATGAACGACGGAAAACCCTGTCCGTTGTTTCCGGTAAAAAAATGCCAGTACATCGCAGGCAGGTCACGCCATGTTACGGGGGGAATCCAACCGATATCATTACCGGCTCTCAACTGCGCCAGATGAGTCAGTAAATTAAACAATACGGGCAACCAGGGGAGATAAGCGACAGCAATCGCCAGGTTAGCAAACCACCAGCCAGGAAGTTTAAGGTAGCAAGCCGTTTTATGGCTTTGGCAGGATAATATTGTTACTGCGATCCAGTGGGCAATAAGTGTAAATAGGGTGAAATAATGGGTGTAAAAGCTGAACGTCATAAGTAAAGCATACGCGACAAGATAGCGATTATGGGTGGGTGTTTTTATCCACATCATCAATGCTAACGCGGCAGCGAGCGTTAGCATTCCCATTAACGCGTACATGCGCGTTTCTTGACTGTAATGAACTGCCATCGGCATCAGGGCGGCGAACCATCCCGCCAATAAGGCTGTACGCTCATTTGCCAGCCATCGCGTAAGCGCGATAACCAGCACAACTGTCAGGATCCCAAAGAGTAGACTGAGAGAGCGTACCGCTGCAATGCTATCACCCCATAATATCATCCAGTCATGCAGTAACAGATAATAAAGCGGGGGATGCACGTCAAAAGCGGCATGGAAGAGCAGATTATCTACGCTATGTCGACTAATCAGCACGCTGGACGCTTCGTCACACCAAAGGTAGCGGTCAGTTAAAAACAGCAACCGTATAAGGACGGAGAATATGACAATGAGACAAACATGATATTTATACTTTATTTTTCTTAACCCATCGCCGGGCTGCCATATGGATAGTTGTGGTAGCGCCATAATATCCTCAATGGAGTAAGACTTAGACCAGAATGGACACCTAACGCAATAATGAAGGTTAAAATCTTAACCAACACTAAATAAAAATAACTTTGATAATGTCAGCGATGAATTAATCAGAATAGTGCAGTGCAACTCAGTAATCCTGACCGTAATGGCGAAGCAGTCTATGCTCTAAAAACCGGGTCAAACCGACGATAAAGGTAACGCCAATAAGATACACTATGGCGGCAAAAAGGTAAGCATGGAAGAATTTAAAGCTAGTTGCAGCAACCTCCTGAATTCGCGCGAAAAACTCAGTATATTGGATAAGAAAAACGATGGTGCTGTCTTTAAGGTTATTAATCATCTGATTCGTTAAGGCTGGAATGGAAGACAACAATACCTGAGGCAGTATAATCCACAAAAAGACCTGCCGTTTGTTCAACCCCTGAACGACTGCTGCCTCCGTTTCATACTTATTCAATGCGTTATAGGCCGTTGTCATGTACGCGGCATTATATGCGCCGACGTTTAAAGTAAACCCTGTAACCGCCACGGTAAAAGAGGACAGGTGAATGCCAGATTGAGGTAAACCATAATAGATAACAAACAGAATAAGAATGAGTGGCGTACCGATAAAGAAATCCATGTACAGTCGAGTTATGGCTTTTACCACGGGGCGATGGCTCAGGCTCAGAAAGAAAATAATAATTCCCCACAAAAAACCGGTGATGGAAACAATCAGCGCAAGTTTACAGGTTTCTTTAATACCGTCCACAACAAGTGGCAGTTGTTCAGTCAGGTCATTAAAGAAGAGAGACCAGCCAGCGATCATCGTTGTGCCTCGCTAAAAAAACAGTGGATATCTGGATCCGTTTCTCGTAAAGCAAGATCGGTAAAAGCGCCTTCTGCACGAATTTTGCCATGATTAAGAAACGTTACGTTATCGCTTAGTAATCTGGCGAGGCGAATATCATGAGTGACGCATAATATAGTGACGCCATTGTCGTGAAGTTGCTTGATCAACATTCCGACTTCACGAGTCATGAGCGGATCAAGCGCAGACGTCGGCTCATCAAAAATAATGAGTTCTGGGTCGGTGACCATTGTACGGGCCAGGGCGACGCGCTGTTGCTGCCCGCCCGATAATTGCGAAGGGTATTTCGCGCTATGCGAGACCATATCAAGTTTTTGTAGCTCATGTAAGGCTTTCTCCCGGGCTAGTTGTCCCGGCATGTCAAACACTTTACATAGGGCAAGGGTAATATTATCCATGACGTTAAGATGGCGATACAAAGCGTAATTCTGGAAGACACAACCGACTTTTTTTCTGAACTCAAGAATAGTAAATTCCTTGTCATAAATATTTCTCCCGTGAAAATAAATATCGCCATAATCAGGCTCTTCTAATCGAAGCAGACAGCGTAAAAGCGTCGTTTTTCCACAACCCGATGGCCCCATGACTACTTTCATGTCTCCCGATTGAATTTTCAGACTAACCGTATCAAGAACCTTTTTTCCTGAATATTCCTTACTTATCTCTTTTAGTTCCAGTAAAGCCATGAATATCACCTCTATTTTTATGCTTCAACTGATGCGATATTTTTTCTCAAACACTCCGGCCAGAAGAGTAAAAACTTTATAAATAATGAAATATAATACCCCGGCAAGAGTATAGATCTGCAATCCGTTCAGCGTGATGGCTGTCAGTGACATTGCCTGCTTCGTTATTTCAGCGATACCTACAGTATAAGCAAAGGGCGTCGCTTTTAATACAGAAGAAAACTCATTGATAATACCGGGCACAGAAAATCGCAACATCTGTGGCAGTTCAATATTTACTATAACCTGTAATTGACGCATTCCTGCTACTTTCGCTACCGTTATTTCGAATGGCTCAACTAATTTAAGCGCCCCTCTGAACACCTCGGCAAGATAACTCCCGCTGATTAAGCCGACGCTGAGGTTCATGGCCACCAGAGGTGAAACATATATGCCAATCGCTGGCAATCCAAAATAAACAAGAAAAACAGCAATAAGTATTGGAATTCCCCGAAGAATAAAGACCAGTACGTCGAGTATCTTCTGTAGTGGAAGGGGGAATAGTCGCCGTAATACGGCGACTGTAAGCCCGGTAAAAAACGCTGAGAGAAAACAGGTAAAGGTTACAAGCAGCGTATTACCAATCCCTTCCAATAGGAAATAAAAGATAGCCAGCATATTACCTGATGACATAGCTTACTATTTCATCCAGTTATCGACGATGCCAGATATTTTTTGTGGCCCTTGCTCTTTAAGCCATAAGTTAAAATCATCGCGCACGGGAGAGCCTTTCTTAAAGGCAATGCCAAGTTGATCAACATTCTTGAAAACATAACGACTTTCTATCGGCATCTTTTTCTTATTTTTGAAGGTAAAATAAACCGGCTCTTCTATAAAAGCCAGATCAAGATTGCCATTTTTTAGATCAGCCATCGTCTCATTATATGTTGGATACAATTTTACTTTACTTAACGAGTAGTATCCTTTGGGCTCCAGATCGTTTTTGATAAGGTCGGAGTAAGCCATTCCTCGAGGGTATCCAATAGAATATTGATTTAATTCATTGAGGTTATTGAGCGTTATTTTATGATTGGCCATACTGACCAGATAAAAAGAGTTGATGTAATAAGGTTCAGAAAAATCAATAACTTTCTTACGTTTATCTGTGATTGAAATTCCCGAAAATGCGACATCTGCCTGACCACTCGCCACTGCGCCAAGCATTCCATCCCAGGCATATTCGGTGATGTTTAGCTTACAATGCCGTGACTGACAGTAAGACGAAAAAAGCTCCAGATCTATCCCCTGCAATTTGCCATCAGCACTTTTAAATAACATAGGGGGAGAGGCCGGTGATACTGCGACATTGAGTGTTCTCCCTTCAACGATGCTATCAGCAAACGCTGAAGACGACATTATTCCCAACACTATCATCGATAAGCCAAATTTTTTGGATAACATGCTATCTATTTCCTGTAGTAAGGTAATGCGTATTATAAATTAAGCATTAGGGCGTGAACCTGACATTTGCAGGCGTAAAGTACTTAACATTATGTATTCCATCGCTGTTAACTAATTTAATCAGGAGGTTTGACAGGAATCATCAAAGGGAATGGATTGAATATACCATGAGATATCAACTGGATATGAGTGCAGCGACCCCATGAAAGGTGAAAATGTAAAAATACCATAGACATTAGTATACTGGACATAGTTTATGCTCCATTTACGCATACATATTTACATGATAAGCAGATAAATGCTTCAGTGACGGTGTATTTAATGTCTCTAAGTATCATCTTACCACTCTATCTAGGGCCAATATAAAGACTTATCTTTGCTTGTCAAATACATTTTCTGAGCTAAGTTGATTTGCGTGCTATCTATATTTGCAAGCATATAAATTATTTGTTTTATGAACAAGCGACAACAAATCAGGAGTTCTGACGATGTTGTTATGTTTATCAAAACGTTAACTTGTTTTAATCGATAATAATCTTAATTCAGAAATATCTTAATATATGCGGTTGTCGAGATAAAATTCTCAAATTAACATCGTACATCTTATGTAATAAATATAAATACGATTAATAAATCCAAAACTGAGACTGCCAACCGGATAACAAACAGCAATAAAGAGGGTTCTTCATTAAGTTATCCTGGCAATGGTTAAGGTGGTAACATTTTCGGTGGCTTTACCCATTTTAATCGTGTTCACAACACGTTAATTACCTTATGATTACCATGGTAATTAAAAATGAATCCTCGATGACTCGTTGGCTGAATGAAAAGAAAATTCTGCATCACATAGGCGCATGTATCGCGTATAATGGGCTCCGATGTCCCTAATCATTGCTATGACATAATAATATGTATCTTAACCGCTTTTGTTATTTACTCCTGATCTCCGCTGCGGTCGGAAGCATTTTTACATCGCATCCCGTCGCGATGTGGTTCCTGCTCGCCAATGTGCTAACGCTGGCGATCTACGGTGTAGATAAAACGGCGGCACGTAAAACCTGGCGCAGAGTGCCGGAATCCACTTTGTTGGTGTTTGGGGTTGTCGGTGGGTGGCCTGGTGCGATTGTTGGTCAACAACTCTTCCGTCATAAAACGCAAAAGCAGCCATTCAAAACATACTTTATCGTCAGTGTGATAGTGAGTATTGTAGTTACGGTGGCGATCTATCGACTCTATCCATTTTTGTCCTACTGAACATAGAGTATGGATCACTTATTGACCAACCGGCAGCAAAGACAACCTCATATTTTCATGCCACCGGCACTATGATATTGAGCGGTGTATTACTCAAGGCGTACCGCAGCCGATGGAACTTTATTCAGTGGAATAATGATGAGCTATAAAACTTTCTAACATTATGGCAAAACAATGATGGACTTCCTGGGTTGGGTGGACAAAGTCATTGAAGACGTATTGCGGACAAATATCCAGCTGAGGGTCTTTAGCCCCGGGGACATGCACATAGCTATGGTGAGTATAAGGGTTTTCCGTATCATAACCAATATTACTGGCCACCTCCATTATCATCTTAAAAGCATCGGCAGTCTCGAAATAGCATATTTTATGCTCAGGGTATTTTTCTTTTAATTCTTCAACATTAGTTTTTAACAGGGCATTGTGAGCGATGCTTTCATCCTTAAGTTTTCTTTTTTCATCAGAATGTTTGCCATAAGGTGTTAAAGACAAATCGGGAATCCCCAAGACCAAAACATTATTGACTCCACCGGAAATTATTTTTTTCAATATCATCAATTTGTTGCTCAACGACCATTATTACATTATCTTTGTGTAGTGTCATATAGTCATTAGCCCCCAATAAAAATATCGCCAGGTCCTGGTGAGAAGGGGTGTAAGATGCGATTTGTCTGTCCGTATTTGATACAAAGTCACCGAGGCAATTAAAGCAGGAATAGCTTGCCGATGTACTTCCCCCTTCAGCAAAATTAAGCATCTCTTTACCTAAGAAGTGTGGAGATGATAAAAACTCAGTCCAGGTAAATCCATTAGTAAACCTTCCGCCAAAGTATTGACCATAGGAGGGTAAGATATGATGTGTTTTTTCAAACATACGCCCCATGGAGTCAGATAA
This sequence comes from Salmonella sp. 2020_1395, assembly GCF_043848115.1. NCBI lineage: Bacteria > Pseudomonadati > Pseudomonadota > Gammaproteobacteria > Enterobacterales > Enterobacteriaceae > Salmonella > Salmonella sp. 2020_1395. Next base: position 1,999 of record NZ_JBCMFH010000004.1, on the reverse strand, counting down.
ACTGTCGCCAAAAAATACCAGCCTGGTAATATCACCTAAAGAAATATTTTTTGGTTTGGGATGTAATTTATTGATTTCTTTGGCAAGACCAAAAGGTTCCGGATGACATTCAACCTCAATAGATAAAATATTTTCATCATTATCATCTTTAATAATCAACTTATCGGCGTGTGCCTGTGATTCTATAATAAACTGTTCTTTACATCCCTGAGACGCTAAGGCTCGAAGTTTGATGTAGGCTCCGCGAACCTGTACCGGTGTTAGATTCAGTTCCTGATAGTGGTAAAGTTTAAAGATACATTCGAGCGCCTCTGCATGGTAAGTGGTGAAAAAATATGCTTTGATTTTCTCCCATAAACTTAATTCCGGAAGGCGTGCGCTTTCTTTTATCGCATTAAATTTTTCAGAACTGATAGATGATGTGAAATAACCCTGTCCAACACTCAATGGCATAGTGTCCTCCTTACTTTATTAAACACGCTTTAGCAAAACATTAATTAACAAATATTAGCAAGAAAAGTAATCAGGTAAATGGTGTATATAGAATTGCGCTTCTTTAACAGTTTGTCGCCGCCAATAAAATACATGCAATATTTATTGTTTTTCAACGAAGTAAATATATCATCAACAACGTGAGGTTAATGCCGGGTACATATTGTCTGACTGCTATCATTATTGACTGTGCGTCTGGTTAAGGCAAACCTCTAAAAAAAGTAGCCACTCCTGATTTTAGTGTGCTGGCGTGGGTATGAGCTGGCTTGATACTCAGGAAAATTAGGTAAACTTATCATCCAGCTATTATTTCCAAGGGGGGTATATAACGTGTTGATTTCTATTTTCATATTAAATATTTCTTAAGTGAGTTAACTATAATGAGTGATGATTCAATTATTAAAAACTCTTCAATGCTTTTGGCCTATTTAGGTGGTCTGGGATGGGGGAGCGCCTATTTTTATGGCTGGGGCGTCTCCGCGTACTATGGTTTCCCGTGGTGGTATGTAGGCGTCGGCCCTGACAACATTGCCCGAAGTCTATTCCATGCGATTAGCCTGATGGCTATATTCATAATAGCATGGGGAGTGGGTATTCTATTGTTTTTTTTAGTAAAGCAAAAAGCACGTATCCACGACCTTAGCTTCTTACGCCTTTTTTTGGCAGCGGTTTTGTTCTTTATTCCAATTGTTATCGAGTTTTCTCTCTTAACAGAATCGTTTTTGTGGGAGCTTTTTTTTATCATTTTACTGGTGGCTTTATGCCTATCGGTGGGGATGCGTTTTTATAGTAAATTGATGCCAGTGATTTGTTTTACGCAACTCAGTTGGGTGCGAAGACATTGTTTCACTATAGTTATGATTGGTTTTATTATATATTTTTTTATATTTTCTTTTTTTGTTGGGATCTATAAGCCACAATTAAAGAAAGAATACGAAATGATATTGTATGATGGAGGCTGGTACTACGTCCTGGCCAGATATCATGATAGTTTTATTTTGTCGAAATCCTTTACTAAAAATAACAATAGATTTATTATTTTTAGACCAGAAGATGGGCACTCTTATGAAATTACTCTGGTAAAAGTCAGGCTTTAATAAAATGCTGGTTGGCAAGAGCGTGAAATGACGCCAGAGCTTCCCATAGCAGCGATTGAGGAAAGAACTGAGCGCCCATATCTGTAGGCTGTGGAATAGCAATACGGGCATTGCATGACACTTTATCTGACATTACCATTTGAGTGACAGGTTAGCAGATGTTTCAGGCCAAACCCAAGTTGAACTGGACCGCTCAGAAGCCGATTACCTACATAACAAATATTGGCCGCAAGCTTATGCTGTGGGCGAAATATACGACCGCTATTAGCCAGACTGGCTGTTAGGTGATGCTGCCAACTTACTGATTTAGTGTATGATGGTGTTTTTGAGGTGCTCCAGTGGCTTCTGTTTCTATCAGCTGTCCCTCCTGTTCAGCTACTGACGGGGTGGTGCGTAACGGCAAAAGCACC